>NZ_JBIWHY010000006.1:0-267571 GCF_044764345.1 Bacillus sp. NPDC094106 | reverse complement strand
AATGAATTTCTCCTAAATCCACTCCTACGGAGCGAATCCCTTCATTCTCTATGGGAGAAATACCATCCTCAAAAGAAATAGCGAAGTAGAGACCATTATCGTAACAGCATTCGATTTCTTTAATATCTCCTTTTGGTAATGTGGATGGATTGATATGTACAACAATAGGATTTCTTCCTCGTCCCATAGAGAGTTCTACTTTACCATTTGTATGAATACGAAATCCTTTGTCTACCCATTTCGTATTGAAATGTTTTTTCTTTTTATAGGGATAACAAGCGGTTTTGATGCCTTTTTTTATCGCTTGATGCGTAGCATCTCTGGCAAATAAATATTTATGAGCTACCGCTTGTATAGATTGCGAATGCAAATCATATTTTCCTTTTATCTCTTTTTGTAATTGTGTTTTGCCTATCCATTTCCCATTTTGAGAAAGAGAATGTTGTTTCGCAATTTGTAAACAATCATTCCAAACAATAGCAGATATACGATTTACATCAAATAAACGTTGCATCATATCTTTAGTAGCTGAAATATACACTTTTTTCGCCCGTATCATAATAAAAAGACCTCCTCCCTCATACAAATATAACAAATTAATATTAATAAGTAAATAATATTTTACGATATAGTGTTAACAAACAAATATATGAACCATGTTGTACGATGTACAACCGAAATTCATCTCCCACCTACCGTTGGACTACGCCCTTCACACGCTTGAGGAAGGAGAATTCTTTCGGGAAGTTCGTTAAAAAAAGTATTAATTCTACAAAAATTGAAAAGGATTTTATTTCATTAAAAACGATTCAATCCATAGAAGATAAAAACAAGGTGCAAAAAATTGTAAAGGTCGAAGTTCCTTTATATGAAGATGCCGTTCAAATCTGTAGTGAGTTTGGTATTAATCCTGAAAAGATGTATGTTTGTAATAACATTTCAAATCCATTTTGGTATTGGGATGGCATTGTGTTTGTTTCTGTTTTTCAAATCAGTAAACAAGCATTTGAAATGTTTGAAATAGATAAGCGGATTAAAGCAAAAGAAGATTTAGTGAAAAAGGCTTATGAAACAAAAGATTTTTATAAGGTGTTTTCTTTTACAGAAGATTTCTTGAAGCCATATGTTTTAAACGAGATATATCGAGATGTACCTTGTGAAGAGAGATATAAATTATTTCGGGAAATATATATTTATATAAGTTATAGCCATAAGGTCATTAAGAAAGAAGTTATAGAAGAAGCAATAGCTTGTCAAACAGAAGAATTTAAGAAGGATTTAATGGTAAAATTAGATTCGTTAAGCAACAATGATTTTCTCACTATATATAGAGGAGAAGGAACATTTTCGATTTCACATGAGTCGGCAATGAGTTGGACTACTGATATCCATGTAGCGAGAAAATTTGCAGTAAAAGGTACGATTTATAAAGGACAGGTATTAAAAAGAAAAGTTATTGATTTTATAGAAGACAGAGATGAATCTGAAATCCTTGTTTATCCTAACGATGTTATGAACATAACTGAAGTTACAGAGCAAAAAGGATTTGATGTGATGAAAGAATTGAATTTATTAGAAGATGAAGGATATGTTGACGAATTTGGTACATATAGAGACACTTTTGTATTGGATGAATATTATCATAACCCATCAAGTGTTCATGGTCCATTGCATGTGAAACGAGTGTTACTTCACACATTGTCTTTATCTCGTACATTGAAATTATCAAGTGTGGAAAGAGCAATTTTAGCAAATGTAGCTGTCTTTCATGATATTGGTAGAACCCATGATGGTCATTGTACAAAACATGGTGAGTGGAGTTTGGAAAAACATGATGAATTAATTGCAGGTAGATTTCCTTTTGTTGGTATAAATTATGTTACACCTCGAACGGAGGGGCGTATGGACTATGATATTGAATTTCTAACAGATGAAAGTATAGAAATTATTAAGTTTATTATTGAGTATCATTGTAAAGATGATAAATTAGCGAAAAAGCACTTGAAGAAATCTAAATCGATTTCAAATGAGAATAAAGAAATGGCTTGGAATCTGTATGAGAGCTTTAAAGATTGTGATGCCTTAGATAGAGTTAGACTTGGTGACTTAGATGTTTCTTATTTAAGAAAAGAAGAATCTAAAGATAGAGTTGAATTTGCTTATCAATTATTAAATCATATTAGATGAGAACATTACTTTCTTTAGAAGATAAGACAAAAAGGCTATTATTTATTAATAGCCTTTTTAAATTTTGGTTTGTTTATTATTATAATTATCCAGAGTTTTGTTGATAAAAACATAGCAATAACTCCTGTATTTTATAAAATATTGATGATACTCCGTTATACTGTAAAAGAGAACTATCCATAAATAATAAATATGGTAAGTGTGGTTGATAGAAGATAATAACCATGTTACTATTGACTATAGTAAACATCAGAAGGTGAGTGGAAATTAATGTGGCCGTTTAAAAAGAAAGAGACAAAGAAAGAAAAATATTCATTGGGTGTGAATCAACGTGTAGTGATTGAAGAGAAAAAGGAAGATATAGAGTGTGAGACGTTTTACTTTTTAATTCACTTTACACCTCAGATGACGTATGTATATATGGCAGATGATGAGTTTGAAGAAGATGAGGCAACGATGTATATTTATGATAAAGATGACAAGATATATAGGTTTTCAGGCAATTTTGTTTGTCTGGAAGAAAATGTACGAATATCAAAAGAAGAAACAATAAAAGAAGTGTTGAAACTATACGAATTAGAAAGTGAGAATGGCAGAAATCCATATAAAGTAATAGAAATAAAAACAGATTTTTAATATGTTTTTATTTAATGGGTATATCCTTAATGGAAATGAGTATACTAACTACATGGTTGATGCGAAGCCATGGTCAACCTTACATCAAGAATCAACACAAAAAGAGCTGTAGCAAAATGCTACAGCTTTTCTTTATTTTATATAGGAATACATTTCTTCAATTGTCATTTGTGTATTTGTTGTTCGATTAAGATATATAAGCTGTGCATTTGTTTTGTTTACTTCATTCATTATCTTTTCATAGAAAGAATGGTTGAAATAGTGAGTATTTACAAATACATAATCCATATTTTTAATAAAGGCTACGCTTTTATTAAGGCTATCTACATCTATTACACGAATATTTGCCAAGGATTCTTTTAATTTTAATTGCCAATTTTGATGACCGCCAAATACTGCTATTTTATACTTATTTAATGAAGAAAGCATTTCATCAATAGATGTACTGTCTTGAGTAACTTCCACATTCATTCTGTAAATAAAGCTTCTTAAAGAAGAGAGTTCTTTTTTTTCTGTAGAAAGTGTTGTTACTTCTGATTCTAATCGAGTACATGTCTTTTCTAATTCTTTTACTTTCTTTTCCAAAGCTAATCTTTTTTCTTTTTCTTCTTTTGATTTTAATTCGGTTGTTTTCTTTAGTTTTTTTAAAGATTCTTCTTTGTCTTTTAACTTTTTCTCTTTTATCTTATTGGCAAGGTATGTTTCCTCTTGCTTATCTTCTAAATACAGTTTTTTAAGGTCCTTATACATTTTTGCCATAGCCATCATGTAGAGGTATGTAGGTATTAATAATTCAAATTTATTGAAAATATTCTCGTTTTCTATGTCTGCAATTAATACCTCTTGGAATATTAACTCCATTTCTTCTCTTGAGAAAAAAACTTTGTTTTGTATTTCTACAGGGTCTAAATCTAATGTCTCTATCCAGTTACCCAGTAACATAAAATAAGAGTTCATTTCTTCTTCTTTTTTAGGTAAAACTTTTCCTTCTTTTTCACTTATTCTTTGCAGATAGTTTACTGTCAACCAGTGGAATAAAGATTGATTGGCATCTATTTTTGTTGTTCCAAATTCCTCCATGCATTCTTTTACGCCCGTTTTATTCTTTGCTAAAAAGAATTTTTTTGACTGATAAGAATGAGGGCTGTTTAACATTTCATCATATGTACTTAAGAATTCCTCAGGTATCAAAGCTCGCTTTTTCCATACGGATGCTAAATAAATACAAATGGCAACAGAATAAATGAATTCAACAGTGTGCGGATTTTTACCTCCGTTTTTTTTCGTAAGGTAATCTGTGTAATCCATAAGGTTGAATTCAGACCTTTCGTTCACAAATCGGTAAGCTCTACTATGCCCCTTCTTTATAATTGATAAGATAGGTTCCATCTTTCTTTCTTCAGGAATGTTTCGATTGTCATTTTTACAGTAGGCATATATCCCGATAAGCTTTCGTAATACAGTTTCCGTTTCAATAAGATATATCTTTAATAATGGTTCTTTTGAATAGGGACTCTCCTTATATGCCTGATAATATTCCCATTCATTTTCTTTATATTTTGAATGAATAAGGGAATGAGCATTGGGAGCAGATGCTAAGGCAATGAACATAATGAAGTCGATATCAAGTTTATTTCGTTGCATATAATAATAATCTTTTAATAAGGGATTTGTTCCATCATTTAAATTTATGTGCATGTAATCATCTCCAAGTCATAGTCATAAATTCATTGTATGAATAAGTTCAAAATCCGTCAAATTGTGTAAAAGAATAATAAAAACTAATTTGTATGAAGGCTAAAAACTTTGTATCTATGAGTAGATTCTTGTAAAGTATAATCCTCTAATCAAATTGACTATAGTTAATAACTTTTATACTATAATACTGTAGTTCGAAACGAAAGGAGGAGATGTATATGAATCCGAATATTGCTATTTTTGTCATGGCAGGATGTTGTATTGCTTCGTTATTAATGGGATTCATTTTTGGTTATCTTATTTGGGGTGTTAAAGCGAGAGATTTAACAGAAGACTTAGAAGAAGAAAAAAGATTATCAATCATTGAAATCAATAAAAAAAATGCTGAGATAGAAAGACTGAAAGAATTAAAAAGAATGTAAAGAGAAATTCTGAGAATGTAAATCATAGCTTTGTGTCTATAGGGAACTATCTTAGTAAAATAAAAAATAAGATAGCTATCTTTTGCAGTTATTTGTTATAGAAAAGAGGTGTTATGAGTGAAAGAAAATAATTATGTTAAGCAAAATAGAGATTTAGCTTTGGTTAAAAGAGTGCAACATTTATTAGAGTTATATGGGATAAGAAAAGACATGTCTGGAGAAGAATTATCTGCACTTTTAGAAGAATTAGCAACATTATCAGTAGATGTTGTGAAGGAACTTAAAAAATTAAGTAAAAATTAAAGGATAAGAATAGACCTTCAGATTATGAGGTCTATTTTTTGTGAGAAATTAAATTGACTATAGTATATATGTGATTATATAATTGACTATAGTTAATGAAAAACAAGGAGTGGTAGGAATGTCTTATTCATCGTTGATAGGTAAAAAGATTTTTGAAGTCAACAAACAACTGTTGAGTCATCCTGATTTAACACGTTTTTCTTTTATTGTTGCATACGAATTAATGAAAGACGGATATATCTGTATTTCCGAAAAAGACAATCTAAAATATACAATTCTAAATGGCTATTTAAATAAACAAAATGAATTTGGAGCTTGGGAAGTGAGCTTGTTATCAGTGTGGCAGACGGATGGGTTGTGGTCTTTAGAACCAGATGATTCTTTAACAGAAGAACAAGTAAATGCCATTACGTATGCTTTTCCTACAAAGGAAATGATAAGACCATATATGATGGAAGAATCAGAATTAGATAAAATGTCCGTAGATGAATTGGGTGCAAAATTAATTGAATTAAATGAGCTGGCTGATAAAGGGCAATCTATGGACGCTAAAGATTATGTTTCTATTACAATGCAAAAGGAGATTGTTAAGAAATTAATCTTTAATATCGAAACAGGAAAAAATAAATGGGAGCAAATTAAAAAAGCTGTGTAAGGAAAGAGGATGTACGATGAAAAATATTACAATTGAGCAATTACATGAATTAGGTGATTATAATTATGCTTGGTTTGCCATTAAATTTATGGGGTACAGAAGTTATAGAAACCAAGAATCTATGGACAAACAAGTATCGAAGGCTTGTACATCAAAGAGATTAAAAGAATTTTTAGTTAAGTATGGTGTTGGTGAAGTAGCTGATACTGATGATTTATCTACATTATGGGAGAAAGTAAAAGAAACCGTAAAAAGATTGAATCAATAAAAGGGTGTGTATGACATGAGAAAACCTTCAATGATGGGTTCCAGTAAGTATGAATTTCATCCAGAGCAGTTTGATATAGATGTTCTGAATAACAAAAGAGATTATGAGGAAAAAAAGAAATATATTAAGCAGGAACTTAACAAAATGATTTTATGCAAGCCTTCTCGAATGGGAGAAACTTTTTCCATGATGATTCAAGCATTAAGAGAACTAAAAGCAGAATACGAATTATAAAAGGTGGTTATAAAAATGGATATCAAAGTAATAGTGAATGAAGTACCTCTAACAGTAATTGCAGATTTTGATAAGCTGAAAGAGCAAGTTACATCTAAAAAGGTAGAAGTAAAAGAAGAAGGACCATTTATGAAATTATATTCTGTTGACGAATACGCAACAGAAGAAGAGTCTATGAATGATATTGATGAAATGTTATCTTTCTTAGAATCTATCATGAATAGTCATGATGTATTAAGTGATTATGTGACTAATGTAAGAAAGAAAAAGAACGGGAAGTTTTGGTTAAATTCAGGTTTAACACTTTCAAAATTAAGTTGTGTCACAGAATATTTCACTGATTATACAAATGCATGGAGTACACCACAATTAAGATTAGAAGTCATTGACGAAGATACTTGTGAATTAGTCTTCCGAAATCGAACAGAGACATGAACTTCCTTATTATGCAGAGTTTTTGAATTTTGCCAGTAATATATTAAGTAGACAGTAAGGAGAGGGAAAAGATTGATAAGTCTCACAAATATTATAAATCACTTAACTTTGAAGAAGCGTGATAAAAGGATTGTAAAGAGAACCCTATGAACTTATCTATAGGGTTCATTTAATACGTATAAATAGGAGTGTGCAAGGTGGAAATGTATAAAAGATGGATAAAAGAAGCAGAAGAATTAGAGTTAAGAGCGAAAGAGATAAGAAAAAATGCTGAGAAAATAAGAGAAGCGATGAACATAATTCAGATTGGTGTTTTAATTGAAGATTTAGATACTGAAAAATTAATGAGAGTATCTAAATTAAAAAATGGGTCAAATGATTTTGAAGCAAATCCTATTGATGCAGGTATTGGTCGTGGTTATTTGTACCTTGCAGAGAATTGGAGAGTAGTGAAATGAAAGTAATTATCTCTGATAAAATAGATGGATTTTTAAAGAATCAAGGATATTCCTTAGGGTTTCCTGCTTATAACGTTCATCAAGAGATTGAATGGAGTAAAAAGTACTCAGCCAGTAAAGGAAACCATTGTGTACATGTTCATATTACAAAGAAAAGACTAATTGTATATATGGAAGCAGAAGATTCTTATGACTATGGGCATTTTGAAAGAGAAATGCCTGGAGTTTGTATTGAAGATTTAAAGAAATTCATTATTTTCGTAGAGCAGGAATTAAGCATGATTGATATAGATAATTTATTTATAGGAGAAAAAAGTTATGAACCCAACATCATTCAAGAAGCAGGTCTATAAATGTAAATGTTGTAATAGGAAAATGGATATGACAGGTAAAGGGTATTTAGCTAATCCTTTTTGTTTTAAGTGCTATGAAGATAGATTAATAGCTTCAGGCTCAATTGACTTGCGAAATAATCTTAAAACAAATGATTTAGGGAATGGATATGAAAAGATTTCACCGATTGATTCAAATAGAAAATGGCAAAAGTAAATGAAGTTGTTAAATATCCATTTGGATATCTGTATAATTTATATATATTATTGACTTTAGTCAATAAAGATAATAAACTTTGATTAAAGTGTATTTCAACATATTATTAATAAATTAAAAAATTAAACTTGAATAATAGGAATTCATTTTAGAAAAATACAAAATAATAAGATAGGAAGTGCATATTATGTTTCCAAAATTACCAAGTCGTCCATTAAATACTTTACGAGTAAAACATTTTTCTCATAACGATTATGATGGGGTAGGATGTGGTGTTTTAACAAAATTAGCCTTTAATCACTGGAATGTTCGTTATTTGGATTATAAACGAGTAGATGAGGAAGTGTACGAATTTATTAAACGAAACTCGTATAAAAAGTATGATGTCATTCTCATTACAGATATTTTTATTAGCGAAGAAAATTGTAAATTATTAGATGAATTACATAAGAATAAAGAAGTTGTTGTAATTTATATTGACCATCATGCAACTGAAAAAAGGCCTTGGATTTTAGAATATGAATGGGTAAATATTGTGTCAGAAAAAATAATTGCTTTTAATGAAAGAAATAGTATGAAAACATCTGCTACATCCTTATTGTTTGAATATTTATTAGATCAAGATGTCCAATTCAATGGTAATGAACATGCTATTGTGGATTTTGTAGAGTCTGTTCGGAGATATGATACCTGGGAGTGGCATAAAGTATACAGCGATAAAGAACCAAATCAGTGGAATATATTGCTTTATTTGTATGGTCGAAAAAAATTTGAGGAATTGGTATTGCAAAAATTAAAAATTTCTTACACCTTTAATGAATTAGAATTATCTATCGTGGAAGTAGAAGAAAAGAGAATTAATAATTATATCAATGGTAAAGAAAAAAACATCATTGAAAAAGAGATTTTAGGTCGTAAAGCAGGAGTTGTTTTTGCAGAGCAATATCATTCTGAATTAGGGAATGTTTTGGCTGAAAGAAATCCTCACTTAGACTTCATTGTCATTATTAATCCATCTCGCACAATTAGTTATCGAGGAGTAAAGGATGATATTCATATTGGAAATGAAGTAGCTCATGTATTCCGAGGGGGAGGACATCCACAATCAGCAGGTTCTCCAATTGATACATATCTGGTAAACACATTTATTGATATGTTATTTGGCGAAACTCAAAAGAGAGATAATTACCCATTCCCTGCATAACTAAAAATGCAGTGAATCAAAAAAATAGACTAAAAGTAAAAGAATCCTTGATACATAAGGATTCTTAAGTCTTTTTCGTGTTTTTGTAAAAACATAACTAAGGGTTCACTGCAAATGGATACTGAAGAAGCTTGCTATCAATGGATTTATGATAGGGTTTATAAAGAACTAAGTGTTATTAAAACACAATACTGTCAGCGTAAGCAGCTGTAGCCAGTTCGGTTTATAAAGAACTATGTGTTATTAAAGCTCTTGGCGATTACACAACTGATAAGGTTGGCTACCAGTTTATAAAGAACTTGTTGTTATTAAAATGCACATTCTCGAAAGTAGAAGTTGTTTAACTGAATGAAAACTTAATGTTATTAAGATTTTGCAATACGAGATTGAAATTCTATAAGAACTTCATGTTATTCTTACTGGAAGAACCGCTATATACGGTTCTTTTTTTGTATATAATAATTTGAATCTAAAAAACAGGTATTTTATAAAATTTATTGTATAGGAGATGGCTTAAAATGAAGTACAATGAGTTGAATATTGGAAATGAAGCAGTTTCAAAAGTTGCATATATTTGGGGGCTTTTTGAAAGTCAATTAGCTGAGAAATATACAGAGGATTTGGATGTAGGATATAGATACTGGATAGAAATTGCTGTTGATTGGGCTAATCAAGTAGATATACAGTCACATGAAGAATTAGGGTATGTATCAAGGTATGCAGAACGTGTTATATTAGAGAAATACGGGAAGTAATTATATAAGGTGAATGGAGGAAATAATAATGTTAAAAGCATGGGAAAATAAAAAAAGGTGATATTTTGGTAGTAAAACAAGAGTTGCGAAAAGGCTTAGATTCTATCGGAATCGTTTATTCTGGCTTTGCAGGTACAGATTCAGATGGATGTCCTGTTTTTCGAGATATGAATGGTGATATACATTTATACTCTGCATGGGAGAAGAAATAGGATATGTATCATTTAAAAAGCTTATTGTTATTCAGTAAGTTTTTTAATTTGCTATTAAGTAGTTATAGCATATTCATTTGTTATCTAAAATATATAGATTAATTATAAAAAAGGTATTGAACATATCAATAAAATGATAAAGGGGAGTTTTATTCAATGGATAATAAAATGTTTGATTTAGAAAAGGTTATAACTACTGCAAAAGAAATGGGGATTGAGGTAAAAGTGAATTCTTCTAACCCAGGATTTCATTTTGTTTCAGAAGACAATACAGCTCGGAGTGTTACATATGATGAATTATCAATTGGTTTATATTTATTAACTGAATTAAAAAGATTAAAAGAAGATAGAAGTACTTTAGAATTATTTGGGCCTATCACATTAAAGAAAAAATCTTGGTTTAGATTTGTAAAGTATAATGAAAAGGTTCATGTATATGCATTTATTGAAAATAATAAGATTGAAGAATTTGAAACATTTGAGTTAATTGAAAGTAGAATAATGCAATGGATTTCAGAGTTGGAAATTTAATGGAAATAATGAAGGTACAGAGAAATAATAAAAATGGTATCATTAAGATAAAAAAGGAGTTTTTATAACATGAAAAAAGATAGTAAAGAATTACAATATATACTGGATTATGTGTTTGAACATTATATAGAGGCTGATATTACAGATGAGCAAAGAGCAGAAGTAGAAGCAGGATATAATCAAATAAAAGAGATTTTAGGAATGGTACATAAGCAAGAATTCTTAAAAGAAGTCAAGGAAGGAAAATGGTTTCAAACAAAAGATAAACAAGGTAGAAAATCACTAATTAAGTTAGGTGTTAATCATAAAGATAATGAATTAATGATTTTATGGTTGTCAAATAAAGACCCTGAATCAATGGCATATAGTGATGTCAAAGAAAGCTCTTTTGAACTTAATAATGGTGTTCTAACCATTAACGAAGCATTTTCTTATCATTTTGGCTTAATGGAACCAGGTAATGATTGTATTTATGATGCTGAAGGTGTCTTAGATGAGTCAAAATTAAAAGAAGTGGTATTGAGAAATAGTCATAATGGTTTTGTAAGCGAATCTGAATTTGATGACATGTGGGCGAGCTTAAAGGCAGGAGCAATTAGCAGTATTCCATTTTTGGAAGTTAGATAATGTGAACAAGTAGAAATGTTTTTTGATAGAAATAAATAGATTAGAGGAGCGTATTTCACGATGAATAAACATGTTGAATTGATTGAAAAGCTGAAGAAGATTGCAATGAATAACTATAATAACGGAGGAGATATGATGGTTGAATGTTGGGATAATGATGATTATCTACAGTTCATCGAGAATCATGGAAGTTCCGCAGAAAGTGTAGTAAATAGCTTTTATGAAGCTATGGGGGTCATGCAAGAGAGTAGAAAAGGAATAGAATCAATGAAATTCTAATCATAGAGATTTATAAAAGAACTTACTGTAATTAATTCCAGTAAGTTCTTTTTGTTTTGAATGGATAGTTATAATCTTATGTTTATCATCTACAATGTAGAGAGTGTAGAAAACAAGTATTTCAATAAATTTTATAAAAAGGGAGTTTTATTCATATGAAAAAGTATACAAAAGAACAAGAAGAATTAATTCGAGAATTGGCTTTTGAAGAAGAAAAGGAAACTATCATGAATTATGAGTCTATAGAGGGTGTGAAGTTAGAAAACAAAGAAGAAGAGTTAGAAGAACAAAAAGAAAGAATTCGTAAAATGAAAAACAGCAGAAATTGTTCTGCTGTTTTTTGGTTGTTATGCAGTTTTCCTTAATGTATTTTCTTTTAACCATGAATACACATAATCCCCATTGTCTTGAAAGCCCATATTCATCCAAAACTCTTCTGCTTCAGCCAGGGAATAAAGTAATAATGTTTTATCTTCAAGTACATCTTGTAGAAAACGGACTATGGATTGCCCAATATATTTTCCTTGATGTTTACTTGATATAAATAAATTCTCAATTACTACAGTATGTTCTTCTCCTTCTTTAATATGAGATAATTCAAACGGATAGTCTTTGTCCCCATAATCTTTCTGGAATTTTTTCGCAGAAAATGGATTGAGCTGAAGAAAACCAATGAATTTCCCATCTAAATAAATAATAGAAATATTTTCTTTTGTAACTGATTCTACAAGTCTTGTTTTAATAAATTCAAATACTTCTTTATGCATGTTGTCTTCTGTTAATGGTTGTAATGATAACAGTCCTGTTTTATAGGTTTGAAAAACATGATTAAATACATAATTCATAGAAAAGACCCCTTTTTTATATAATCTTTTTGATTACCTGTTTTATAAGTTCTACAAATTTTATGTATTTGTATAAGGAAATATAAAAGACAGACTCAAAAAAAAGAGTCTGCCCTGTAGCTTTTTATTATAGATTTGTATGGGTGATAGTACCTCTTGAGTTTTTTCCACTTGTATACTCAACAGTATTACTTTCACTAAATGCTACCTGTTGTTGATTATTCTCTGGAAGAATATAACGAATGGAGTAATCATCATTTTCTAAGTGTTTAATGATTAGTTGTTTTTCTTTTACATCAGGTGAACTACAGATATCAATCAAATTGTCCTCTTCATCAAAAGTAAGATACCCATAATGCTTGTATTTGTCATTATCTGTATTCTTTGTATCATTTGTTAATTCATAAGGGACTAAAAATTGATAAGTTTTTCTATGATTATTATCCGTAATAATATAAGAGTGCTTAATATCTGTATAAACCCTCTCTTTTCCTTTAGGAATCGTGTCTAAAACTTTTCCTGTTAATGCACGAGTCATCTTATCGTATTTTGTGTAATTATTTATTTCCTTTTCTGCATCTTTTGACAAATTATTGTCGCTTCCACACCCACTAATGAGTAGTAGAGATAAAGTTGAAAAGGCTAAAAATAAGGATTTTTTCATAATAAATTCTTTCCTTCCTAAATTAATGTGTATTTATTAATTGCATAGTGTTCGGTTTTGGGGTGTCTCAAATATCCCCCTGGAATTTCTTTATCGTATTTTGTGGTTTGTGTATATGCGAGCGGTTTTTCATCTTTTTCAGGAACTAAATATTGAATGAAATAACGAGATTCTTCTATTCTCTTGATTAAAAGTTTTCTTGTATTTACTTCCTCTGAAACGAGAATGTCAATAAATGCATTGTAATCATTTACGGTTAATTCAGTATAATGTTTTCCTTTTGCAAAATCTGTTTTCTTTGCTTCTCCTGAAAAATCGTAAGGTATTAAGAATGCGTATGTTTTGATGTTGTCGGCATTCACAATTACAGATGCATTTTTCACATCAGGAATTTCCTTTGTTTCCCCTATAGCAATACTATCTAATATAGATTTTGTAACTGTGGGTGAAATATTTTCAAACTTTTGATATGTAATATCTTTTTTTTCTTCAATAGGCTTTTCATTTTCTTTTTTAACGGTGGTAGAGTCACATCCGTTCATGATAAGTAAAGTGCTGATTGAAAAGGCATAAATAATCATTTTTTTAAAATTCATCATAACACTCCTTTTAGTTTTGTTGACTATAGTTAATATATTATCATATAATTTATGTAAAATACAAAATTAAATTTTGAAATATAGAAGGTAGGCCGATACGATGAAAGAATTAGGAAGGTATTTTTACCAGGTGTTCAGAAAGTCTATTTTTGAACTAAGTAAACGTGGATATACGACAACAGCTTATAGAGCAAATTCAGAATATAAGAGAAGCCCAAACAAATTCCCATTTATTGCTCCCTCTACACTGTATGTATTAGTGGAAACAGAGGATTCAAGAGATAGTAATTGGATGGAGGTAGGAGTCGCTGAACAGCCGTTTATTCAATTGCTTTCGTATGTGATTACTTCTAAAAATAAAAAGAAAACATTTATGAAACTATTAAAAAGGTTAGATGAAAAACCAACACCAAATAGATTTGTGAATTTACTACGCTTCTTTAAAGCACTAAAATTTTCTTATGAAAAAGAAACGGGAAGTATAAAAGAATATGAGATTTTGCAGATTGATAATGTTGCACTGCATAACCAAGCCAATGAAAGTGTTGTTCGCATGAAATTAGAGAAAGAACAAGCGTTATATCAAGCTTGTTTAGATAAAGCGGAGTTTTATAAGCAAAATATCAAAATGTATGAAGCAAGTTTATTGAATGCAGTATAAATAATGAATGCTACTTTGTAGATGCTTATTCATAGATATAAGGTAGAGGATTCATTATAGACCCTTAGATTCTTTCTATAATAAAAAGAAAGTATTATAGAAGGGAAGGGATACTATGAGGAAATCACCTGTTACAACAACATTGAAGTGGGTTACATTTGGAGTAGAGGCATTTTTCGCAATTCCTATTATAGGGGGAACGTTTATATTAAGTTTCTTATGGATACCACTATTCGTTTCACTCTGTTTACACATTGCAACCATTGTTATGTGCAAAAAAGAAGGGGTTTCAATTGGAGGAAACGTGGTAGGGATTATCGCATCTGTTGTAGGAGCAATCCCATTCTTAGGATGGCTATTACATCTGATTACCGCAATCGTACTGTTAATTGAAGGTATTCGAATGCCAAAGTCAGAATAAGGCATAAAAAAAGCAAGTTATGATTATCATGACCTGCTTTTTTTAATGAGTTGTACTAATTACATCTCCATCATTTTTAGTAATTCTGGTTTTTTACGCCAATTTACTTTTTTAAGTGTTCCTTCTTTTGTATTGATTTTAAATAAAAACCCTTTACTTGATTGAAGTTTGTCACGGTATTGATAAAGAACAGCCTCTAACCAACTAACATCTTCATCTGCAATGATATGTGTTGCACACATTGAACACATCCAGTAGAATTCATGTTCTCCTTCTTCAAAAGCCTTTGATAATCTTTGTTTATCATGAACCTCAAAATCATCCATATGAGACTTCATTACCCTCTTCACGATTGCTTCCATTTTTACGAATAAATTGTTCATTGAAAAACGCTCCTTTTTGAATCATTTAAATAAATACCTGTTTTATATAACCTCTATATATTATGTAGATAAAATTTATTTATAATAAAAACCTCTGATTTTTATAAAAGAGTACAAAGAAAAGTAGAATAAAAAGAATTTATAAATTAGGTATATTTACCTCATATAAAATGGTTAAAGGGGCGATTCAAATGTTGGTTGTGTATGCATCTAAAACAGGAAATGTAAAAAGATTTATTGGAAAGACAGGGATAGAATCTATCCAAATAAGTAGTGAATTAAGCGTGAACGAGAAATATGTACTTGTTACCTATACAACTGGATTTGGTGCAGTTCCAGAAGAGGTATCAGCTTTTCTGAAGAATAACAGTAAGGATTTAGTAGGGGTAGTAGCAAGTGGTAATCGGAATTGGGGAGATATGTTTGGAGCAAGTGCAGATAAGATTTCGAAACAATATGGTATTCCTGTATTGATGAAATTTGAAATGTCAGGAACGAATAAAGATGTAGAGCTGTTCAAGGCAAAGGTAAATGAAATAGCAAATAATCTATTACAAGAAGCGGTATAATAAAAAGACTTCATTCTTTTTTTAGGAGAAGAAGTCTTTTTTATATTGAAAATTAGCTATCAATGAAATTTTTTACTTTCTTAACGGATTCTTTCTGATAAACAGTAATACTGGCTGTTGCGTATTTATGTTTTCGAAGATACTGCTTGTCTATATCTATTATAGATGAGATGGAATCCACTAACGCTTCATAGAAGTGTGGCTCAGAATTGATGGTCAAATATCCTCGTTTTGATGCAAAGCTCGAAGCACCTTTCAAATAACCTTTTAGAAAATGCTCTGAAAATTTTTCTTCAATAGTAGGGAATGTCATCTTGCTTCTAAAATCTAATCCCAAATGCTTGAGAGCGTTATATATTTTTAAAGAACAAATGCGGTCTTTATAGCAATTATCTACCGAGACATAAAGGAATTCCTCAGTCTTTTTGTTTGTCAAAGCATTGAATATTTCTTCTAATATAGATACCTTGTCCTTTTTTACAACAAGGTTTAGAGAACAAGAATTGTAATGCTCCAGTAAGTGGCCAGAGCTAAATACTAACCCTAATATATAGGATTTATAATCTGAGTCGATTTTCTCAAAAAACTCTTCATCGACTTCATATTTTCGAGATGTTTCACTATATGAGCGGATTTCAACTCCTGCGTCATTTAAGTAATTCAATATGGCTTGTCTGGATACACCTGTCTTATCACTAATATAAGTCAAGTCATATCCTTCTTCATATAAAGATTTAAAAGTAGGTAATAAATGCATTAATTCTTTTTTACGCCCCTGTTTCTCTACGCCTTTCTCGGTAAGCAAGATTTTACCAACAGAAACAGCAGAAACATTGTATTTCTTTGCAATAGCTGATTTGCTCCATCCTGACAAATAAAGTTCATACCATTCATCTGCGTATTTCTTATGAGGAGACTTGTCTCGAAATGTAACAACTCCAGTCAAATGCTTTCCTACAGTTGCTTTTGACACACCATGTTTTTCGCCAATTTTTCGAAGTGATAACCCTTCCTCATACTCCACTTTCCATATATTGATTAATTCTTCCGTTATATCCTTTTTTGTCATACTTTCAACTCCTGCTACATATCACTGACTAACTCCATTTACATAAAAACACAAAAAAATCATCAGAATCTCTGACATTAATCATAAGGCATTATAACTTCTAATTCAAACACATAGAATACATAGATTATACAAAGCAGGTATTTTAAAAATTAGATGAAACAGGAGATGTTTATATTATGGTAACTTTATTTCATTGTTCAAATCGTGTATTTGATGAGTTTAAAATTAGTAAGGAATTAGCGGTATATAGAGAAGATGAGCTAACAGAAGGTTATGGTATTTATATGACCGAAAAGTTTTCAGTAGCAAGTCATTATGGTGCTATTGTTTATTCAGTTGCTATAAAGGAAGAAGATGTTTTTGACAGTACATCAAAAGAGGAAGTACAGAATTTATTAGATAAGGTAGGAAAAGAGGTTGGAATCAACTTTGCGGATTATATGAATGTAAATGATGTGATTTTGGACGTTTTAGAAGGTGAAGCATCTGTAAGAAAGTTGTATAGAGAGTTGAATTTGCGATTAGATAGCAATGAATCTTTCTTTTTAGATTTTGAAGACAGAATTACATACGAATCTGATTGTATTCAACGACAAATTGAAGATGTTGTAACCAAGAATCTAAATAAAATAATTAAATATTATAGTAAGGCACAGGGAGACGTGTATATTTGCCATAAGAATCCAGAGGTTTTAGAAATTGTTCATGTGCAGGAAAAAAAGCTTGTTGCATAATGAGCATAATAAAAAAGAGTTCGTAAAATACGAGCTCTTTTTATTTTAGAAATATTTCATTTTGCATTAATAGAACAAAATACATGGTTTCCGATAGTTGTCACATAAGCCCTGGTTCTTTCCATCCAGTTATGAGGAGCGTATCGTGGGTCGTAGAAATACACTGTACCTTCTGGTAAGTTTCTAACACCATTGTCAAATACTTCTGTTACAGCTTTTTTGGTTTCTTCACTTGGTGTTCTTTTGTAAATAGAGCCATCCATCCAAGGAGAGTACTGTTTTGGAGCTTTAATTACCTCCATGACAGTATCAGGGAATTCAGTTTTGTCATCTATTCGATAAGCCATTGTCGTTGCAACAGCAACTTTCCCCTCATAAGGCTCATCGGCCGCTTCTGCTTCTACTAACTTTTCTAACCAATAACGCTCTTCTTCTGTCATTTCAATAGAAGCACCCTTATTTATAATCGTATTACTCTTAGAAACCTGTTTTTCTTCTGGAACATCTTCCTTATTTTGTTTTGGCTGTTCTTTCTTTTCTATGTCTTGGTCTTGTTTTTGAACGGATGTATTTTGAGTAATATCTTCAGTTTGCTTTTCTGGTTGTGGTTCAATGGCTTGCTTTTCTTCTGGAGTAGGCTCTGGCGGTGGTTCAGGCTTTGGTTTTTCATGGTTTATATCGCATTCAACAGGAAGTGATTGGACAACTTCGCATCCCTCAATGGGCATGTATTTCTTAACCATATAATTCTCAATAATATCTTTACCTTCGTCACTAATTTCACAACCTTCTATAGAAGTGTGTTTCTGTGTAAATGATTTTTCTACATTATTAACAGGTTCTTCTTTAGCAGATTCTTGCTTCACGGGTTTATTGACCTCTGCATGAATTGTTTGAGGAAGTGTACATAGTGACAAAAGACCGCATAGCAACCATCTTTTGTGTAATTTCATTATCACCATCTCCTTTCTGTGAATTAAAAAATCCATACTTTAAGGATATTCATTTCATAGACAATAGTCAACGTGTAATCAGTTCTATCCTGCGGAATGTTTTTTATACAAATACAGTACATTAAAAGAAGCAAAAATTAACGATTGGGGTGACTTCATGAAAAAACATCATATTTTAAAAATCTTCAAACATGCTATTTATGTACTATCATTCTTTTTTATGTTTCTGGCTTTTCAGGGAACAATACCTTTATATGAGAAGTTATTCCGATTTGGAATTGTATTTTACTTGGTAGTTCTATTTAATTTATTTTTTGACAAAAACCCGCCAACGTATTTTTCGATTGTAGGATTTTTTTCAGATGAATATGAAAAAGAAAGCAATGAGGAATATTTGAACAACTTAGTTTCCATCTCTCATTGTGCCTTAAATGGAATGAGTCAAGTTCGTAGAAATGATTTGGCTACAAAAGAAAAAAGAACAGAGTTCCATTTAAATATACGAAAAGTAGAAGCGAGTTACGAAAGGATATGTGCATTAAAGCCTCCTAAAAAATATGCTGAAAGACAGGATGAGATTATGCAAGATATTAAAGATTTTCTATCGTTATATCAATCCAGTGATATTTATAAAAATGAGGAAATAAGGGGGTGAAAAAATGAATTCATTTGTAGTCTTTATAATTGCACTTATTGTTCTTTTTGTCTTTAGCTTTTTCATGAAAGAATTCACGAAATTAGCCTTAGTTCTTTTAGCAATTATCGTTTTATTCGGAGCAGGATTTATTTGGGGACCAGAGGATTTAAACGAAAAATTAAATTTACATGAATGGTTAAGTAAAGAATCTTCTCAAAAAGTAGATACTGTTTCAGGTGAATTAGAAAAGAAAAGAGAAGAAAATGAAGTAATTGATACACAACATATCGCAGATAAAGCAACGGAAGAAACGGAAAATATGGTGACAAAAACAAAAGATAAGGTGGTAGAACTGTTTGATAAATAAAAAACAGAATATAAATATTATAGAATGTATATGATATAAGGTCATGACAAGGTGCCAGGAGTGAATGGACGGAACGCCGAATGGTTCTGAAGCTCCTGCTCAATGTCTTATTACCATCCAAAAGGGGGCGGACTTCATGAAAAGAAAAGGAAATATCAAAGTTTCTGAAGTGGTTCCTATATTGTATCCTTTAACGGGAATTGTTATCATTATCTATGACTTGTTTACAACGAGAGAGAATGTGGTGCTTGAATGTTATGGGTTGATATTATTTTCAATCGTTTTGAAGATGGAGTATATAACTTTTAAAGATATATACAATAAAAATAAGACAGGTAGTAATTCAACAAGCAGAACTTAAAAATACATAGAAAAAGAGTGAAGTCAGCAAAGAAGAAGCGGGCTTTTTTTATTTGCAAAAAAATATCAGGAATATATATGATTAAAAAAACTTAATATAAAGAGAATATATAAAACAGGTACTTTAATAACTTCAATCAACAACTAAATGTAAAATTTTGACATTTAATAGATTGTGAGTTAGAATGAAGTTGTCTTCATAACTTTTGATTTTCGAACAGGTATTTTAAAATTATAAGGAGTGTTCATGATGAAAACAGTTGATGCAAAACAAACAGAAGAGATTTTGCAAGGATTACAAGAAGATGGTGTAAATGTTACCGTTGAAAATGTAGATGAGTATTTACAAAAACAAGGTGTTTTAGTAAAAGTTCATGTTGGTAGATTACGCAACTATGTAGAGGTTACACCAGGATTGTTTGGAGTCGATGTGAGTCAATCTGAAGAGTTGGATTCTTTCTTTAAGAATTACATTCGAAATGGAAGATTGAATTTTATTCCAAATGATTATGAGAAAAAGTTAAGAAGTATTGAGGCGAAGGTTAGAAAGATGAAAGCAACTTTAGCGATTGGATATGACAATGAATATTTGCCAATTGATATTTATAAGGATTTTTCAAAGTATGTAAAAGAAGCAAGAGTTGAGTATTTTGAAGTAAGAGATAATATCTTAGCCAATTGGATTCAACTTATTCGAATCTTTGAGGACTCATTGCAAAATAGTTTAGAACAAATGGGAGCTTTGAACAAAGAAGCGATTCAAAGAAGTATTATGAGTCGAATCCCTACACAGGAAAAATATGAGGAAAGCTTTTATTTACGAACAAGTTTGAAAGCATTTCCTGTTATAGCGAATGTAAATTTATTTGATGAAGAAATTGCTGAAGAAGTTAGAGAGAGTATTCGTCAAGAAAGTGTAAAAGGTGTCTATGAAATTATGGGAAATGTATTAAATGACGCATTTCAAGTAGTGAATCGTTCTTTATCAATCTATGAAGAACGTAATCGCTTGACTCAAACTTCTCTAAATAGCATTAAAAATAGTTCTTATCGAATTAAGAAAAAGAATTTATTTAAAAATGCTTTTGTGGATGAAATAGCAGACGACTTGTATACATTATCTGGCACACCACAATCAGACATTGCAGAAGTAGGAGAAATTATATTAGCTAAAATTTATGGGTATTCTTATGAAATTGGTATTCAAAATGAAATCAATTTAAAAGACAGTGTGTTGTCTGAAGAAGAATTAGAAATCATTTGTAGTACATTTAATAAACAAACACAAGAAGCAATGAATATGTAAATTTATAAAAGACTTTGACATTTGTCGAAGTCTTTTTTACTTACGCTGTTTTAGGGAATAAACTCAAAAGACTTTTCTATAATGAAAGGAATTAATTTTCAGAATAGAAAAGAGGCGATATATATGAATTATTGTTTGTTCTTCTCCACAATTTCAGCTTTATTTTATGGAGCATATACTTATTCACTCATGACTTGCTCAACTATTTATACACAGTTTGTGTTTTTATCCATTAGCATAGTACATGTGATATTAGCATTATATTTTTTGATTAAAAAAGATTGAAAAATATTTATAATTGACTATAGTTGATAAATCGTTTACTCTTAAAATAGATTAAAAAATGGAGAGTGAAACAAATGAAAGAAGAGCTAAATCAAATTATTGAAGAAATCCAAATGGAGACAGATGAGAAAAAACTGAAGACCCTGCATGAAAAGAAAGCTACTCTTTTAGAAGCTATAAAACCTTCAACAAAAGAACGCATTATTTTCTTTGATGAGTCTGAAGTCACATTTGTTCCAACTGGATTTACAAATATCGAAGCAATCAATGAAGCTCTAAAGACAGTTCCTGTATCGGTTGAGCGTAGAAGCATTCTTGAATATAACATGATGCAACGTCATCCTATTCCATATGTAATTGTAAAACACAAAAATAAGTATTTCTTTATTATTCGAGAAGGTAATAGTGGTGAAATTCGATTGATTGGTAAAATGGGAATGCTTGGTGGTCATGTAGGGGAAGAAGATATTCAATTAACAAATAATAAAATTGAACTATTCAAAACCATTGAGAATGGCTTGTATCGTGAATTGATGGAAGAAGCGGGGATTTCTTCAGAGATGATTGAATCTATTTCTTTAGAAGGTTTAATCAAACTATCTGGTGGTGTAGAAGATGACCATTTAGGATTTGTCTATATGGTGGAGTTACATACAGATGATATTCAAAGTCAAGAAGAAGGCGTAATTAAAGGACTTTGGGTAGAGAAAGAAGACTTACCATCAATTAAAGATAAATTGGAAAACTGGTCTCAAGTTGTGTATACAGAAATTCTTCAGAAAAAGTAAATGGGGACATAAATAAAAGCCACAAGAGTTGTTTTGTGGTTTTTTTCTATACCTTAGAATTGTTAACCTGTTGTACACCTCATCTTTACCGTTTATTATAATAGATGAATATAATACTTCGATAATATAAAAACAGATAGAGGGAGATTCTAAGATGGGGTTATTTCAAGATATACTGTATAACATTAAGAATGGAAAAAAGACAATTACGGAACCTATTTTTATGAAAGATTTTACGGAAGAGAATGAGAATTTAAAGAAATTATTACAGATAAAATCATTAATGGCTGAAGCTGATGTTGTTCCGATAGAAAAAGAGGTACGAGCTATAAAATATGGATTGAAAGGGGAAAAAACTGTTGCATTTGAATTGAGAAACTCCCTAATTCCTTCTCTGATATTACATGATATTAGGTTAACAGATGCGGATACGAATAACGTTGCACAGTTTGATTTTATTGTGATTTGTTCAACGTGTGTTTTTGTATTTGAGGCAAAACATTTGAGTGGAGAAATTCAGGTAAATGAAAATGACGAGTTTTTTAGAGTAATACTGGATGCAGATGGAAAGTTTGTCCGAAAAGAAGGGATGTACAGTCCTGTTGAACAAAATGAACGACATATTAGATTATTACAAGTGTTTCTTAAAAAGAATGCCATGAAACTAAATGTTCCTATTAAATCAGCTATTATTATAACCAATTCAAAATCGGTTATAAAGAAAAAATTCGCTTCAGAAGAAGTGCAAAATAAACTTTATAAGGTAGACCAGGTAGTTAATTTGTTGCAAAAAGAAGTTCAGTCTTATTCCTCTAATAAACTATTAGAAAGTGAAATGAAAGAACTGGCTACATTATTAATCAAAAACGATAGACCGTTAGTAATAGATTATGAAAGAAAATACAATGTATCTATTGAAGTTACAGAAGATAAAGATGCATTAGAAGAAGTAAACATAAGTAATGATGCAAAATTAATAGAAGCATTGAAGAAATTCCGAATGAATGCATCTGCAAAACATCAATTAAAGCCATATATGGTATTTACGAATAATGAGATGGATTCGTTGATTTCAACAAAACCTACTACAAAAGAAGAAATGCTAAAGGTAAAGGGATTTGGAGAAAAGAAAGTCGAGTTGTATGGTGAGGAGATAATTCGGATTATAAAAAATACGTAATGGAGTTGGTTGCAGATGAAAGGAATGGTATGTATTACTTCTTTTGAAAGCTTACATAAATTAGACTTATCTCCATATTCTATACGTCTTCATATTACAAGAAGTATAAAACAAGGGATTATGGTGGGGAAAGGTTTTGTTCATGTACCGCATCTTTCTCCATCTTTGCCACTCTTTTTTCAGACAAAGGATAAGTGGAAAAAATTTAAATTTACAGATGAAGAGAAAGAAAAATTATCGAAAGGAAATACAGGAACCTGGTATGATTTATATGAAGAATCTTTTATAAAAGAAGCGAAGGAAAGAAAGGATTTTCAACAAGCATATAGACGGCTTAGAGAGCGTTTAGACACAGAAGAGAATGCTATATTAGTATGTTACTGCGAGAACAAAGATAAATGTCATAGAGGGATTGTGGGGCACTTTTTAGAAGAAGATGGTTATCAAGTTATATATCAATGATTTGAATTCGGAGGGTGAAATAATGCGGTCTAAAATTGTACCAAAAGAAATGATTCCTGAAGTTGGAAGAGGAGAACATGTAGTGTATGAAAAAGAAATGCCTTATCCATATGTACATTATCCAACAAGAAGGGGAGTATTCCATGCTTTTCAAAAAGATAAGGATGGACCATTATTTTATTGTTCCTGTCAAAAACAAGGCTTAGAAACATACTTAAAAGAAAACGAAAGGCTATCATTTAGTGGACTTCCTAAAGCATCTCAATTAGAACTAATGGATATTTTCATAAAGAATATTAAATTTGCTGATAATCTATGTCATATATGCAATCAGGTCTGTCCCAAATATGGGCACGGTAAAATACTGAATGGAACAAAATTTTATTCCATCTATGGTCATTATATACAAGCGTTATCGTATTCATACGGTCTGGATGATAGTTTTAGATATATTTATAACCCTCACCTGATTCCGAAAGATATTGTACCTATCCTTATTGCGGAAGACAGATATGATGGTGGAATGATTTTGGATGACCAATCAGAAAAGGATTTTCAACGATATTGCGAAAATGTTATTCGGGCTCGAATGGGATATTTTGCAGTAGGAAGAAAGTGGACATCTGAAATTAAACTATTAGAAATGATAAAAAGTCTTTTCCCTCAGTATACTATTATTCATCAATATGAATTAGACCATCTGAAAGCTGATATTTACATCGAAGAGTTAAAACTTGTTATTGAATATCAAGGTGAGCAACACTATAAACCTATTTCATTTATGGGTGGGGAAGAAGGATTAAAAAGAAGAAAAGAAAGAGACAAAGAAAAAGTAGAATTATGTAAGTATTATGATTTAGGGATTCTTTATTTCACCTATGAAGAAGAACTAACAGATAAAATGGTAAAAAATAGAATTGCAAGTTACATACAAGAGAAAAATAACTCATGAAGCAGGTTAGATATTATATTCTTTCCTGCTTTTTTATTTGATTTTTGTATAGGCATGAAATTTAACGTGTTTTGCCGAGGATTATATAAAGATATGTTGTTACATATACTTTATAAGAAATATTTTAATTGACTATAGTTAATGTTAAAATGTAAAATTAGAATGAAGGAGTTGGTTTTGTGAGGAAGTTTACAAGACGATGCTTGTTAAGCATTACAAGTATAAGTTTATTGGCAATTGCAGTTGGTTGTGGGAATAATGAAGAAGAAAATAAAGAGAATACAACAAAGCTTAGTCCAGAACAAGTAAAAAAAATTGTAGATGCTCAAAATAAAAAAGAAGCAAAGCAGAATAATGATAGTCAAAAAGAAGATAGTGATGTATTGGGTGACGGTCAGAAAAAAGAAAAACCAAAATTAGATAAAGATAAGTTTATAAATGATGTTAATTTAATGATGGGTGGAGAATATATCAAAAAAATAGATATCTCTGACACTCATGCTACGCTAACTTACTATGATTCTTATGCAAATATTATTGCAGACAAGCCTGAAATGAAAGATTTAAAAGAAGAAACATATAAAGAATACTGGAAGACAGGGGATAGAATTGATAAATTATTTGTCATTGAGACAACAAGACTGTTTAAAAAGAATCCAGTATTACAAAATTTAGAAGTTATTCTACCTTTCGAAGGCAAAACATATGAGGCCTCCATTAATAAAAATGAGTTAGAAAAATTTCTGAAAGTCAAAATGGATACATTAAATGAAAAGACCAATTGGAAAGAGTTTACTGATAAGTACGCTTATGGATTGGATAATGTAGAAAGACAGAAAATATTCAAGCACTTTGTTACGATTGAATAGGTGTGTAGAGAATGAAAGGAGGTGACATATATGTATCAAGAAAGAATGAGAATTCCTCATTACACAGTCCATTAGGTGGACTAAGTAATGGTCCCAAGAAAGGGATGTGATAGATATGAGTAGAAGTTATAAAAAAGTACCATGTGTGAAGGATAATCAAAAAGCAGAAAGAAAGTTTGCAAATCGAAAGGTTAGAAAGTTTAAAGGAGCTATTGCAAACGGAAGCTCATATAAGAAACTATATGACCAATATGATATATGCGATTGGAAAGTCGCCTATTATTATAATGCTTATGTTAAAGATAAAGAATCTGATGCGAAATCATTGTCAAATGGTGGGCAAAAATGGTCTTATTGTGATGATTATTCTTATAAAAATTGGTACAAAAGATATAAAAGGAAATAAAGGAGCTAAATTATGAAAACAGTTCAAGAAATTAAGGACGAAATGAAGGCTTGTAAAAAAACGATTAAAAATTATCAAAATGCTTTTAATGAAAAAAGAATTCCCGAAAAAGTTTTACAATCTGCTATTCTGGAAAATGAATCTATGATGATATCATTGAACTTAGCTTTAGATATGAAAACGGAGCAAAAGGTAAGGGATGAGATTGGGAGTTTAAATGAAAAAGATGATATTTTACGAGAAACTTATAAAAATGGGGAAATAGATAAACCAGATTTTCGTTCGCAATTGTTGCAAAATAGCTCCAAAAGATTAGCTTTGAAATGGGTATTAGGAGAAAATGATAGATATGATTGAAAGAACAGTGTATTACTGTTCTTTTTTATTTCTTATAAATACAGAGGCAATAAATCCTAAAGTGGAGCTTAGAAGAACAATTGTGCATAAAACACTTATTCCTATACCAAACAAACCACCAACATAAAATATTGATATAAAAAAAATAAAACAAGATAATAAGATAAGAATCGAAGGGAATAAGAATTTTATACCCTGTTTTTGAGGGTATTTTTTCTCTAAAAAAGCGGAAGAAGAAATAATTGCTAAAAAGATAATAGGACCTAAAAGAGTCAATTCAAAAAATCCATCCATATACTCACCTCCTTTATACAATAATTCATTTATTATATAAAAATCAATGATAGATATATTATTATTTTTCAATTTTCTCTTTATCTATGAATAGCTTTCTAATATTTTTTATCAAGATGACGAAGAACCTGTTTTATCTCATCATTAGTCAAGTCTTTTATGTTAGGAGCATAACCCAACACTTCATGTAAAACAAAATATTTTTCAGAAAGTTGAAATCCTCTCTTTTAAAACTGTTTTTGAATCTCTCTTCTTAGCTCATTCGTAGACTGAAAAAACTCTATAATTAACACTTAGCTGAACCCTCCTCAATATCCTCAAAAATCACTCTTTCATGTCTAAACCATTTATAAACAATTTCTTTTGCCTCAGGCGTTTCTAAGTAAGATAGTATTTTATCTAATAGAGCATCTGAGGGATACTTAAATTTCGTAGAATCGCTACAGCTTTTCGGTGTTTCTTTTTCGATAATTCCCATCTGGAAATAATCTTGAGCCTTTAATAAGATTTTTCTTGGATAAACACTACTTCTTAAGGTTATGTTTTTGAATAATTCATGTTCAAGTGAGTATTTTCCATTGTTTAGATTTGCTTTTGTAGATAAAATAGCAAATCCTACTTTGTATTTCATTGACACAAGCATAGCATTTATAAGTTGCGTCATAATATCTTTATCTTTGATATATCCACTTTCTTGACATACAAAGCAGGGGAGTTGTTGATTTGTTAGTGTTCCCTTGCCATTACAAATAGGACATGTCTCATCGGTATGCATTTTGCTCACTCCTTTTAATCCACGTATGTATCATACCTTTTGTCGTTGGATTCATTTCTTTTCGCTCTATGTATATATACAGTGTTTTAACATCGTACTTTCGCTCAGTAAGCTCATTTATTACTGACTTGAACTCTTCTGTTCCAATCAAATCAAATGCAATCAGAGCCCCATCTGGTTTGTTAGGGTAGTGAATCATCCACTCGTTTGTTTTGTAATTCCAGTAAACAGCCAGAACGTTTTCTTTTCGAATATGGCTTGTTCTCTTTCTTGGATGGGCTTCAGAAAATTCATTTGTATGGACACGGAACAAGAATGTAGATAAGTCGTAATCTCTATCCACTAATTCCCTCAAAAAAGAAATAAAGAATCGCCTACAAATAAGTTCACTATTTAAGTAGGAGCCACTGGCTGACCTGGGGTAATAAATCATCCAGTCAGTCTCTTTCTTTGACCATGTAAAACCTAATGTGGTTTTGGAATTAAGTGTGTAATTCATCGTACTTTAACTCCAAACTCTTCTTCAATTCTTCTTTCCATAATCTGAACTTTCTCATCCTCCGTGATATCATATGCCCATCCTGAAAATAGCCTTTTTAAAATCGCTTTTTTTGAAGAAAGGCTATCTTCAAAAGCTTTGTTATTTTTTTCTTTGGTTTCTTTTAAATATGTTTCTGCTTCTGTTTTGTCAAAGAAGTACGTAGTCCCAACATATTTCTCATCAAATCCGATACTGTATGGCTTCTCTTCCTCAGATAAGCATTTTAAGCTCCATCTTACAGAGCTATTCGGTGATTTCCTTACTTTACATGGTTCAACCTTTTTGCCTCTGTATGAATCCATAATTACGTAAATAATCATGCCTTCTTTTAGCTGATATTCTTTTGTCATTGTGTTCACTCCAATCCTTTTAATTTCGAGACTCTCTATCTAATGTCACTGTAGCAAGGTTAATAAGGATGTCTATTAATTCAGAATATAAATCATCTGCATAAGGAGAATCAGCATATTTTAATTCTTCTTTAAGAGACCAAGAATCATAATCTATATAAGGGATATCCTCTTTTAAAATGGGTAGTTTTGATTTGATATTCTCTAAATGAGAAAATCCTTTTTCTAACATCCATTCCATGCATAATTCTGCTGAACGAGGCATTTTTGATTTTTTTACCTGTTCAAAAAAGTTCATTATATTTGTGGATGTATGAATGTTGTAATACCTCATTAGTGCTGATTTATACAAGCTCAAAAGTTTATTGAATGAAACATCGCCTGGATTTAATAATTCAGATGATGTTGAGATTTTGAACCAATCTCTAATATCATCCTCTTTTACTTCTATATCTTCTTTAATATTTATCCATATCACTGCACCGAGCGGGTGAGAACAAGGAATAGGTTTAGGGAAAATAACAGGATTTTTAAAAACCCATGCATGAGTTTTCTTGTAAGGTAGTTCTGTATCACCATTGACAGGGATTTTGTGGTGCTCTTGAGTTGCATTAAAAGTTTCTTTTGTTAAAGGGATACTATCTACTAAATCAACAGTACCAAATACCATACCTGAACCACTTTGAATTAAAGCGATTGTTCCTCTAATCTTTGCGTTTCGTCCACGAATTTCCCAATCTTTTTGTCCGCTTAATATAAGATTTATCCAATGTTGTTTAATCACAATACCTTTCATAATCCTTTTCACCGTCCTTTGTTGATACAAATATAGTAACAATTACATTAACTATAGTCAATATAAAAACGACACCTTATCAGTGCCGTTATAATTTTATTATGCTATTTTCTTAGAGCACTTATGGAACTCAAAGTATTCTTCAGGCTGTAACTGATAGGGGTATTGTAACAAGATAGCATTTCGATAAAAACCATGACTTAATAGGTAGTACCTTACTCTATTATCTTCTTTTTCACTTTTATATCGTTCAAGATAATATAGAATCGTATCGTTTGCTTTTTCTCTGAACTTTGAATTCTTTAGGTGCTTTTTAACTTCATCACATAACCCTTTATCTCCCCAAAATTCATCATCTTGCTCAAATAATAAGTGGGCATAAGAAGCTCCCTGTAAATAAGGATTACGCTTTAATGCCGTATCAAAGTAATTAGCAATGATTTGAATCAGATTTTTATATCTTGGAATGCCAAAAATCTTCTTGAATAGATTTTGAGCACAGATAAAGTTATCTCCTTCAGTTTTATCAGCTTTTTCTTCAATCAGAACACCATTCATATAGTGTCGATAATATCCAGTATCAGTTACACTATGGAAATGGAAGACGATAAAATCATAAAATGGAATTTTCTTTGATAATTCTTTTGCTAATGTCTCATCAGCAAATGGTGTAATCTCATGATTTAAGATACTTCCGTAATTAATAACTTTGAAATTATATTTTTCGTCTACAGGAAAAGTGACTAAGCACTGACTTCCATAGTTAACTTTTGATTCGTTATCCTTTAATATTTCTAATGTTTTTTCTGCTAATAATTCGTTTGAAATAGAGCCATTCACCATGACTCCATAGTATTGTCTACTCATACATTCATCCTCCTTAATTTTATGATGCGTTTGCTAACGGTTTATATTGATGATTCAGTTTTAGAACACAAGGAAATAATTTATCCATTACCATGAATTGATTAATAGGAAGGCGGTTAAGCTCTAATAGGGATGTAAAGATAACCCTCACACCTTTTTCATTTAATCGCTCTACAAATTTAATAAACAATGGAAAAGGAATTTCGCTTAATAATCGCATTCCTTCATCAATCATTACTGTTTTTATTTCACTTTGAATTATAGTTTCGAAACTATTTACAAATTCCACGAATGAATGATTTACTTCATCTAACGATACTGAAAATGGATTTATTTCAACAATTTGAAACAAAGAATCGTCTATATTATCAATTATTTTAGTGGAAGGAATAATCTTTCCATTAAATTGTGTAATAGGTGTTTTAAATTCATTTATATTAGATGTTAATAGCATCGTATGTTCTTTTTTAGTTAGTAAAGCCATTAGTGCTTCTTTCAAAAAAAGAGTCTTTCCGAATGCGATACTGCCTGTAACCAGTAAGTTTTGATTTAAAATATGTAATCCGAACACAGAAAAACCTCCGATGTGTATTTATAAGTTATATTATAAATACATCATTAACTATAGTCAATGAAATATCGAGAGGTTTTACTATTAGTTATTAATTGTAAGATTTCTATAATCTAATAACGATTGGAAATACGCATCAGGTGGTAGATATGCGGGAAAATCCATTAATTTTACATTTTCCTCAAAACCATTGGTGAATAGATACATTTTTTCTAATTCTATATTGCTGTTTGATTCGATTAAGTAACGCTGATAATAAGGTCGAACAATAGAAGGTGGAAAACTATGAGCCCCTTGTAATGTGACTAATACATCATCTGTTAAATCAGGATTTTGAATTAAAGTCTGTACTTGTTCGTATAAAGCTCTTCGCATCGGTCTTTTTTCTGACAAAGAAGAGAAATGTAGTTGAGCATAGGAAATAAGTGAATAAGGGTTTCTATCGTGTAAAAAAGAAAAGTATGTATCTATTGATGTTAGAATTGGTTCTGTAGAAGGGAAGTGTAAAGTATCTTCTAATAGTTGTCGTCCCACTTCTAATCCATCACACTCTGGACTTTCAATTCTCTGCACCAATGACCCGTTTTTATAATGTGAGATTAATCCTTGAGCAGTTCCATCACAATAATTTGCAACAATAAAATCTTCGTCTCTAATTGCATTTGATAATTTCAGTGAGAATTCTCTTGGTGTAAAAACAGGTGATTCATAATTCCCAATAGAACCTAATGATATTTTTTTGAAATAAAAATCAGGGGAGGGAGGAGCTACCATCAAAACATGGCTATCTATTAATTCTGGTACATCTTTAAGTATTTGTTGTGTTGCATGAATCAATGTTTCATTTTTAATCGTTTTCGGTAGTAATAATACATCAAAACGCCAACCCATTTGTATTCATCCTTTCAAATCATTGTTATTTTGTTCTTTCTCTATTTGACGAATCATAGAAGAAATACTAATGTACTTATCTTGAGTAATTTGATGAAATTCTTTGATTAATTGTTTTGACCTCTCATAGCAAGAAGGGCAGAGATGAACGAATGTCCCTCGATTAGAAGGAATTACGCCCCATCCTGCATCCGTAAGTTCTTTATTTAGAGAACTTTTATGTACCTCTATACTATTTTTAATACATGTACAAATTACTTTGCTTATCATTCAATTTCACCTTCTAAGAATTGGTCTATGGATATATAAGGCTCTTTAAGAAGTTGATGCATGGCTTCAGCATGTTCTTTTGCTTTAGTCCAACACGTAGGGCATAAATGAACGCACTCTGCATCAAAAGTAAATATAGTTTGAAATCCTGTATGTAAGAAGATATCTCCAACAGATGCAATACCTCTGTCAATAGTTTTCTTCTCTCCGCATTTACATGTAATGGTTCTCATTAATAACTACTTCCTTTCTTTGCATTTCTTGATTTTCTGAACTGGTTACAACTGTTAAGCAATCAGATGGAATAGGGGAGCTCAACCACACTTCGTCACCTGCATATTCAAAGGTTACTCCAAGATCCTTTGCCACAATGGTATCCACTTCTAATAAAAGGGGATACTGATTTCTTTTCGCAGATTTATTCGCAAAATGAGTAGTTTCAGATAAATGAACATTCGTTCGTTTCATCGGAAGTAAGCCAAGTTTTTGAATGGAATGCAAATGCTCAATACCAGTACCATGATAAAGAATTTCAGGTAATGTTCTGTTTTGTACTTCATCGCTTTTAACTTCAATGCTATGACCGTATCGAGCTTTTATTTTCGTTCCTGTAGAGTCAAGTTTATAACGTTGCTTTTCATCCGTTTTAACAACCTTTAAAATTATCTCCTTAGATATAAGATTAGACCATCTTTCATCCGAACGAATGGCATTTAATATTTCCTCAATAGGTGCATAACCATATTCATCTAAAGTAACATGGAATTGAGAGGGGGAATGGCGTAGGATTTTACAAAGGAATCCACCAAGTTTAGTTGCCTTTGTTTTTGATAAATGATTCATAACAGAACACAATCCTTTCTTTAAGAGTTTTCTTTATGTTTTACAAAAAATATCAATAGCGTCCTTAATACAAAATGAACTATCCATATATGAATATTGTAAGATAGAAAACAACTATTGTAAATAAAATAAATGTAATTAGTAAAAAATAATTAACTTAAGAGAAGGTGGGTGATGTTGTTTTTTGAGGTTATATGATGTGAAATAAAAAAGAACCCATATTGTATATGAGTTCTTTTTATCTGTATATACACCAATACATACAGATAATGAGCAAGCACCAACGTATTGGCGTACGAAGGGCTTTTTGTAAGGTGTGGATGCAAACACCGTTACTGAGTTCTGTTCGTTACTTAAGTAAAGTGTAGCATCATTATTATGAAGAAGCAATAATTAAAATTATTAAAGGAAATTGAGAGGGCTTAGTAATAAATAGAAAGAATATAGATTTATAATTTTTTAAATTCATAAATATAAAAAATCCTTTCGTCCCGCTATACGAAAGGATTTTTTTCTGTTCGTACTACAATACCAACAGATGATGAACGTCGAAACCATACCAATAGTAATAACGTTATGCGCTATTTTAGCGTAATTCAAACATTATACATTGAAAGCATTAGTTAACTTTAATTTTTCCGTTCTTTTTCAAAAAGCGTAGTAGTTTTCTTTCTTTTCTTTCAAGAGCTTGCTTATTAGAAATACTCATATCAAAGCTATAGTTGAACTGAGACCCTGAAATGGTTTTGTTTATTCCATTCAATGTTGTCTCTACAATATAGTTGTGACAACTCGGACATTCTTCTTTAACTGAGATTAACACACTACTATAATTGGACGATTTTTCTACTAATGTAGAACCACAAACCATGCATACATTTTGTTTTATTTGTTTTTTCTTAATTCTCTTGTTCATCTGCTAAAACATCCTTTCAATGTATACAAGCTGAACAATGTATACACATTCTTTTTTCAGCATATCGAGAAGAAACTTTTTCGTCAACTAATTTGTTATATAGTTGTAGTGGTTTTATGAGATTTTCTCTAAATTTCTCATGTGTAAAGTAGAACCATTCTTGCTCTTGAATTGTCCGTTGCCTACATAACTTTCGATAACGTGTGTTTTACCACTTCTTTTATTCATTACAGAATCCCCTTTAAAAAACGGATACTTCTCAGAATCATTTTCTTTAGGTTCGAAGGTTTCTAAAATACGGATGGCAAATTCAATTTTCTTGCTATCTAAATCATTTTTAGGAATTAATAAATTTTGAATTACTTCCGAACTCTTGTGATTTGACTGTACTTGTTTCTTGTAATTTTCAATATCTTCTTTAATACATTCCAAGTGTTTGTTAAGTATCATAAGTGGTGTGTCTAACGTTCCCATTCGGTTCACTTCCTTATTCGTTTTATTATTCTTGTAAAAAGGCATTCAGATGGACTGGAATGCCTTATTTTTCGCTATAATGTTATTCTTTTTGCAAGTTCAGGGATAGGAGGGAGTAATAAAGATAGTTTTTCTTTAAACTCCTGCCAACTGCTTACTCGTGTAATATCCGAAGTTACCTCTTGATTCCATGGCTGATTCATACACACAGTAACACGTCCTAATGAATGAAACTCTTCTAAATTATGAGAAGCATCATCAAATAGTAAAGAACCTGTTACCAGATATTTGGATGATGTAAAAACAATGTTTTTTTGCGGAATAAAGGGTAGATATTTCTCCACCCATTTTCTTTTGTCATCAGCAGGGTTAGAAACTTTACAATATTTATGGCATTGAGATTCACCATTTGCGTGTCCTCTTGGGCTTGCTGAGACTAATACAATTTCATATGTATCAGATAACTCTTTTAATACTTCAACAGCTCCAGGAAGAGGTTTGGGATAGCGCAAGTATAAACCTGGATGTTTTAATAAGTCATAAATTTGTTTCCCGCAATAATCTTTTGTATAATGTTGAACATCCCAACTTAACAATTGCTCTTTCTTTAAATCATCTTGATAGTGATTGTTGTAGACAGATAACCATCCATCTACAAAATTAGCAATCGTATCATCCATATCAAACAACAAGATTTCTTTTCCTTCATCTGTAAAAAATCGTTCTTTTCCTTTATAAAATACTCTTTTAATCATGCTTTCTTCCTTTCTCATATCAATACAATGTCTATGGGGAAACCAAAGAATTCACTACTTCTAATAAAATATCTGCTTCAAAGACAAGTTCGTCTAAGCAATTATCCATACCTAAACAAAACATATCCCTATCTTTATCATAAGAGATATTTAATGGTTCCGTAGGGTTGGTATTGTTAAATGAATCAGATTTTACAGAAACACTTACATTGTTACATGTCGCTTTTGCAACACGTAACATACGTTGCAAAAGAGGTAATTGAATTGAAACTTTTCGTTCTTTATAACCATCTGTCTCATAAGAATTACGGCTATTAAAAATAAACTCGACATCCTCAGAATCTAAATACGAAATTACTTCTACTATGTAATAAAAATCGTAAATATGATTACTTTTATTTTCCAAAGTTATAGTTATTTTTTGAGTCATAACTCAACCTCCCTATCGTTTAACTTTACTTCTTCCATGTAGCAAGGAGGTAAGTAAAGAAAAATGCGTAATATGAATATTCAAAATATGTTAATGATGTGCTATCAAAATATAAATTTGAACAACCAATTAAGAAAAATACAGGTAGTAAATAAAGCAAAATCCTCTCAAATAAAGGGATTTTGAAAAATCTCTCTTTGTTAAAATCAATAATAATACGAGCTTTTTCGTCCGAATTAAAAGATATAAATTTCATCATATATCACTCCTCGTGTTAAATATGTGTAGATTATAGCAAACATATTTAACTATAGTCAACATTATGATATATTTATGTAAATGATAATTTACAGAGGTGTTAACGGTGAAAGAATTAATATATCTAAAAGGAGAAAACAAGACCGAGATAACAGCAATGCATGTTGCACAAGAATTAATTAATAAAAGTAAACCAAATTCAGATGAATCTCTCACTCATCTCAAATTACAAAAGTTGCTGTACTACATACAAGGATGGCATTTAGGGCTTCATGGCGAGCAAATGTTTTCGGATGATATTCACGCATGGGTACATGGACCAGTAGTTCCGACTATTTATAACCGTTTTAAAAGATATGAGTATTTTGAAATAGGGAAGATTAATTGTTTCTGGGATGAAAAAACGAACAAACCCTTTGTAGACCATGAATTTAAGAGAGTTTACTGCTCTAAAGAATTATGGTGTCACATTATAAAATCTGAAATTATGAGTAAATCACAGAAAAAAATCTTTCATTTTGGACGAAAACAAATAGAGAAAGAAAAGCAAGAAGAAATCAAAAAAGAATTAGAGAAATATCAGGATTATAATTTTTATCCAGAAGAGAAGGAGATAATATGATTAAGCCAACATTATATAAAGGTCTAACGAAAGAAGGGAAATGGGTGTATGGAAATTTAGTCTATACAACTGATTGCGAGATAGAGCATCAGGCAATTATTATTCCTACTGAAAATAATGGAATGTATACACAAGAAAATACTTCACATCCAATATCCGAAAGTGATAGAGAATACTTAAAAGAAATGGGAAAAACAAAGTTTGAAACAAATGAATTAGGTTTTGAAACTTGGTATGCAGTTGACATACAGACTGTAGAACTTATTTGCGATGAAAATCAGGAAGATTTATCTGAACAATTCAGCAAAAATAAAGGAATACAAGTAACAAAAGAAATTGCTGATGCATTAGATGAATTATTAGAAATGTGTAAACATAACATACCAGATGCTGTGGATGAATATTTTGAGATGCGTTTTGAATGGGAGGAGCAGGGAGACTCTTTACAGGCGCTCACCTATCTTGGAACGGATAGATTTATTCGAGCAATGTATTTTTGTTATAAAATCGAAACACTCTAAATATCAAGGAATTTATGGTAAAATAGTTAATATAGGGAAAGGTATTAAATAGATAAATGTAGAGCTCTTCAGGGATAGTAAGAGGGGCTCTTTTTATTTGAGAAATATTATAAATAAAAATAAGGGGCTAATTAGGCTCCCTTGTTTTCTTTCCAAATTAATGACTCTACATAATGAGGTCTTAACATTTCTTCAATTGTATATTCACCATCTTTTTCTTTATTATAAAATAATTCGGATGGTGTTTCGGTCGGTCTTTCTAAGCATAATCCAAATGTATATGGAGCAGTCATTACATTCATCGAACAATCACTGCCGATATAGCTACCATCTTGTGTTGTGATGACTTTTGTAAGCACAGATACATCAAATAGTAACTGGCTGTTATTTAGAAAAATGTCTGGACTCTGATGTAACTGTTCAAAAACTTCATGACCATCTTTGTCATATTCTGCCTCTGTAATTAATTCAAAATCATCCTCATAAAAATGATATACGAGTCGAGGAAGCCTATCTCCAAAAGACATCTCTTGCCATAATAAATCGCACTGCAATAGCAGAGTTTTATGATTTCCATGACGACTACGGATTGCTTCAATATGTGTGTGGTAGCCTGTGCCTATATTATCAAAATCAAAGTTTATCAAATCTTCTTCCCCAAAAACACTTAGTTCATTATTCTGAATCTCATAGACATCAAAGAATAGTCCTGCGTAAAAAGCAAGTTTAGATAAATCTATTTCTTTTCCAACAAGAGCCTCAACAAACATGAGAGCTAATTCTAACTTTTCTCCTGTCATCTTTGTTACAAAAACTTTTTCAACTTCTGGTTCACTTTGTCGAATGGTAAATATCTTAAATTTATTTCCGTATAATCGTTTTCCATTTAGGATTTGTATTACAGATTTTAGACCTCTGTAATAGGAATATATATCATGAAGTTTTTCTCTCATGAACCGAGCATTATCATTATTTTGATTTAGAAAATAATTACTTGCTTTTATATACCTTTTTAAAATTTGTTTATGTATGTCTTCAGAAAAGGAATATACTGAAGTATCAATGCCTTTCAATATCGTTTCTTTTGCTATTGCATGAACAAATGAGAAAGACTTATCTTCTGATTGATTATATTTTCTTGTAAATCCTTCGATTAATTCTAACATTTCTTTTTCCATAATCATCACCTCTATACTTGTTTTGTATATAGTATTTACTACTATAAAATAATATTCTTTATAAATATTCAGAAGGTTCTTCCTTTGTAGTTCCAACTTCGCTATTCCATAAATCAAACGAGAATTTGTGTAGATGAAAAAACTGTTTTATTAAATATAGGGAATCTTTTCTTGCTCCTATTAGATTTATTCTAAATGAGAATAGATTACTATATTTATCAAATCTACCAATTTGAATTCTATCTCCAAGCTCAACGGATTCTAAATAAGTAATAAATTCATTTATTATGTTTATTGCATTTATAGATTCATCGCATCGGACAGTAGATGAGCTATTAGGACAAAATGCTATTATGTTCATACATAATTAATTCTCCTTTCTAAAGAAAAAGAGCTCAGATTATTTAGGTTCTTTCATATGGTCTTTTATTCTGACAATAAATAAAAAAAGTATTAATATAAATGCTGTAGAGAAGTAGAGGATGTCAAAATATAAGTTATCCCGACAGACCTTCAAAACAGACAATCCAATCAAAATAAGATAAATTGAAAAAAGGGATTTTATTATAAAAGGGAATTTTTTAATTTTACCTAAATCTACTTTTATGTTGTCTGGTTTCATGTTTTACATTTCTCCTAACCAATATTGATTTTCAACTTTTTTGTTTTCGGTCATGTTAATTCATCCTTTCTGTTGTTTAGAGTATGCAGAAATTGCTTTAATAGATTTACTCATTTGAGAAAGAGGAGACAATTCTTTTTGTAAATTTCGTAAAGAGTTCTCGACATCATCTAAAACTTGTGTATCCCCTAATGTTTTCCTATTGTGTTCTATATGCCACAAAATATTTTCTATCCGTTTTCCCATTCGACTCACTCCTATTCTATTAAAATTATAGAACCTTCATCAACTATAGTCAATTTATAACTATGTTTTTGTAAAAAATAAACAACTAAAGTGTTGTTTATAAATCTCTGCATCTATTTATGGACAAGAAAAAACCCCTTCTCTATTCTCAATAGAGAGGGGTTATATGCAATTTGCATATATCAAACTCTTAATCTCATTATTTGTAATATTTTCTTGGTCTTTCTTTGAGTATATAGTCAATAGGTATACTTCTCTCTCATCTTTAACAACATAATAAATGACTCGAAATCCATTTGACTTTCCAACTTTAATTGTTGAATTAACAGCTCTAACTTTATAGGTGTGTTCATTATTGGGTAATTCCAGTCCAGTAATTTCATCTCCAACAAAGTTTCCTTTTTCTAACTCAACTATTATAGGCTGTATATCGTCTAAGATTTTTGTATATTTTTTCTTACGCATATAATATTTAATATCTTTCTCAAACGCATCGGTTGGGATTACTTCATACATCTATAATCTACCCTCATCCGTATCTTTTTTAATATTTTTAACCATATCGCTCCATGTGCGTTTCTTTTTCTTACCATTTCTCATTAAAGTCATTTCACGAAGAGAGTTTTTTATAGATTCGGAAGGACTACATGGTCTTTTTTCCAATACATCATTCACATTAATCTCCTCCTTTTCTCTATCCATAGACACACCCCCTTATATAAATATATATTAAGGGTAAGCAGTCTATATATCTATCTTTACTATACAAGAAATTCTTACAAATTCATATAGTATTTTGCTAATGTTGGAATAAAATGTTTATAAAATGAACATATTGTAAGTTTATGACTTTACTTGGCAGGAAGGGGAGCGTGTCACTTCATATTTATTCTTTGTGTAAAGATATTCGTAACGAGCTTTTGTAACAGCACCGATTAAGGGAAGGGTTTTTCCACCTTTGTATTTTTGTTCACCTAAAACATTTGATATGGTAGGTAGTTTTGTTCCTTCAACATGTATGGTTGTGTAACCATCATCTTTCCTTACAATCACTAATACGCCATCCCAATTTGATACCTCTGAATGCATTTTATAAACTGAAGCGTGTTCCGATTTGCTCAATAAATAAATTAAATCAACCATTTTTATTTTTCTCCTTTTTTATCAGAATCTTCATTTCTATATACAAAGAAAAATGCAATTATGCAAAGCCACCATAAGAAAATGGCAACTGCATAGCTTTTTACAGCATCTTTAAAATTGGAAGCTCCAAGCATAAGGTTAATGCCTGATTTCTCTTTAACAGCTCGTACAACAATCATTGAAAGTAAAAATAATATTCCTGCAAGCAAGTATATCTTTACAATAAATAAGAACACCATTATTCATCTCCTTTCTTACTAAATCCATCCACCACGTTTGGACATGCAGATAAATACAAATAAACACAACCACCACAAGAAAATAGCAATTACATAATATTTCATTGCATTTAGGTAGGTATCTTCTCCAATTTTAAAATCGGGCTTCTCTTTATCTCGTATAGCCCTTGTATATATCATGCCGAATGTAAAAAGAATTCCTAATGAAAAATATATAATGCAAATCAGGATAAATATTTCCATTACAATCACCTACTTTCTGTATTTTTAAATCCATCCATCACGAGTGTATCCTATGATTGCACAAGCAATCGCAACGGGCCATGCAAAGATGGAGATGCAATAGACTTTTACAATCTCCACAAATTTTGTCTCTCCAAATGTAAAATCAGGTCTTTCTTTAAGACTAATTGAATTATGAATAATTCCTCCTATAAGAGTTAAAAATCCAATTAGCAGATAAATTTTTGCAATTAGAAATAGAGTATTCATATATATCACCATCTTTCTGTTTCTTTAATTATTACGAAAAGGAGAGGTTTTTATAGCAAATAAAACCAATGGCCATAAGAATAAAAAAGTAATGTACATGAATAGTATGTCTCGACACATATTTAACTTTGTTGTATCTTCGGTACAATCCACCACATTAAGTGTAAAATCGGGTTTCTCTTTATATTTAACTGCTTCATATATCGCAAATAATATAGGAGTAAACAATCCAATTAATAAGTAAATTTTTAAACCTAAAATAAAATCATTCAAAATAACACCTACTTTCTATTCAGACTTTCGTTTAGCTCTTTCATAAATCATGTCAAATCTCATTTTCGCAAGTCTTCTCTGACCGATATGAAGTTGTCTGTTATTCATTATATGTAAATAACGCTCCAACAATTTTCTTTCTTCAACTGTTACATATACCTTATTCAAAATAACCATCCTCAACGTTGTCAGGTATTCGTTTGATATCCATGTAAAAGGAGCCTAAATTTTTATCTTTTGAAGTGATATAAACCCTTGTTCCTGCAAACGTAACATTTATTACGGAATCATTTTCCCGTAATAAATCGGATATTTCTTCAGCTAAAGAAGACCGATAATAAATTGAATTGATAGATAAAAATTCACTTTTAGTAATACATGGGTTTTCACGTTGATTTATTTTTTGAACAATAAGGAATCATCCTCATATGGTACCCCTAATTTATCTGCCCCTTGTTTTGGTGTTAGAAGCAGAGGGGAGGGAAGTATTGATTGCTCTTCAGAAGAACTGTTTTTCCTTTTACAAAAAATAGATGTTAAAAACTGAAACATATAAACATCACCTTTCCTTAGATTTAAAACCCCTCCGAAACATAAACCTATATACTAAGTAATTTATTTATAAGAATTAATGAATTATATAATAATTATTTACAAAAGAAAGGATATAGATAAAAACGGTTATAGGCATTTTTAAACATACAATGAATATTCAGGTTATATATTATATGAATAGATTACTATTTTTTGTTCACTATTGTCAATGAAGTTGGTGGAGGGTAAAAAGAAGTTCATTTTGCAAAAGAACAGAAGAAATTAGCAAATAGTGCAGTTAAAATAGACAAGCCTATTAGGTAATTATGCACAATAAAAAAAAGACCCTTTATTAAAATTTTTAATAGAGAGTCTTTCTTCATCGCAAACTTATGGTAAATGTACAAAAGATAGATTGTTATGAACACTTTCCTATACATTATAGCATTCTATGTGTGGAATGACAATGAAAAACAGAAAATACGTTCGCTTATTTCGTTTTACTTATTTGTATCATGATACATTTTTTTTACTTTTTTTAGGTGATTTTTATCCATTACACGACCAGTCGTATTTAGACGAATAAAGTATTTTAATTTTTGTTTCTCTGTTAATTCGTTTTGACTTTCGGCTAATGAAATGGAGTAATTCGCAAAATGATTTTGGTCTCTCTGAGTTAGTTGACTAAAATATTTTCCTTTGTAAGGAAATCTATCTTCAAAGAATTCTTGTAAAGCAGACAATCTCTGTTTTCCATCCAAGATTTCGTATATATCACCTTCGTATCCTCTGAAGATAAGAACGAACTTACCAAGCTCAACATGATTAAAAATGCTATCAATTAAAGCTTCTTTATCTTCTTGTGACCATACATAATCTCTTTGATAGAAAGGGGATGTGTCAATACCTAAATGGTACAATTTGTGAAGAATTGAATTGACTGTTACCTGAAAAAATTCTAATCGAACATTGTCTTCTTTAACAAAATTAGTTCCAGATTCATCAGGGATAGTTCTTACCTTCATCCATTCATACCAACCAATTGCATCCGTATATTTCTTTTCTCCTCCGACTTTCATCATTTTTTGATAAGAGACTTCATAAAAACAACCATCATCATAAATAGCTTCTACTTTTGCATTTTCCAAACAACCAACACTTACTGAATCTCCGATTTTATGTTGATAAGTAGGGGAGGGAGTAAATGCTCTATCCGTTCTAAGTCTGTCTAATTCTTTTCCTCGTCTTTCTTCAATTGTTAATGGTTTTATTTCTTCTCTTTTTCGTATTTTTCTTGGCATGTTTATCACTCTTTCTTTCGTAGATTAACTAAGTAGTATCCTTAGCACGAAGACCTATAATACCTTTTGTGATGTATCTGGTTTACAGGGAATGAAAAAATTATATTCCTCGTCCTTTAACATAATCTTTACATATTTCCCTACAAGTTATCTCCTTGTATCCATCTGTAAAATCTAACGTAATTACCATGTCTGGTTCTGTTCATCATTTTGTATTTATGATATAATCATTAAAAACTATAGTCAATAAATTATATAATATAAATAAAATTTATTTTACCGAAATATTTAACAAAAAGAGTGGAGAGATGTTATTTATGAATGAAAATCAAAAGAAAGCAAAAGAGTATATTTTAAAATTATCAAAAGGGTTAGTAAAATCTTTTCGGTATACGATGTTAGTGAAACGATTTGATTTATCAACAAAAGAAGCAATTGATGTATGTGAAAGTCTTGTATCTGCGGGTATCCTTGTTCAAAAAAATGAAATCTTATGTACAGAATGTTTTAGAGTAATGGATTCCTATAAAGAAGGAGAGCAACCAAGTGTAGAGTTTCCTCATAATTGTAATATCTGTGGAATGGAGTATGAAGAACGAGATGATGCTTGTGAAAAATCTGATGCATATGAGTTTTTAAAGAAGGGGATGTAAAAAGATGGGGGAATCTGAACTTGACAAGAGCAAGGCAATTGCGCTCGCTGAATTGTTAGGGCTTGAAGTGAAATTAAATTCTGAAACACCTGGGGTTTTTATAGATGGTAAAGAGGCATCATATAAAGATATTTTTCCTGAATTAGAAAGATTAGAGGAAGACAAATGTATTGTGTTAATGCAAGACCAAGCAATTGGATATCATTCAGATTGGGATTATCCTGTAATGATTCGTATTGCTGATAAAGATGGGGAACTTCCGCCATTAGAGAATCCTTCACAATACAAAGGGATTTTAGAACTGTACTTCTATGATTTACATATGACAGAAGATGAGTGGAAGAAAAGTAACTTAGTGAAATACAATATTTTTTCTAAGTGCCAAGCTCGACATTTATTTTCTTTTGTAGAACAACATAGAAAAGCGGATTCTTTTGTCATTCATTGTGGAGCAGGTGTAAGTCGAAGCCCTGCAATTGCGATTGGTGTTGCTAAGCATTTGGGGGATAATGACTTGGCAAATAGAATCATGAATGACGATAAATACTTTTTGAATCAGCATGTTTTAACAATTATAAATGAAGAACTGAACAATCTACAGAAATAACAATGTTATGAAGGTAACTTCAGATAAGGAGTTTGTGTATGATTAATCAAAAAATGAAAGATGAATATGTTCAAAAAGAGAAAATGTATAAAAAGAAGGGGATGGAAAATTGTTATCCTATCGGAAAGTTAGTAAGAGTTGATTGGGACACACCAATTAAATATCAAGAATTCGATTCTGGTCAAACAAGTATAGAATCAATGGATGAAAGACTGAGGAAATGGGTAGATAAACAGAATGGTATTTATATAGTAACAGATGTTAGTCGTTGGGGAATGTGTATAACAGTTGAATTGGATAATCGTTTTGTCGTATCTGGATGGAAGTTGTTAGAAGTAGATACAGGAGAGCGTATTTATCCAAAGAAAACTCAATAAAAAGAACACAATTACTCTAATAAATAATAATAATGATGAAGAGGTGGAAAATTTGATAAAAAATATAAATACAAACGAATTTAAGAAATCAAGAGAAGAATTCTTTCCTATTAGTAGTAAATTATATGTACCTATTCTTATAGACTCTCAAAATAAAGTTCTTTTACGAGATAAAAGTGGTGTGTATGTAAAGAAATTTCTTCCTTTTCCTCAAATTTTAGCAATGCTGTCTGGTAAGAAGCTCATGCGAAACTGGATAGTAGATGCATTAGATTAATTAACAAATGTAGGATTTGATTACAAATATATTAGCGTATGAAGAGATTGCTCATCTTCGTATGAGACATGCGTGTCAGGATTGACAAGAGATTAGCAGAGACCATAATAGGTCTCTTTTTTATTTTCTATAAATCAATGATTACAGTGCAGAAACTATTCGTTTCAGAACACATTCTCTGTGGTTCAAGACAATTATGTGGATTTATAGAACAAGAAATGAGTTATAACAAGCTCCCTACAGCAATATTATTAACTATAGTTAATTTAAAAAGGGGGAATGAAGATGAAAAATAATAGTTTACTTGTTGGAAGAGATATGGATAGCAATAAGAAAGTATTTTTAAAAGACGAAAGTAGAAAGTTTAATACTCTGATTGTAGGAGGTGTAGGTACTGGAATTCCAGCGATGTTACATATCCCAATGCTGAAACAAGATATGGAACAAAAGAAACATGGCATAACAGTATTTGATACAAAAGGGGATATTGCAAAGATTGCGTATGTGTTCGCAAAGAGTAATAGAAGGAACGTAGTCTATTTTAATCCTTATTTTAAAAACGTAAAATTTAATCCATTGAAGGGAGAGGAAGACTTTGTTATAAATTTAATGAAAAAAATAGTTAGAAGGGTACTGATATGTAGTCCTCAATTTTTCTTAGATTTACACGAACTTGTTTTAGAGTTTTCAATAAAAATCCTAAATAAGATTTTTGATAATCACATTACTTTACAAGAATTAAGTGATTTTGTTAATAATGCAAATAAAAAAGGCGAAGAACTATTTGATGTGTATTGTTCATTAGAGGATGCTGATAAATTCACAGTAATGTATATGGGAAAATATTTTGAAAAGGATAGTAAAACTTTTGACCATAATAGTGGATTAAGAATCATGTTATCTCGTTTAACATCAAATTCTAAAGTATCTCACATTTTTAACACGAAGGAAGAAGGAGAATTTGAAGAAATTGATTTTGTTAAGCACCTTAAAAGTAGAGAAGTTGTTATTTTTAATTTAGAAGGCTATACCTTAGATAAAAACATTGCGAGAATGCTTCCACAATTAATATCTGGAGTATATACACAAGCATGTATTAATAACAAAAGAAAAAAAGGTAAGAACAATAATAATCTTTATATTAAAGACTTGAATATTTGGATGTCGGGATTTGATGATTTCTTTTCAATTAATCGTGCAATGGATGTTTCTGTAATTGCAGATGTTCAATGTTTGTCGTTACTAAAAATGGATATTCCTGAATATGAACATTATTTGATTGCTAATTTTAAAAATTTTATTTTGATGCCATGTCTCAATACTCATGATATAAAGGCATTTAAAGAATACTTCTTAATGGATGATGAGATTCCTATACTATATTTATTAGAACATGGTGAATTCTTCTTTTATCATTTCAATGACGAAGTTCCAGGGTTTATTGAAAAAAGACATTGCAAAGGAAGTTATCTATCAAAAGAAGAAAATGAGTTTTTAAATAAACGATGGAAACGATACGAAAAGGAATTTGAGAAATTAGAAAAAGGAATTGCTCGTTCATAGAGCAATTCCTTTTATATGTCTTAGATGAAAATCTTTTTTAAAATGTTAATTTAAGGAACTTTTATATTTATAGAGCTCCTAAATACCAGGGTTTTATGCATCTTCTTCATCTTCCTCTTTACAATGTTTGCATAAAGTTTCACCATCTTCTACTACATCACCACATTCTTCGCATTCCCAACATTCACAATCATCAAAATGTTTATCGCATCCATGACACCAGTTTTCGTTTTCTATGTTATTACTCCTCCTAATTAAAATGAATTTTGATTCATTTATAATTTTATTTTGTTATTTAGTTCTCTTCTTTTAAAGTGTACTTCGATAAATCGACATCTACTTTATTTCCATTTGCATCTTCAATCCATTCTCCTCTATAGTAGCAACTTTTCATCGTGCTAATGATTTCATCAATAGAACCGAATGGCATAGATTTTTTATAAGTACCTTCATCTCCCCATTTTGGTCTATTAATCCAACATAATGAGTAAGAATCTTTCATAATAAAACACTCCTTGTAATAATATTTTTTTAAAATACCAGATATATAAACTCTTTTTATTATAGACTTTATACTAACTTATATAAATATAAAATAATATTAAGATTTAATGATTGATTTTTACTTTGAATAGACTCAGAACATCTATGAATTGATAGTCTTTATATTTCTCCAACTCTTTAATCATTCTTTGTTTTTCAGGAACTAAGTATTTCTTTACTCCCTTTGAATTCCTTAATTCATCTTCTAAGAATTGAATCCAAACTTCCTTTGGACAGTATACACAACGATTAATTATATCTACATAGGGTCTGTTTTTTCTTCATCCCATAAGTAGTTGTTATTCTCAAGTCTATTTATTCCGTATTTACGAAAGCGATTATGGACAGAACGAGCCACTGGACCGTGTGACCAAGCTTCAATTTGTTCATCAAATAGCGGTTCTTTGTCTGGATAAATAGTTACAAACCATGCTTGAGCATAATACACTAATTTTTGCAGTTTCAGATGGTCTATATTCCCTCCCTTAGAAATGAAATACTGTGCAATAAGAAGAGGGGTTAATTTAACTTTTTCGGGCTTCATTCTTAGTAATTCTTCTAATGATTTCATTTTACCATCTCCTAATTTGAACTGAGAACTTACTTTGAATATAAAGATAGAGAGCATGAAAGCTCTCTAATCAGAAGGTTTTATTTCAGGAACAACGGCCACTTCAACATCAAGTTCAAAGATTCTATAATTCCCTCCATCTGCTCCACGAATGACTTCTCCAATTACAAATGGACGATTTTCAGTAGGGAATGAATATTGACGAATATAGTTGTTACCATCTTGTTTGTATACTGCTACTGTTCTTTCTGTGACCATATCGTATCACCTCTTTCTTTTTTATTAGTGAAAAACAAGTCTTTATATCTTATACGCATTTCGAAATAGTTTTACGCTGTGTTTCAAGCTATTACATTAATCTAATGTTATCTTTGCCATATCAGATATTAGGATTACGTAAGGCAGTGAGTGAATGATTTCCTTGTCTTCTTCATTGTTTATATCTACTCGCCATAAATATAAAGAATTCGTGTAGAACCACCCATGTTCATTTAAAAACGCAATAAATTGTTTTTCTTGCAGTAAATCAATCTCTACTTTTAAACTAATTTCTTCTTGGCAAGGGTCATTCATTTTACGCCATCTTATAACAGTTTTTTGATTATCAGGATATGCCCATTTAATCGATAATTCCTGTTGAATAATAAGAATTAACTCTTCTAAATCACGCATGTTTTGTGCCGTGATTTTTTCGTCATGAAAATTTCCACATCCATCAAAAAACATAATTTTTGTTTGAATCATATTTATTCACTCCTAAATAAACGCATCACATATTCACTATGTAGTAAAGGCTATGACTCTATCTTGGCTGGTAAAGTCAAATTAAAACTTTTATTTTTTATAGATTTAGTTTATCATTATTCATAAACTATAGTCAATGAAAAGCGGGGGTGTTTCAAATAGTCAAACTAAGTAAAAAGGACAGACTAAAATTTTCTTTTCATATCTATATGAAAGATAAAGGAATGGGATTTTGCATCATATTTGCAGTTATTATAACTGTATTAGGAATACAGTTATATATAAACGAAATGGATTGGATAGAAGTTTCAATTATTACATCAGCTTTAAGTATTGGATTTATGATAGGATTTTTTCATTATTACACGGTAATTTCTCCTATGATTGATGATTATGAAAAACGGAAATATATGAAAGAAAAGTATTCGTTCTTAATGAAAAAATTCAACGAAATTAACTAAAAGGGGATATGTGTTATGTGTAAAAAACAAATGCTTATTTCACCGAAATTTACAAGAGAAATTCAATATTGTCGATTTTGCAATGTGATAGCAGAACTGCATGTAAGCATGGAAGATAATGATGATAAGGTATCTGGCTACTTTTGCGAAACTTGTGTAGAGAAAATGAAAGAGGAACAGGTTTTATTTTGTCAATTCAAAGATGTTGTAGATAAATTACGAAGGAATGTAATGAAAGAGTGGATTGTAGTTACGAATAAAGAATCTAAGAATAATAAAATAATTTTTAAGAAAATTCGATTCCGTAAAAAATCAATATACTTTATTGAAATGGAAACATTTTATACAGAAGAACCAGAACATCATATCACTCACGAATCAGACTTTGTATTGTTATTGGATGATGTCGTTTATGGAAATTGGTTTATTGAAAAAGAAAAAGAGGGGGAAAAGCAATGTGTATCTTAAGTTTTGTAGCAGATGTAATAGCAAAAAGATATATGCAGTGGAAAGAAGTAGAGCGGAAGTTCAGTGAGGAAAATTGGAATCCTATTCGTATATATGTAGATAAGGATGGACAAGAAATGATAGAAGTTCATAAGTTTAATCCCTTGAAAAAGGAGGAACAAAATTTTCTAATCTTAGATGAATTAAAGAAGCAACATGTGGATTTTACATTAGAGAGTAATGCGAAGCTAAATTCGTATACTTTCAAAGTATACAATAAAGAAAAATCTATCATCCATGAACAAACACACAAGGATATTATGACTGTTATTTGCTTAGGTGCTATGGCGTTGGCGGGTATAAACATTTCAGATGAGCTTATTTGTGCTTTAGATATAGAAGCAAACAATAAAATGAATAAAAATAAAACGCATAATTTGTTTCTTCATAATTCGAACAATTCCTGAAACGACATAGATGCTTGGATAATAATAGATTGTATAGATGGAATTCAAGTTTCTACTTTTTAGGTGATTGCTCCAGATATAAAAGTAATATATACAAGGAGATAGATTGATATGAAAAAGATTACAATACCCCATTTTGTAGCAATTGAAATTCAACAAGCAAAACAAATGGGGCAGTCTTCTATTGAAGTTTTAGTAAGTATTTATGAGGTATCAAACAAAAATAAAGAATTGAAAGAATGGTTACGGACAAGTGGAAACTTAATGAAAATATCTATAGCGATTGAGAAAGATTATGATGTTGAATATATGGATAGTTCAGAAGTTATGAAAAAATTAGAAGAAGGATGTATTTGTTGTTGTGCGAACGAAGATGAGAATGTGTATTACCGAATGAATAAACAAAAAGAAGTTTATGAGTATTGGGATGAAGAGAAAGAGGAACATTTAAACAATTGGCAAGAAGTAGACAATATTTCCTTTAAAGAAATAAAGACAGGTTGGTATGTAGTGCCAAAACAATATGCAGAAAGGGTGCTTAATCATGGAAGAAGTTAAAGTTTACAAAACAATAGATGGTCAGGTATTTGATACATATGAACAGGCGAAAGAGCATGAGGAATCCATCGCAAATATAAAAGTATTTTGTGTTCAACATCAGCCAGATTTGAATGAAACTGGAATGTTGCAGAAGGAAAGCTACCTTATTGTTCATGCAAATGGCCAGCATCAATTATTTGCAGAACATTGGTGTCATGAAAACATTGGGAATGCACTTGCGTTTGTAATGGGCGTTTACGGAAGTAATGCGATTGTTAGGAATTGGAGATTGCGAGAAGTAAAAAAATCATATTTAGAGATTAAGAATGAAGATATTTTAGCTAAAATTGAAGAGAATTTTGTAACACACATCTTTGATAAAGAACATAAATAAAGAGGGAGGAAATTGAATTTATGTATAATTTTGCTGAAAAACATGGAAGTATTTATTTGTTTGAGGATAGGGGGGCTGTTCTGTTTGAAATGACAGAACCTGCTATTTTATTTGATAGAAACTTCTTTACTTGTCATAAGTTGGGTAATAAGAAAGAAGTTGAACAGTATTATGAGAAATGCATAGAGAAGTGTAGAGTAGCAAACAGCAACTTATATGAAGACTGGATGATTATGGATTTACCAAAAGATGTAGAGTTGTTTAATAAGTTATTACATACGGTTGACTATGTGCAGGTCTTCTTGCGAAATCACAATTTGATGGAGTTGATAGGAAAAGGAGATGAGGCGTAGATGGAAAAAGGGAAACTAAGAAGAATGTGGGAAAACTCAAAGTTAATCATTAAACATTCCTCATCTCTAACAAAAAATAAGTTGCGGAAAGAGGTGGTTCGTCTGTATGATGAAAGACTTCAGGGGCGTTGAGATAACGCACGTTCGTACAACAGTGAGAATGAATGAGAATGGGAAAATCCTTTTGTTTGAATATGACAAAGAATATGCAATTGAAAAAATAACGAAAAAATATATGTATGTTCGAAATGAGTTAGGAAATTTAGATTCATTTTCTTTGGACATGCTATCTCCCATATATTATGAGAGATTCTTTGTCCTGGTAACACCAGATAATTTTTATGAAAGATTTTACGAAGCACAACGTAAAGGAATATAACAAAAAGATGGCTTATAAAAAGCCATCTTTTTTATATGCTATGTATATCTTTCAAATGTATGCCTTGTCTTGGGAATCTATCTTTTATTTCTTTATAGCTTTTTAATGATTTTCTGGGATATATTTTATTTCCTATCTTCCCAGCTCTCCATATTGTATCCGATGTTAAGAATGCATCAGATATGGATAATTCAGAGCCCAATAACTTTGAGACTGTAGTTGTAGTTGCTTTACTAAATAATAATTCTTGGGTTGTTATCAAACCATTTTTAGTTTGAGTTGATTTATCCCGTAAAAGATAAACTAAATATGTTTCATTATTATAATTCAGTTCCCAAATCAATGGCTGAGAAAACTTCAACAATACATTTAATGTGAATGGATAATTATTCTCCTGCTCATCGAAAATAACATCAAGCAATATAGAATCATTAATTTGCAAATCCATATCTAATACCTCCTTGAATTTTTATTGCCCTTCCAATTACTTTAAAATAACAATCATAATAATTATTATACACGAAATAAATAAATTGACTATAGTAAATAAAATTATTAAGATATGACTATATAAATAAAAATAACATTTAACTCGTTTAGTAGATTTGTATATTGATTTTTTAAGTAAATAGAAAAAGGGTGTTATAAGAATGAATCGTAGACAAATGAAAAAGAAAATCCCCAAAGATACGGATTATTGCTATACCAGAATTGGTAATACAAAATATATTCAGCGATGCCCACACTTGGTTTTCTCTGGAAGGTACGAAAAATTTATAGGGGAAAATAAAGATGGTACTACAAAGGAAATCAATGAACCTATTATGCTTTGCAAATACACAAAAATTGATACAGAAGAATCATTTTTATTATCTGACATGGTTAAGGTATGTGGGGAACGTGATAATTATTTTGAATGAGGTGAATGAATGATGATATCTGAAGAAATGGGTTCTGTCTTTGGAAAAAACAAAGTAGTAATTAAGGGGAAAAACGGGAGCTATGTATCAAAGCTCGTAAGAAAACGACATGATGGGGCAATGGATTTGGAAGGGAATGTAATTCAAGAAGCTGAGTATATTGTCATTCTTATTCCTAAATCAAAAATACAGAAGTTAAAAAAACGTGAGATGTATCAAAGACCATATAGGATTCGTGCGGGATTTCAAGTAATAGATAGAGGGTTATATGTTGAATTGAGTGGATTTTTTGAAGAATTGTTAGCAACAACATTTGTTTTAAGTTACCTAAGAATGGATGGATATATACGTTACACGAAAAAAGAATTTCTTGATGAAGCAGGAGAATATCCTATGTTTGTAGATGCACATACACCTTACCAAGTCACTTACAATATCTTCTCTGTACTTGCAAGTGGGATATATAAATTACTTCATTGGAATCAAAAAAATAAAAATCATGAAGGTGGTGATACAACATGTTGAATAAAGAACAAGACCATAAACTTGATGAACTTATGGAAGAATCAAAATCAATCATTAATGAAGCTACTCTTCTGTTAAAAGATAAAAGTATAGAAACTTGTTTGGAACTTATAAAGAATGAAAAATTGCGAAGTGTATTAAGTCATTCGAACCAAATGGTTATTACCAAAAATATTGAGGATTATTTAAACAAGCATATAATTCCTTCAAATGGTATTTTTCATTTTGGTATGCATGGTAGTTTTGAAACGGTCATCTATTTGTATTTAGAGGATGAGACTGTTGGTTTTTTACATTTGGGAAGTTTAAAATTACATATATTTAATTCCTTTTGTAGCCAATATACAGTATTGCCCGCAAAAATGCTTCAAACAAAAACAGAAGTAGCTTATTTTAAATATCAGCTAAAAGAAATGGATAAACATAAGAAGAAATTAGAAGGGTTTCCGAAACGACTACTTAAAACAACTGCAAACGAACTAAAATCTATTGTGAAGAAAAAACAAGAACTGAAGAAACGAAATTCTTCTTTGAAAATGAAATTATCAAAGTATCAAGATGCATACAAAAAAGCTAAAAGTGAAGAAACAATTCGTAGAGCAAGAGCAGAATTGTTATCTATTATTGAAAATTTAAAGGAGCTTGGAATAGATTCTTGCTATAGAGAGTGGGAGCCTTCTAAGGTGTATCAAATTTTCAAGAAGAAAGATAGAGAAATTTGCTACGGAAGTAAATGTTTGGCAGAAACAAAAGGTAAGGTCATTGTGTACCAAGGAGACTTTTCGAAAAAAGAGTTTCTGCTTCAGAGATTTGATAAATTTGACTTCATTGATTTTAAAGAAGTGTTCGAGGAAAACGGATTTAACTGTTCTATAAAAGATGAAGTCTTGCTTGTTGAAAAGAATGGTTTTGCATACGAACTTTATTTAGATGGAACGATTGAGATTCATGATAGTAATGCAAGCTTAGTGGATTTATTAGAAGTTGAAGAAATATCACGAATTTTGTTAGGGGTTGACCTGAGTTGTTTTATGCCGTAGATGGGGAAAATGTCCTGATTATGGATTCGGAAGGGAAACCTTTACATGTAATGGGTTTTACATATAAAGGTTTTCTATTCTACACCTATGACAAATGGGAAACGAAAGGTGTTCGTGTAAGTAGTTCATTCCCATGTTTAAAAGCAATACATGAAAAATCAGGTATTGTAATTTGTGGACCAGAAGACGAGTCGATGATTAAGAGTCGAAATTCTATTTGTAGATTTATAGATATGTATTTAAATGAAAATTAGTGATTTCACTATATTCTTTTACGTAATTTTTACCTTATCTGATATCTATAATAAATAGATATAAAAAATCAGGTATTAATACTAATTGATTTGAAAGGGTGTTTGTTATGGTAAACGAACAAAGATTAGAAAGAGCAGGAAAGGTAAATGAATTGATTAAATTTATTGCAGATATTGATAAAGTTTGTACAGAAAGAAGTAGTGCGATGTTCTTTTCAAGTGAATCAAGAAAAGGAACACAAAATCATTACGCATATTTTACAGTTGCGGGTAGAATGGTATATTACATGGATAATTACACAGAAGAGAAAGTATCTTTTCATCCATCAAGTAAACATCGAGGTTTTTCTTCTGGTGGAACAATGTGGGACCTTGTAAGTGACTTTAAAGAATGGATTATGACAGGTAAACCATCTAATGGAATTCATGGATATGGTGGTCTATACGCTTTAAATTGGGGAGATAGAATACCTCTATTAGTTAGAGATATGATTATCAATAAAGCAAAAGAAATTGGATTTTTAAGTAATGAATGTTCATCTTTTACAGTACATGTAACAGAATATGTTGGTAAAAAATATGAGCATGTTATCCAATGGCATTTGGAAGAAGCGAAGAGATTTGCAAATCATGTTCAACCTGCGGAAACATTAGCAGAGGTAATGAGTGATAGAAAGATTTCTTTAAGGGATTTGGAGACTGTAACTGGAATTCCTACTGCGGATTCATTAAAAATCTTACGTGCGGAAATGCGTATTACAGAAGAAATTGCAGAGAAATTTGAAATTGCACTTGCTATCCCGAAATCATTTTGGGTAAATCTTGAAAAAAATTTCAAAAATCATTGTTAGCTTGATAACCAGGTAGAGAAAAGAGTGTGTTTTATACTCTTTTCATTTCTTTTATTAATAGAAAGTGAGGAAAAGAAAATGGCAAAAAGAAAAAGCGATAAAATCATACGTATTCAATTTTCAAAAGACTTGGTAATGATGTTTGGTAATTCCTATAAACCATGGGAAATGCAATTTGAGGAATATTTGCAGATATTTCGTCAACATAATGAGCTTGCTAACGTGGAACAAGTCACTGTTTCGGATAATGCCTGGGTATCATGGGGTGGTCTAAAATGGTGTGCAGAGAAAAACATGCAACATCAATTCAATCGTGAAGGTTGTCAGTCTAATGAAAAGGATAATCAAAATCCTCGTATGTATGATGAAATGGAGTTTTATCAAGACTCAAGGGTTACACAAAAGGTAAATGAACTCATAGAGAAGTACCAAAAGAGATAGATATCAATTTTTACTTATATAAAAGGAGCGAATAAAAATGATTATACCAACAATTTTAGAAGAACAAGAGGTTATTGTAGAATGGGCACGAAAAAAGCAAGAAAAACATTGGAGTGTATCCTCTATCATTAAAGCTTTGGTAGATGAAAAACCTTTGAAATTATTAAAGAAAGATGAAGAGTATCTACACATAAGGGAAGTTTATAAAGGGAAAAATAATGGTTGGAGAGATGCTGTCTTACTTGCTATTCAAGTGGATGTATATCGTAAGGAAAATGATATTAGACAAGGACAGTTAGTTACAGATGGATGTGCTGTAGGGTTTGCAGGGGAATTTGATTTTGTAGAAAGAAGCTTTCATTTATTTGCTACAAAAGATGAAAGTATCAAAATTGGAAAGTATGTAATGGATGATTTTAAAAGTATAAGGTAATCTGGTCAACTGCATTTTTCTTCTACTTATGAAGAGAGTGCAGTTTTTTAGAGAGATTAAGATAATTATAAGAATAAAGTAAAAGGGGAATAATAATGAAAAAAGCAATAATTACATTAGGAACAGTATTGTTATTGAGTGGGTGTGGAAAGTCGGCAACTGTTGATAAAAACGAAGAAATAAGAATACAATTTTTAAATAATCAGGCAGAAGTAGTGAAAGAAATCAAAGTTGATGATTATTATATCAGTAATGGCAATACCGTTTATTACATTCGGGGAAAAAGCCATACCTTGAGGGATGTGCCTATTATTATCATCGAAGATGGGAAATGATTTATGAAGTAGAAGAAAATACATTTATCCGTTACTTTTTTGAAAAAATAATTTTTGAAGAATCTAAGCTATATGAAAAAACAGATGCTAAAGGTAAGAAGTTAAAACCGTTTTATAAAAAAGAATATTATGTATTGTAAATAAAATAAATGAACAAAAAGACTATGGATAAAAATGCGATTTCCAAGGTCTGTTTCATTGATAAAATCTCGAATAGGGAACTCAAAAGTTATGAGGATAACATTCATAATAGGGGAGAAGCAGTTTTGATAAAAAGTACAGAATCGTTAGGAATGGTAAAGTTCTTGAAAGATTTACTGGAAGAGATGCTATGTTTAATAGATTTATGGAGATGAAGAAAAATGATAAAGAGTTAGGTTGTAGAACATTATCTTTCAATGAGCTATCAGAAGAGGAAAACCTTCAAGTAATATGAGAATAAAGAAATGTAAAAATATCTACTATAAAGAGATAAACATAAATAGGTATTTTTAAAAGGAGAATGAAAGATGCTTAAAAAAGGTGACAAAGTAGTTATGCATACATGTGACGAGGCTAAAGTGTACGAAGGGAAAATTTGGACTTGTAAAAGTGATGAATTTGTAAGGGGACAAGAACCTTATAAACAAAAATTAGTCTTTTTAGAAGGATTTAGTGGTGCCTTTTGTACTGAATATCTTCAAGTAGTCAAAGAAGATATTCATAAAAAGATTGAGACAAGAATATAAAACGGCAAGAGAATTTCCCTTTGTATTCCATATAACAGCAACAATGTATGGAGAGCAAATTAATTTAAAGTGTTTAATATAAAAAAGCAGGGAAATATTCCTCTGCTTTTTATTTATTAATCTTTTTCTAAAATAACATCCAAATACTTCTCATCTTCTGGTATATCTTCAACCTGTTTTTTACAACATTTGCATTCAAAAGAATTTTTATTTCCGAAGCCGAAAGAAATCCAACCACCACCGATAAAATACCAGTCATGACCTCTAAGTGAGCAGAAGAAGTAGCTCTTCCACCAACCTATCGTAATAAAGAACAGGAATCGTAATATGTAGTCTATTCCAATTAATAATAAAATAGGACTATAGCAAATGTAATATAAAAGTGAGGAAGTAAGGTATCTCATAAGAATCAAACTCCTTTCAGCATTATCTTTTTATGGTATAAAATTAAATTTCTTTTCCGATTAGCTTTGTCTTATTCTTTTTATCTCAGAAAAAACTTGCATCAATCGTTCAGTGTCACGTTGACTTAACCCAATAGATTCTGATTTTCTGATTGCCCTTTGCAAAACATAGAACAATATATCGTCTGTTAAAATGGCTTTCATTTTCTCTTCCGTTTCAGTCAAGATGAACACCTCTCTTTGTAATTAAGTATATTGTCAATGATAAACTATAGTCAATGTGAATCAAATAATAATTCCATTTTTTTTAAAAGCAGTTTTTCCTATATCAGAAGTAGGGGTATACCCTTTCTCGATTAGTTCCTGAATATATATTTTATTATAAAAGAATGCAAGTACAATTCCTGAGAATCCAGATGTGCATAACCCTGCGATGATGAAAATTAGAGTCCATTTCCAATCACCACGAACCAATGGTACCAATGCCCCAAAGAAAAAAGTTGTCCAACTAAAGCCTATTTTTACTTCTTTACGTAATTTATTTTTATAGTTCATCATTTCTATAATCATATATATCCCTCATTTCAATAAGTGTTTTGTAAAACTAATACATTATACTGAAATGAGATTCGAAATAATCAAAAAAAGGCTTACACATTTGTAATAAAAGAAGAACAGCAATTATAGCTGTTCCACTTTTGTTTCTCTCACTCTAACACCTGTTGTTTCAGCAGTGTGAGATGCTTCTAAAATGGCAGATGAGTCGATTTCTAAAACAGTATCTTTTAATTTTGAATAGGTAACTCGGCTTGTAATACAGTAAATTACCTTTTTAGCATCCCCCATATATCCACCTTCACCATGTAAATAAGTAATCGAAAGGTTTAATTCTCTCATTAATGCTTGTCCAATTTCATCAGCCTTATCAGAAATAATCATAACGGATTTCCCTTGATTGAATCCATCTAAAATTAGGTCAATCATCTTGGTTACAATATAAAAGATGGCCAATGAAAACATTGCCTGTTCTAAAGAGAATACAAAAGCTACTGCAATTAAGATAACAGCATTTGCACTTAATAAGATGGTACTAACTCCAATTCCGTAATTTCTATTTACCCATACAGCCAACATTTCAAGACCATCAATGGCTCCTCCAAGACGAACGACAATTCCTACACCAAGACCAAATAATAAACCACCATATAATACAATTAGTAATTCAGATGATGTAATAGGTGGGAATTGCTTTAAGAACATCATAGAACCAGTAGTAACTAAATTCGCATATAGTGTACGAATAGCAAACTTCTTACCCATTGTTCTGGAAGTGAACAAAAGGATAGGTAGGTTCAAGCTAATAAATAAAACATAAACAGGTAATCCAAATAATTTATTACCCATAATAGATAAGGCAGTTACACCACCATCTACTAAATTATTAGGGGATAGAATTAAATCAATTGCAACTGCTGAAATCATTGCACCAATTGTTAATAATACGTATTCTATAAATCTTTTCATTGAATCCACGCTTCTCTCTTTTTGAATAGCAAAATCATTTACTTATTCTGCGGTAATACTCCTAAGAGTTTTTTATTTCCTACCCATTCAGGATATACAAAACAAGCAGAACATCTTGCTTCGTAATCTGCTGTGTCACCAATTAAAACTTCATCTCCAGGAGGGGCAGGTTTATTGTTTACAAGTCGTTGGGTATGGATGGCCTGATAACTGCCACACGAAATACATACAGCAGATAATTTATGAACAACGTTAGCAATTGCCATAAGTTGAGGTGTAAAGCCAAATGGTTTACCTTCATAAGACATATCTAATCCACTCATATAAATGATTTTTCCTCGTAGTCGAAGGGTTAAGGCGATACGCACAATTTCTTCAGCAAAGAATTGTACTTCATCAAAAATAATAATCTCGCAGGGAGCAGATAGGTCATAAATTATTGTTGCCTCTTTTTCTGTAAGCTGTCTGGGGAGATTATGACATGGTAATTCAAACGTTCTATCTCTGTCGGTAATCGTGTTTTTACTAAAACGATTATCAATCAGAGGTTTAAAGCCAATGATACGTTTTTTTGCATACTGATGTGTTTTTACTTCTCTTCCTAAAAACTGTGTTTTTCCCGCAAACATAGGACCTACAATCAACTCTATGTTTCCTTCTTGTGATGAAACCATGTTTATCTCTCCTTTGAATCAAATGTATCGGACATATAGTAAATCCTAACAATTTTATTGACAATAGTCAATGCTAAAGGTACAATTGTTTCATGCTAAATCCTAATAGGAGATGATAAAGGATGAGTAAAACGATTTTGTTATTAGTAAAAGGAAGTAAGTGACTATGCTTCTTGTATATGCGGCCATGTACTTTGCGAAAAGATACAAGGAACAAGAATTTTATGAAAGAATGAAAAAAGATGGTGTAGATTTCGAACGTCTGGACATTGAAGGATTAGATGTATAAGTAACGATTAAACGATTTGGAGCAGTTGATGAGAAGTTTTTAGGTTTTGTTAGAGATAAATTCACGGATTATGACGAGGCTAAAACAGAAGATTTCTTTGTTGTGTATGATAAATAGTAGATTTTGTATATAAGGATTTATTAATAATGAAGAGGGTGCTAATAGTATGCGGGTTATTACAAATATAATAAAGGGGATTGGTATCCTTTTATATCTGATATTCGGAATTGTCCTGGGATACGTGTGGGAGTTTTTCTCAACAACCATTTTGTGGATTATAAAATTTCCAAGACGATTTACATGTAGAAAGCATGGTCATGAATGGGTTTGTCATGGTAATGGATTAATGGGCATTCTGGGTCCGCTATATCCTTTTACCTGTGAGAAATGTGGGAAGCGTAGTAGAGGGAATATGAAAGACTTTGGCAACAAACCATTTACTGCGAAACTAAAACTTTAGGAGTGATATAGATGTTAGTATATGATTTTACGAATAAAGAGAATGAAGTTCTATTAGAGGCAAAAAGAAACACTGTTATGATTATGGCACGAGTACCAAAAGTAATTATGTTTGAAACTGGCGATGAATTACGTACCATGGCTGATGTGTTAGAACATCTTTCTGAATTGGCTGATGACAGAGAGGATGAGAATGCAGAGGTAGCTCTTAGTATGTTTGATGAATTCGAACAAGAAAGCTATATGAAGGATGAAGAAGAGTATTCATCACGAAACTTAAAGGTTTTCACTTGTAAAGATGATGCTCTTTTATATGATGACAAAATCTCCATCTTTTTTGGTGTATTAAACAGTAGAGATTGTTTCCTTGAGCCCGATGAAGTTAAGGTAATTCTTACATATTTTAAAGAGTTCATAGGCAGTGATATGTGTAAAGATGCGACAAAAGAAATGCTCTTACAGATTGTTCAAGTGTTAGAGGAAGACCTGCAAGCGTTAAAGGAAAACAAACCTTATTTCAAAGTTGAAGTTGATGGAAATTAATTCATTTCGAGAATCGTTTCTGACGATTCTTTTTTGTTGAATACAGAATGAAATAGACTTAAATATCTATAATGTTATAGATAACTATAAACAGGTATTTGATTAAATTCATTAAAAAGGTGGAGTTAACATGAAGTTTATCTATGAGGTAATCAGCGATACAAAATCAGGTATGAAAAGAGAAGAGTTTCACAGTGTTGATGAAATAACATCAAAGTACACACTGAATGGCTTTAAGGAACATGCTATGAAACAAGAATTACAAGGGCAACCACGATTCTTTGGTTTATTAGGACCAATGTATAACGGAGTGAAAAATGGTGTTCCTGTAATACGGTATGAGACGCAGGTTGTATACAATGCTTTATCAATATAAAGACAACCATATAATGTTAAATAAAATATAGAATGAATAAAGGTAGGTATTTTGAAATGAGTTTTAAAGGTATGATTAATAAATGGAAGCAAGAAGTAATGAAGGAAATTCATAAGAATCCACATTTGATGGGTAAAATTGGTTTGTATGATAAAGTTGAAATCCATGTGGATGGTTCATTAATTGTCAAATCCCAAAATGAACATATCTCAAATGAAACGATTACAAATGTTGTAACTCCGTTTAGAGATTGGAAAAAGAGAAGAACTGCTTAAATGCAGTTCTTTTTTATATTCATAGAATAAATGGATGTAGGGGTAACTCGTGAATTATCTTATGCAATTGATAAATTCAATGAAGAGGCTGAAAAATTAGAGAAACTGGAGAGTATTCTATGCTAATCCCTTATGAATATGTGAATGGATTAGTTGAATACAGTCACGGATGTGGTTTAGCACATTATTTACAAGCAGACGTATTTAAAAAGTTATCGGAAATTGGTAAAGATGTTTTAACATTCCAGTTAACTGATTGTATATTATCCATGTATACGCCTTCTGATATTGAAACCATCTTAGGATGTGTGGGTAGTTTTGATTTAAAAATTGAAGATGCATTAAAAGAACGTTACCTATAAGGTAGCGTTTTTTCTTTTGTAATTAATATATGAAAAGTCTTGTCAGTATAATACAAGGATAACTATAAATAGGTATTTTTATAAAATCCATTAAAAAGGAAAGGATTGTTTAAAATGTTGAGTGTACAAGAATATCGAGTAGTAATGTATGGTTGTAACTATAAAGAACATTTAGATATTAAAAGTAATTTTTGGCATGGAAAGCCAGATTCAGTTGATGAAACAGATGCTTTTGGTTCTCATAAGTGGGTTTTTCGGTACTATGAAAAAAATGTAGGAGTGATGCATAAAACAGATGACTTTTTTAAACCATCTGAATGTGAACCAGGGAAATATCTACATGATTTAAAAACAGAGAATGACCAATATTATATTTATAGACGATTTAAAAATGGAATTTTAAGAATAACAAGAGAAGAATACTTATCTTGATAAAAGTGTATTTTATATGGAGGTTGGTACTATGTATCAAGTTTATACATATATAAATGGAATCAAGTATTATACAAATTGTGATACAGAAAAAGAATGTGATGATTTTACAAAATCTAAGAAATGGGATATTTATTGGGCTGAAAAATTATAAGTAGAAAATTTATTTAGCAGAGAGGATGTTTGAGATGAAAACAAGGTTAAGTAATAATCATACGCAAATATTAAAAAATATGTCTGATAATATTAAACATTTTATAGAAGATGGGGAACTTGGATTTAATATCAATGACAGGGAAGAAGTTGATTACTTCACACAGATGTTATCAAATATGGATATAAACTTTACTACACGTCTACATGATGTTGATACAAATGTAGTTATTGTTGAATATAATGATTACAGATAGATGAGAATCATGTTCTAAATTTAAGTAAGCTATAAATAGGAGGGAATTTTAGTGATAAATGAAATGGTATATCATGGTAGAGAAAATCATGGAGAAATTAATGATAATGTTGTGTTCTTTTCCTCTAATAAAGATTTTTCAAGAGATTATGGAGAAGTGAAAAGATATAATCTTGCACTTAAAAATCCATTTGATTCGTGCTCTAAGAAAGATATTGAATTTTTACTAAATATGGTAGGTGTAATTGTTGACAGTTATGATGATTTAGAATATAGAAATTATGATGATATTGAAAAAACTGGTCTGCTTTATGCAGATACATGGTCAATGTTTGAATCTTATATGAGTCAAATAGAGAGACTGGGCTATGATGGAATGATTATATATGAGGGTGGAATCCAAAATTTTGTATCATTTGATTCAAAGCAATATAAACAGTGTATTTAATATAGATGTAATAAAAAGCAAGGGAGGAACCCCTTGCTTTTCCTATGTCTATTAATCATTAAACAGTTGAATAACTTCATCTCGTTTATTTTCATTTAGACCATCTTTATAGGGACTTGTTAATACGAGTCTATCTGAGAAGTGTATCATGTCATCGTCATCATCAATAATAACAAACTTATTAATATGTTTATTAAACCCATCCATAAATGCTTGTATTTCTGCTCCTCTTGGTTCATTATTCAATACAGGTGTTCTACCTATAATATATTTTTGTAAACCGTAGTGAGAGAAAATGGACTTCTTCAGCATCTTTACAGAACCAAGCTTTCTCCAAGTAGAAATGACTACTATTTTCGCATCGCATTTTTCAAGTATGGTCTTAAGATTCTCTAATGCCTTTGGACAAAATGCTTGTAGCTTATGTTGTTTACTTCTAACAAAGTAATTAGAATGATTCATAACACCATCAATATCTAAGAAAATAAGATTCATATGTATCACCTATTATAAATATTTTTTGTTATTGGATTCTTTTGAAAGCTCCATGATAAATGCAAAGTCATTTGCAAAGGACATCAAATTAGCTTTTGCTCTGTTTGATTTAACTTCCTGTGTAGGGGAGTTACAAACCATATCCTGCTTTCTAACGTTTGTATCTGTAAAATAAACTGGCTCACACATGAGAACCTGACAAATATAGTCCATATCTACTTCATGTACTTGTTTCATTGATAGTGCATTATTTAATAACCCATTTATAACATGAACATCCACCGTAGATTCTTCAGATAAAAGATTCATGTCGTACCCAAGAGAAGACATGCGCTGTTTTAGTAGAGTTCCGATAAACATTTTCATCACGACCTTCTACCAAAAGATAATTTCAAATCCATGATTTGCAGGACAATTCTTTGCCCATTGAATAATTTCTTTAAACATTTGTTCAGGTGTTGTAGCTTTTGAAAATTCTTTCTTTCCATCATGGAAGATTTTATTTCCTTTGGTAGGATAATGATATTTAAAACGTACCATTACATGAATTTCATTATCTACTTCATCATTGACAGTTGCACCTAAGAATCCCATAAATAGTAACTCTTCTTTTAAATCCATGTTGTATCGTATCCTTTCAGCATTCATTTGCTAAATGCTTTAATTTTTTGGCGTACTTTTCTAAGCTGATTTTTTCCTCAGTCAAAACTCGAATTGTTTCTCTGTGTCTTGTAATCTGGAATTCATTAACAAAAAAATCTTTTTCTTCTTCCTGTTTTAAAAATCTTTGTTCTGCTTTAATCTTCTTTTCTAAGTGTTTTACACAATCTTTGACACCATCGCTCTTTGCTAATAAACGTTCTTTTTCAGTCATAATATGATTCATCCTTATGTCAAACTTCAATTTCTTCTAATTTAAAATATCTTCCTAAGTGTTCGAATATAGGAGTAATTTGTAGCTCACCAAATGTAGTGTTTTTCTCTTTGTCAACGACAGCATAATCATTTCCATAAATAAGAGACGCTTTGACGATGTAACCCCTAAATAAATAAGAATCCTTTAAAAGTGAATCTAAAACCTCTTGTTCGTCATCTTTCGAAACAAATGGAATTATTTCTGTATCTTCTCCAGGATGGAAGAGTAAATAGTTGTTTCGCTTAATTTCAACTAAGTATTTCATTTCCATTAATTACTCACTCATTTCAGATTTTATGTATTTTTAACCTTGGAAACTCTCCAATAGCCATCATTGTAATGTGGAGGTAGTGTTCTTTCTTCTGATTCTGAAAGCCATTTCCATTTATCTTCAAATACAATTGTTCCATCTTCTAATATATTTAATAGTTTTATCTTACTAATTTCACCAACAAAGGAGCGGTCTCCAGTGAAACTGGCTTTCGTTCGATAGATATATTGACCAATGCATGTATGTAAATCAATCTTATTGTTATCTCGTCTTTTTTGACGACAGTAATAACATCTTTTTGGTAGTGCTAAATCCCTATCTGAATAAAAACGCTTGTCATGTTCTGATAATGAAAAAGGTTCTTGGCAATCCTTACACTTTTGTTCCATTGTTAGTTGCATAGTGTACATCCCTTTCAATAGTCGCAATTTAATCATCTTTAGATGGAGAAACTTCTTTATTAATCCCTAAAAACATATCAAATTCATCTTGCATTTCTTTTGTGGGAGGAGGGAAACGAATTGTTCCTCTATAGTTACCCTTAGAAGTAGGAAGTAGTGATAAAAGAAGGGCTATAGATAAAGCCCCCACCACAAATAGGTGGGGATTTCCAATCATTTTATGGATGAGTGTAAGCATGTTATATGCAACTCCTTATATAGTAGTTAGCCTACGCTACAATCGAATCGTATTGCTTTGATTTTTTAATTAAATTTTTCGCAACATCCATATAAACATCTAAATTAATCTCGACTGTATCTCCGAAAGTTTGGATAAACACATATCGAAGAACAACAGCAAAGTCTAATAGGGTTTGAATGGAACGCTCTTTAAAAGCATCGAAAATTTCTTCAGTTTTTGACCATAATTCGTGATAATGACTATTTTCAATTTTTGATTTTTCACTTCTATAACGGCAAGAAGGGGTCAAGATTTTAGACTCATAGTATTCGCTTAATAAAGATTGAAGTTGTTCTTTTGGAAGATTTAGTTCAATTTTTCTTGAATTCATTTCAAATTCACTGAATACATATTGGTCAATGTAATCTCTATCTTTAGAGAACTGAGGAGTGTTAAAGTCAACATCCCACTTTGTTCTTGTTGCAGTTCCTTTTAAGTAGGATTGTTTTGTAATACATACGCCTCGCTTCTGCCAGACAGGAAGGTTGTTCCAGTTAATATTTCTTTCAGCAAATAGTTTCTCTTGTAGTTGAGAACCATTGTATCCTTGTAACTCTTTGTGTTTAAAGTTTGCTTGAGCAACCATCGCAATACTGTTTTTGGTAGCGTCTTGTTGTCTCCATAAGAAGTAGTTTGTAACTTCTTCCTTTGGTAATACAAATGCTCTACTATCGAACGTTGCAAGTGTTTTTGTGATAGGGAACATGATTTCATTGAATTTTGCTGTAGCCATAGAAGCAGATACAGACACCATCTTCTGTAAATCATTACCGAACCATGATTGAGTTGTTACTTTATCGTAGTTTGTTAATAATAATGAAATTTCATCGCTTTGGTGATAAGCCATTTTACAACCCATAATGTTTTCAGCAAGGTATTTGGCAGTCTCCCAGAAAGCTTTTGCAAGCATCTCGTCAAATGGCTTTCCCATCTTCTTTGTATACGTGTGAAAGTGTGTACCATCAATACGAATAATTACGGGACTTCTTTTTGTTAATTTTGTTTTATTTTCGTACTCTTTCATTCGAGCACCTAATTTATTTGAACTCATAATTACATCTCCTAAAAATTTAAATTTATATGTATTTAATATTAATTTTTGTCTTTGAAATCTATAATCAATATTACATTTGTTATAAACTAAAGTCAATGATATAATTGTAAAAAGTAAAAAATAATTTACGAGGTGTGACGATGGAAATACAAGATATTTTAAAATTAAAAGAAGCATATGATGAAGCGATACAGAAAGGAGATAGAGAAGTTGCTCAAACGACTGCAATGGTTCTTGTTGAAAAGGGCATTCCCGATTTATTGAAGATGTTAGAAATCGAGCAATTCACAGTGAAGAGAACAAAGAGTATTTTGAAGCGTAAAAAAAGTGAGGTAGCGTTATTTGAACATTTATTCTTAGAAGAACAACAAAAGGTTAGCGATTTAAAAGGGGAACCTGCCTTGGTTGGAAATCAAAGAAGAATATATGGAGAATGTTTTGATTTAGACGAGCTCTTGTTTGAAGGTAAGAACATTCAAATTATCACAACATCACTATGGAATCAAAGAGTGGAGAGAATAGAAGAAATGTGGAAGGGGATTTATGACAAATGGAAAGAGACCAGCGTTGAGTCATCTGAATTTTTAGCTTTACTTGAAGGTTATGAACATAACGATTGGATTTTATTTACGTACAAAGGACAGAGAACGGCAAATGATACACATTTTAAATTTAATGGAAAAATATTAGTAAAACCCAATGAGATAAAAGAAGGACGATTAGAGTTTAGATACTATTTTTATACTTATATAGAGTTCAAAAAAGAGGGAGAAGATGTGATTCGCTATAAAGAAATAGATGGCGTAGCAGTTGAAGATAAAGAAAAATTACTGGAAGGCTTAAAACAGCACTTGAATGAACAAGAAAAAGCTCAATGATTACAAGTCATTGAGCTTTTCTATTTGTCATCTATTATTGAATGAAACCATGGGCTTTTGCTTCTTTAATCCAAAGAGGGAACTCATTCATAAGCGTTTCATATAGTTTTTCTTGAGACATGCTGTTGATTTCTTCTTTTGTAAATCGAACAAAATTAGCATTATCAATTACACGTCCATCCATATTATCAAGTTTCTCAAGGAATGCAAAGTTTCCTTTTTTCCCAATCCCTACAAATTGCCAGAAGATAGGTTGGTCAGAAGACTCACGGATAATACGTTCTGCTTCGGGTTTATCGAAATTATCACCATCTGTAATAAAGACTACAAAAGTTGGATATTTTACAGGCCCTTGGGGTTTATCAACTTTTACAGTTTCTGTTTTCCCTAACAGCTTTGAGAAGAAGCCACTTTTAGGTTGTTCGACAGCTTTTGTTATAGTTTTTGTTCCATACTCTTTTACAATTTTATTCATAACTCCTGCATAAGCAGTGTAAGGCTCCAAATTGAACTTCTTCAAGAATACATCTTGGATGTAATTGCGGTAGTTTGCTCGACTTGCATCACCAATATGTCTGTGGCTTTTACCAAATCCATAAACATCAATAGAATTGTTATCATCAATGTTTAAAGCGACAGCTAAGATAGATTCAGTAACATCTTGTACAGTATTGTTACTATATAAATGTCTCATGGAAGTAGAACCATCGAGCACAAAAACAACTTGAGCGATGACTCCCGAAAGGTTTTTCTTTTCTAATACGATTTTTGCAATTTCAGTTTTTTTCTCTAATGTAATAGCCAATTAAAACATCTCCTTAGTTATCTAATCGTTATGTATCTATTACTAAGTATAAAACGTTACTTTTACTAAAGTCAATAAAATATTATTATCAAAGTAAAATATAATTTACTTATCGTGTTATGGGATGAAGTCCAACTATCTATAATATAAGGATTATATAAACAGGTGTATTCAAAATACGAATTAATTTTAGGAGGAAATAATCATGACAACAATTTTATCAACAGTAGACTGCCAAGAAGCATATAACAAGATTGAAGATGCTTGGCTTATAGGTAAAGACTTTAAAGAAGAAGATGGATTTGATATGAATACAATTGAATGGTCAGAATTCGCTTGGAAAGAAATGAAACAGAATTTTATGGATTACTTACAGGCGGAAATTGAAAGATATGAAAAACGTTATAAAACGAACGTTGAACGTATTGCTCTTGTAGGTCACGTAGGACGTTGGAATGGAAGTCCTGTAGGAGGCAGAATGTTATCACATGATGACAATCCGTTAGAATATATGGGGCGAGTAGATGATATTGATGTGAGTGTAGACAAAGATGGTTCACTTATTGTTTCAGGTCATCATCATGACGGTTCACACGCTATGCAGATTTACTTCTTGTCTGAGAACAAATTAAACAAATTGGATAGAGATTGGGACGCATGTTGGCTTGACTTTGGTGCAAATCATTTTGAACAGATTTATAATGATTTCAAACCTTTGAAATTAACAAAGTCTGGTCGTAATTATTACAACCTGTTGCATTAAAATAAAACGTTGTTTTAGCAGAACAAGACAATATTAATCAATATGGAGGCTTATGAAATGGCAAAGTATGAATGTGGATATTGTGACAAGGTGTATGATGAAGTTGAATGGAATGAAGCTACACAAAAAGAATCTAAGGGTAAAATCGTTCCTATCAAAACAGCAATTGAACAACAAAAGGCTGAAGAACATGGATATAGTTGTCCTGAATGCGGTGAGTATCAAGACTTAATTTTTATGCGTCAGATTCAATAATTCATAATTATTTTTTAACAAATAATTAAAGATTTTGACCTCAATTAATTTGAGGTCTTTTTTATGATTTGCTCAGAATATAGTTTTTTATGATATTTCTTTTTATTTTACAAACACAATTTTTTAATTAATTTATTCAAAATGTTACAGAGATAATATTTTGTTTTATTTAATGAAAATGAAAAGAGTCATACGTAGAAAAAGAATCCTGAAAAGGATTCTTTATTTATTAGTCTTTTTTGAATATCCCATGTGTAGTATATTCTTTCCCGTTTGACATAAAATGAATTTCTTTGGCTTCAAAGTCAGGTAGTAATTCGCAAGTTGAATTTCCTTTTAAAATTGATTCTGCAAGCGAATGAGCATAAGGAGAAAAATAAATCGAACCTTCTTGTCCAACATCTTCATTTATTTTACTGCTAACTTGGTTTCCTGCAAAATGACTACTAAAGTCGGAAGAAATAACTGTTCCTATCAGTTTACAACCAATACTATTGTCTTCTATTTTATTTGTAAGAAAACCTTGAGCATGATTATAAACAAAGCCAGATGAATATATTGGATATTTTCCTTTTGGCACTTTTATTTCTTGATACCAGGCCGCACATTCATAACTATTGTTTTTAAATACCTTATCTTCTGTTAATACATACCAACCTATTTGCATTTTACTCATCATAAACACTCTCCTAAAATTAATTTATTGAAAATACCTGTTTTATAATATCTACGTATTATAAGCAGAAGGGGAGATGAAAATAATCATTAACATTAAAAAAAACAGAGAGTATTCTCTCTGCTTTAAAACTTTATACTGTAGTATCTACTTAATATTAATCTTCATCGTAACCTTCATTTTCATCAATTTCTTCTATGGAAATAGTCATTTTTATTTGTTTTCCTTCATATCTACTCAATAGCTCTTCTATTGATGGGGCAGAATTATAACCGATAGTATAGTCAAAATCGAATCTTGGGTCTCCAGTATCACTTGTTCTTTCATAGGTTACTTTACCTTCAAATTCTTGTTTCATTATGTTCATCCTTTCTAAATCAGAGTCTTTATCCGTATTGACTATTTCATCTTCTCAAAAAGCTCTTCTTCTGAAATAATAGGACATTTAAACTCAATAGCATTCTTATATTTAGAGCTATTTGTTTCTTTTTCAGGTAATTCACCTGTTAGATGGTCATAGCCACCGAGAACTAAGAAATCTGTCTTCTTAGATACTGAACCCGATAGTTTTCCACCACGAGATTCAATTTCTTTTTTGATATCATTACGAGGTTTAGATAAAGAGCCTGTAATAACAAATGTTTTGCCCTCGATTTCTCCAGAAGGAATGATTTCTTCAACTTCTTCCATCATTGTAAATCCAATAGAATACAAGAATTGTAGCAGTTCAATGTTATGTTGCTCTTTAAAGAATTTTGCTACACTATTAGCTACTGTTTCACCGATACCATCTATTTTCATTAATTCTACTTTTAACAACTCAATGTCTTTTGCAAGCTCCATCAAATGTTCCATTGTACGGAATTGTTTTGCGATATCTCGTCCAGTACTGGAGCCCACATTTTGAATAGCTAAAGCATATAAAAGTTTAGAAAGAGGAGCGTTTTTACTTTCTTCAATACCTGATAACATTTTCTGTATTTTTTTGTCTCCAAATCCTTTTAAAATAGATAATTTATCTAAGTTATCTTTAAGTGTATAGATATCAGAAACAGAAGAGAGAATGCCTTTTTCATAAAAGGTTTCAACTGTTTTTTCGCCAAGACCATCTATATTCATAGCACCTCTGGATACGAAGTGTTTTAAAATACGTTCTTGTTGAGCACTACATGTACTATTAATACAGAAGTAATGAACGTTATCTTCTTCCTTCACAACTTCTCCTTTGCATACAGGACAACAAGTAGGTGGTAAAATTTCTTTCTCTGTTCCATCACGTAATTCCGTAACAGCAGATACAATTTGTGGAATTACATCATTTGCACGAGCAACGACAATCGTATCGCCAATACGGATATCTCGTGCTTTTACATTGTCGTAATTTGCAAGGGAAGCTTTTTGAATCAACGCACCACCAATTTCAACAGGCTCAAAAATACCATTTGGTGTGATTTGTCCAGATTTACCAACTGTCTCTACAACATCAATTAGTTTTGTAGTCGCATCAAGACTTTCGAATTTAAAAGCACAACCCCAACGAGGAAATTTTGATGTATAACCTAAAGACTCTCGAATATCTAAACTATTAAATTTAAGCACAAGACCATCAATCATATGAGGAATAGTTGGTCGTACCTCTTTATTATAAGTTGAGCAATATTGAATGAGTTCTTCTCGTCCTTCATGTGTGTTTTTGAACACTTTATATGGAACAACATTAAAACCTTGTTCTTTTAAGAATTCTAATTGCTCCGTATCTTTTTTAAATGAAAGACCTTCTGCTTTAACTAAGTCAAAAGCAATAATACTTAATCCTCTTTCTTTTGCAACGCTCGCATTCAATGTGCGAACAGAACCAGAAACTAAGTTTCGAGGAGATTTATATTGACCGTCTATATTAATCCGTTCAAACTCAGAGAAAGGGATAACGGATTCTGCACGAACCTCAAGATAACCTTTAAATGCAATTTTCTTAGGAAGGTTCGTAATTGTTCTTACAGTATGTGTTACGTCTTCACCAACATATCCATCGCCTCTTGTTGAAGCTTCATAGTAGATACCATGATTGTACTTTAATACAATCGTTAATCCGTCTTCTTTATCACCCACAACAATTTCATCATCCGATTTATTTGCAAACTTCACAATATCTTCTTCTGTATGAACTTTATCTTGTGACAACATAGGTGTAGAGTGACTTACCTTCTTCAAACTATCAACTACAACTGAATAAATCCGTTGGGTAGGAGAGTTTACATCGGAAAATTCAGGATGTTTCTCTTCCAATGAAACCAATTCATAATACATTTGGTCATATTCGCTATCAGTAATGATAGGAGTACCTGCATCATATAGCAAATCATGTTTAATAATTTCTTCACGTAACTGTTTAATTTTTTGTTCAATCATTAGTTTTGCTCCTCTTTTAATATCATTGGTTTTACTTCCCATCGCTTAATCCACTCTTTATTTGCTAAATCTTTAGCTAATTTCCTGCGTTCAGTTGAAGATAACTCTTCATTTTGATAATAACCTTCTCCATATTCATAATAGCGATTCGCTTCAGCAGTACAAGCACTTTTTGCGATTTGCAAAGCTTTTTTCTTATCATAATATATCTTAGCGAATGCGTCTTGAGAAACACCAGACCAAGGCTTGCCGTTCTTTAATATGATATACATTTCCATATTATCACCGCTTATCATTATTTTGTTTATAATTCATTATAACATTAACTATAGTGTGTACAAAAGTTAAATTTAATAAAAAATATTTTACGAAAAGTATTGAGGTTGAAGGATAAAAGCAGTATGAACTCTTCTTCATATGTAAAGAAACTTGTATAAAATCTTATTTTGTTCAATCTTTAACAAAAAAGAATGGCTAACTATGAAATTGGTTTTATGATAAAATTGAGATAAACATTGTATGAGCATTGATTGGGGATGAAAAAATGACAACAAATACATATAAGGGTTTTTTGACAACTGAAATAGAAGGGGAGGAAGTTCAGTTACCTCCAGTTATTTTACGAAATGAAGATGAAATTCTTCGTTTTTGCTATCGAAATAGGCAAAAAATGAAAGAAATTATTGTACAAGATGAAGAGGAATTCTGTTTATTCCACATTAAGGATAATCAAACGATTTTCCCATTAGAAGCAATTGAGCATGAGAAACAACTGGCAAAACAGTGGGGGGTAGAAGTGTCAGAAATAAATTGGGAGAAGTTGTCTCGAATATAAAGTTATGAACATGATATAGGGAAAGTCGCAGAGAAATAAATTTATTCTTTGCGACTTTTTTATTAAATCAAATATAAACTTTCTAAACGTTCTTTCAGAGTGGTGTTACGTTCTCTTGATTTGTATGTCTTGATAGCATGTTTAATTGCTCGTTCTTCACCAATCACCACATTAAATTCTTGGGCTCGTGTATAGCCTGTATAGAATAGACTATTATCAAGCATTCTGTAATGAAGCATAGATATAGGCATGATACAAGCTTTCCATTGTGAGCCTTGAGCCTTATGAATCGAAAAGGCATAAGCATGGTCTAACTCTTCTTTTTCCTTATCATCATAAAAGATATAACCATCATCATATTTCACGATAATACGAATAATTTCCTTTGTTTTTTCAGTGTCACCTATTTTAACTTTTACTTTACGAATTGCTTCAATAACACCTGTTTCACCATTCGTAATACCACCTACAGCATCTTTATTTGGCTCGTATTTTGTAAGAATTTCATTATCCTCTGTGGTAATATAACCCTTTTTATACCATATCTTTAAATCATTATTTTTTAGATTAATCACTTTATCTCCTTCTTTAAAGTAAAGAGAATAACGTTCTTTATCTATTGAGAATTCCTTATTTAAAGAGGTGATAGGGGATGCTGATTGATTAAATGCTTGTTGCATTAATAGGTTAATCATATAGGTCCCTAAAACACCTGACTTTTGAGGAGATAGTATCTGGATGTCATCCAATGTATAATCAGGAAAAGTGAGAATACGCTTCACAGATTCGAGGATGTTTTTCAAAATAACCTTTGGTGAATCACGAAATACTACATAAGAATCTTTCGTGTCTTCGCAAGTTTCAATCATTTCTCCGTCAATAATCTTTTTGGCGTTTTTTGCAATTCCCGACTGCTTTCCTTGTCGCTTTACTACATCTAATGTGACAACAGGAACAACACCGCTTTCAATTAAATCCTTCAAAACACTACCTGGACCAATACTCGGTAACTGTTTAATATCACCCATCCAGATTATTGTAGCACCTCGTTTGATTGCTTGCAGTAAATCTTTTGATAGAATAACATCTAAAAAAGAACTTTCATCTAATACGATAATGTTTCCAGGTAAAGGATTAGATGCGTTGTAATAGAAACCATTTCCTGAACAAAATTCTAACCCTCTATGAACTGTAAGGCATTTTTCGTTTGTTGATTTTTTAGCAACTTTAGCGGCCTTTCCAGTTGGAGCCAATAATTGCAGATAGGGAACGATGCCGTTTGCTTTACATACAATGTTGAGAATTTTCAACATGATTTTCAAAACAAACGTTTTTCCGCAACCTGCGGAACCATCTAATATGTAAAAACCACCACGTCTTGCAGTGAAAGATAATATAGCTTCTTCTTGTTTATCTTCCAATTCAATTCCTTCTGTATAGAGATATTTATCCAATTCAGCTTTAATGTCTATTTGTTTTTTCCATTCTTGTGAATCTGAAAGACGATAAATCTCTTCTGCAACACGTACTTCAGCTCTATGAATATAATCTAAATAAACACGCTCTTGTTCAATTATAATTCGTTCAAGCGAAAGCAAGCTATTAATTTCTTCAACAATTCTATCAGATGAAATTTCGAATAATGGATATAAGAATTTGTCTTTTTCATTCTTATAACGAGCAGATTTCCAACGTTCATAACAAACCCTTAATTCGTTTCGTGGAATTAGAACATGAATCGTACCGAAATAATAAGAAATAGTTTCATCGCTTGTTTCATTTAATAAGCGTTCACTTTCTTTAATAGGAAGTGTAACTTTTAAAACTTCTCTTGTTTTCTCAATTAGGTCTTCTTTATGTAAAAAACAGTGACCATCTTTGGTAGCTTCATCAAGTCCATGAATAATACCTTCTTGAACACGCTCATCACTTAGCATATCAAAGTGAATCTCTTTGGCGATTTTATCACATTTTTTGAATCCATAACCTGGAATCTCTTTTGCTAAAAGATACGGATTTTCTGAAATCAAACGGATAATATCATCATTGTATTGACTATATAGTGTTTTTGATTGCTCAAATGACAAACCAATATCTAATAAGTACGACAAAGTATATTGAGAATTTGTTAGACTTTCAAGTTGTTTTTTCCAAGCTTCAACACTTTTTTTACCAATGCCTTTGATTCGACTCACAACTTCTTCAGGAGTTTCCATTAAAACATCAATAGATTTATCTCCAAAAACAGTATAAATCTCTTCAGCTCGATTTTTTAACCCTTTTAGAGTCCTAAGATACCGAATGATGCCTCTTTTTCCAATTGGTTTAATCGGTGATACTCGTTTCATTTTTACTTGTTTTTCACCTTTGTAAAAAATAATATTTCCATTCACCTGATAATGAATGTTTGGATTAAGTGGCATGATAAAATTACCATTCATTTTAAAATATAGACCTTCTTCACTTTGACAAGAATAAACACGATAACCCGATTCTGAATCACCATAAATTTCTTCAAGTGGAAGGGTGACAATTGTAATCTCATCATCTATTTCAAAATCTTCTAAAGCTGACTTAGGTTCACTAAGGTAATTTTCCAAATTAAATACAGACAAGTGTTTCACCTCTCCTTTTCTAACTGATTCGTACATGTTTCTTTATATGTGTATAAATACATTTTAACTTATTTCATTAACTATAGTCAATGAAACTAATTTCTTTTCAATTAAAAAAGAGGGGATTCCCCCTCTATACATTCTTTTCCTTATTTTTCTTTGTTTGGTTATCTTTTAGTTGTTTAAATAATTCATCATATTCATCAGTTCTCAAAGTGAAAGTAAATATTTCATTGCATAACTCACTAATATGTTGGACTTCAAAACGATAACGAGTACCTTGAACTGTAGCAAGTCGGTAATAATATTTGTTTTCTTTTTCTACATACATTTTAAAGAAGCGGTCATGATTTGTCTGATAAATATGACAAACGAAAATAAGTAATTCTTCTAATTTAGAAATATATTTTTCTGCTTCTATGTTTTCGAACTGATAACAATCATACTTTGTTCTTCTTGCCATAAATTCAAAAGGCATAGGGTCTTTCATATAGGCAAAAATATATTCAAGTTGAGCAATAGATTGTATAAGTGTTGAGAGTGGTAAATATTCGATTTGTTTGTATTCTGCGAAAGCCCCATATTTTTCAGATTTTTGCATTTCTAAAAATTTATCAAAGTTATGTTGATAACAATCACCTATAAAAATCAACCAATTCTCTAATGATTTAATATATGCAGAAGGGGAGATAGTAAATTTTTCGACTTTATAAAATAAATTTGTAAATTCCGCTTCAGATACAATGATGATGGAATCAAGGAGAATAGATTTTCTTGTTCTTGGTTCAATCGCACCCATCGCATAATACACATCTGTAACCCCTTGCTCTACCCAATCCTCTACCCAAATCCAATCATGATACTTAAAAGCTTCTATAGCTTCTTTATTTTTTGCTTTTGTATTCTTATAAAAAGGATGAATTGCTGGAATTTTTACATGGAATCTATTTTTGATAGGATTGTTTTTCATATACTAACACTCCTTTGTTAAAGAAAACATCTTCATGAAATATTCTTTTGATAGTGTCATAGAGGAAACAGGAATTACTCTACCATCTTCTGAAACAGCTTGTACTAAATAATTAGGTGTATCATCAGGATAGGGGATAGGCATTGCTGTAAGATACCATGTATTTTGTTTTCGTCTTAACATAAAATCTTCTGCCAACTCTAAAAGTTTTTTCTTCTTTAAAGTCTCTACAAATGTTTTCGATAAATATAATGGTGTATAGCAAGCTTGTACAGTATTAAATTCTGATTCTGTCATCATAATCAAACCTTTCTTTATATATTTATTAATTGATTATCACAATATCAAATGTCTTCATTAGTTGCTCTTTTGTAAAGATAATAGCCTCTAAACCACTCACGCCTTCATCTATACCATTAGATAATAGTGGTGCTACTAAAAAATGAATTTCATCATTGGCGTATAGAAGCGGCATAGAAGTAGAAACCCAATTGCGATTAGAGCATAAAAATAATTTGTTCTCTGAAAAACTTAACTCATCTGCTATTTCTAACTCTTTTTTAATCTGTTCATTTACCTTTAATTTTGTGTCCCAGATTCTAAATTCACGAAACTCTTGCTCTGTCATTTTTTTCACGTCCTTCATCGTATTTTCTACATATATCTTAACATCTTATTTACTATAGTCAATAAAATATATTATAATTTAAAAAGAATGTTATGAGAGGATGAGTTGAAATGACATATAAAGAAGTTTGGGATGAACAAAAAGAATGGCTTGTAAATAGTATGAATTATTTAAAAGGGAGAATAGCGAAAACAAGTGGTAAAGAACAAAAAAGACTGCAATCAAAATTAGATGGAGTAAACGTGGCTTATCAACACATGATTGAGTCAGATAAGATGTATCAGTTTGAAGATAAATAAGCAGGAAGGTAGGGGGGATAAATATGAGAAAACCGAAAGTAATCAACAAATATAATTTAACATTTGCAGATGTAAAGAAATTAGAGATTGTAGACAGGGAAAAAGTTGGAGAGCCATTATTTTGGAGAAACCAAGTGGTAGGAGCATGGTGTATTTCTGATACAACTGTGAAAAATCAAAAAGATTATGAATATGGAGCATATAATTCGTTTTGGATAGGAATATATGATGAAGAATCAAAACGAAAAAAGAAATTAGATGTAACTTGTCATGCTTACGGTGGGATGTGCAACTATACATTTTCTCGATTTTTTGACGAGAAGGGCATTCAAAATAAAGATGATTTAGAAATTCAGGAGAAATTATTATCAAAAATTAATGAGTTAATAGATGCAGGGATATTGGTGATAAAAAAGAGGTCAGATAACTGAAGGGAATAAAGGGTTCTGCAAAGTCTTTCCCTTTCATGCATTGAATACAAATGATACAGATTCAATATTATGATGTAGTGATAAAAAACAGGTTCTTATATGAAGAATTATAAAAAGGAGAGATTCACAATGGAACGAGATGTAGTAGATGAAATGAAAGGGATTACTCAAATTGAACTATTTAATGAAGAGGCTGAGTTAGTGAGTAAGACTGAAGTATCTGCAATGAAAGAATTACTTGCAAATACAAGAGCCTGGTTTCCGAAATCATTTATTAACGATAGAAATGAATTGATTTTTGAGCCTACAAACAACATTTACTTTAGATTAGAAAATATTCAGGATGAACTGGATTTTAAATGCAAATTATTAGCTTGGTTATCGAGACCGAGTTGTAAAGGGACGACAGCATACTGGCAAAGAAAAATCCTAAGAGGAGTAAATGGATTATTGGGGACCCATTTCTCGAAGGATGAAATGAGAGTGATTTATATTTATTTAGGCAACGATACAAACAGAGAATTAACTATACAGTTTATCCAATCAAATTATGATTTGTCATTATTAAAAGACGAGCAGGGAGGAGTAAAGTGTTAAAGCCTATTACGAACCAAAAGGATATTTTTATGGTTGAATTATGGTTAGTGCAACTAAAAACGTGGTTAGAGTGTGAAGCTGAAATTCAGCCACCAGATGTTACAGGCGTATATTTAAGGGATGCAAAAAAAATACAAGATTTCTTAGATAGTCGAAAATAATAGAACATGAAATTTGATACAAATAAAAAACGCAGGGAAATAAATCTCTGCGTTTTTCGTTATGAGTTAGAGCTGAAAAGTATGCTTATTGAATTGATTTATCATATAGTCGAACAAATCATTTATGTCTTCGTCCATATAACACCAATCTCGTTGATTCTTAGGGTCTTCTTTTTTTCAGTAGGCATTAGCCCATTCAGAGATGTTCTCCTTCTCAATGACTTGATAAGTACCATTGGATAATGGAATGAGTAAGAAGATATGTGTATGCCCTCCACACATCAAATAATTATCAACAAAGAAGTATAGGTTTGAAATCATTTCTTCTTTTTTAGATGTATAGGTAGCAGAGTATGTTTCTTCGGGGTCTAATTTCATATGTTGAGAGAATGTAGATAATTCATTTTCTGTTAATACAGTACCTTTATGATGAATATCTGTTTTGGAAAATGAAATGATAGGACTTCTTTTGCTAATTCTTTTTAGGTGTTTTTATATCTGCTTTTCATGGGAAATCTCCTTTTGCAATCTACTATTTATTTTTGTTTAATAATATCGTGCGTTAATAATAAGTTAGATAGTTCTAAATCAAAGACATCGCTTTTCATCCAGTTTAGATTATTATAATAATCGGATAAATCGTGCAAGTCATGTTCTTTACAAGTAGTTTTCACAGCCTCCCACCAACCAATCGTACATTCTAAATGAATATATGTGTTCTCGTAGGTAAGTAGAGTATCAGCATTGTCTAATTCAAAAATAGTATCTACATTTTTCTTAAAGTCTTTCAAAAAATCTAATGTAATTTGTTTTTGATATTTTTTAAGGATTACATTTTTAGATTTCTTTTTCATATCCTTTGTATGATGCATATCATCACCTCCGTTATTCTATAGTTGCATCACTTTTCACTTCAAAATAAAAAACAGGCAAATACCTGTTTAAAAATGCTCCATGAAGGATTCGAACCTTCGACCTTCCGTTTAGGAAACGGGTACTCTATCCTGCTGAGTTAATGAAGCGTACATATAGAATTGATATTTTATAAACCTATAATTCAGTCTGTGTTTTACACAGTCCCTTATTCCGAGTGGGAATCTAATTGGGTTCCTGTAACGTGTCTGAACGAAACTTAAATATCGCAAAAGGAGGAAGTTGTACTTACCAAACATTGCTTCTCTTATATTTTCCTTCTGAAGTTTTTTAATTTTACTTTTATCATGTAATTGGGTAAGTCTAATCAATTAACATAACTAATATAAAAAGGAGTACGCCCCGTACAGGATTCGAACCTGTAGCCTACGCATTAGAAGTGCGTTGCTCTATCCTATTGAGCTAACGAGGCAAGATATAAAATAAGGAGCGGAAGGGATTCGAACCCTCGCATGATGTAAACACCATCTATCTGATTAGCAGTCAGACCTCTTCACCAACTTGAGTACCGCCCCAAGATAAATATCTTTTATTTGTGAGGTATTTTATTGAATCATTCTATGAATAATACATTATCATTTGTTTTTAGGTGATAAAAAAAACTTCTTAATCGCAAAACCAATTGCTATCCACAAAGGAAATGAAATACATAATATTTTTAATATTGTTGTTAAGAACACCACAGAAAGAATACCCCCCTCTTTACAATAAAGAAAAAATTATAGATTAACAGCCAACCGCTCTACCATTGAGCTACGATAAAATAAATTAAATTAAATTAAATTGCATCAACAATGGCTAATACTAACAGAAGAGCCAATAAAATAAAAGGGTCATGTAAAAGATAAGTTAAAGTTGAAATAGAAACGAATCCTATACAAGCGGTTATTGCTTTTGCCCAATAATGCCCATTATTACTTTTCTTTAAATTCATAGATAATCACCAACTGTATATTAATTGGAGCGGATTAACGGAATCGAACCGTCCCTTCTATCGGCATATATGTACACTCATCCAATAGCTGTTCTGCCTTATACTATTCCGCATGTAGAGGCTTTATCTATATAGATAAAGCGAATTATTCAGCGTGAGCATATTTGAAGTATACATTTAATACTTCGGAATGCTTGTGTAACTCTAATTTACGAAGGTCTTGTGGATGTCGATTAATGCCTTTTGCTTTTAAGGCTTTAATGCATTGACCCTTTGTAGTTGGATACGTAGCTCCCATGGTAAACACCACCTTATTGTTAATAAAAATCAAAAACGTAATACTTTTAAACTTGTGAATCAACAGCCCCAAACTGTCGAAACAGTAAAACCAGTCAATAACTTAACCCAAAAGTAACATTCCATGAATAAACAAGAGCGATTATTTCTACAAAATATAGTGGGAATCGCCCAAAACCTCAAAGTGGTTTGAATTGGAATCGAACCAATCTCCTCAGTGCTTCAAACTGATGCTAATCCATCTCAGCTACCAAACCATATAAAATGCTGAAGGGAGGAATCGAGCCTCCTACAAACTTGTATTGTTTACATCACATATACAAGAATGTAATCCAATCGTCAGCAATTCTTGACTGTTGGTGGGGTGGTCATCCCACATCTCTTAGCAATAAAGCTCTTTTTAAGACTCGAACCGTTATCCTACAATTTGATTAATAACGTATTCAAGCGTGTAGCTACCTGTTCTACCTCAACAGTCTTAGATTTCTTATAAACTCCCAACTTAGAAATCTTCCGTTATATGAAGAAGTTCCACCCACTAAGCATTGCTTCTTTCAGTATGCCAATATAACGTCAAGTTTTTTCCACTGAATCCAGTAGGTTGGCACTTACATCAGTAGTCTCGAAGAAAAACGGTAAGTAGAAGTCTTGAACTTCTCAAAAAGGATAAATAGACACGCAAGCGTTTGTCTTATTTATAATTCCTTCTTGTACTCCATACGTACACAAACCGATAATGAAATTGGTAACGCATAGGGGATTCGAACCCCTGAATGCTCGATAGAAAGTCGAGTGTGTTAGCCAGTTTCACCAATGCGTCATATTGCAAAAAGGTTCATTTGGTTTTTTAATCGAACGCCTTTCGAAGATAAAACTTTCACATGGAATATTTGGATTAGGGCATTACCCATGCCTTCCATTAGAAAGAAACTCATTAAGTTCTAATGCCAACTGTAGGAATCGAACCTACGACCTATTGATTACAAGTCAATCGCTCTACCTACTGAGCTAAGTTGGCGAATGGAGTGCCATCGAAGATTCGAACTCCGACCTCACGACTGTTTTATGCTCAGAAGAGTCATATTCAGAATTACGTGGCTCTACCAATTAAGCTAAAGGCACATATGGTGGCAGGAGAGGGATTTGAACCCCCGAACTCCGAAGAGAACGGATTTACAGTCCGTTGCGTTTAACCACTTTGCTATCCTGCCATAAAATTAAATATCAATTTATAATGTTTCAATAATATTAAGGAGAGAATAGGGACTAAAGCCCACGTTGTCTACCTCTATGAGATTCTGTGACGGATTAGAAAGGATTCTCTAATCTGGAAAGGTAATAGTATTTATCAACCGCCCTATTCGGCAAAATGTGTCACACTACATTCATCGGCTAAAACTAAAGAACGGTGACGGATTCGAACCGTCCATTACGGTTTTGCAGACCGCATTCCTGTACCATCAAGATTACCGCCCATAATAGGGAGCAAGAATGATAAAATCATTCAAAACTCCAAAATGTGCATCTCGCACTGGCTCAAAAGGCCTAAAAAAATTCCTGGTCTCTAAACCTCTAAACTTGACCTGGAGGGTAGAGTTGCTTGTGAGAACAATTCAAGTTTTTAACAGCAGAAGGACTCACTCACAATTATCCTTAGAGGAAAGTTTTAATTTGTTTTAATTAGAACCTACAAACCACTTGGACGCTTATTGGTCGCTAACTTCGGCTCTTGAGGACTGCGTGGTATACATTGTCATGTGCCGTAAACAAAGTAATTTTCTCTGACAACCTATCCTCAGTTTCTCCCCATTTTACTAACACCCCAAGATAGGCACATTCGTCAATTTAAGAGGCAGGGAGTGGTGTTAAACCATCTCAGTTATAATCCCACAAGGAAATATAACTTGTATGATATTAATCGGGATATTATCCCTAAGCGACCAACGGGATTCGAACCCGTGACAACAGATTGGAAGTCTGTTATGTTACCACTACACCATGACCGCATGTGGTTACTGAGGTGAGTATCGAACTCACTTCCGTCAAAGTTGATAACTTTTAAGGACTCATACGCTCAGTAAAGCTTCAAAATAAGGGTTCGTTGCGTTTTTTAGGTTGGACACCCAAGAACAAAAAACTTTCCACAAACATTGACGTTTCAAGGCATTACCCTTGAGGTGTATTCAAGTAGAAAGAAACGTATTAAGTCCGAAAAGCCGAATGCAGGAATCGAACCTGCGTCCAATAGTCATGTTATTGGGTACCCCTAATCGCTTTACCACTAAGCTAACTCGGCATTATACAAGGTGGTAGGGAATTGACCCCACAGTATTTTTTCATTTCACCTTAAATTTGACTATACGCCTGACCTTGGTTGTTGGACAGACCGCCATCACGCACGATAGGGTATAGGGGACTCGAACCCCTGAATCTCCGATAGAAAGTCGGATGTGTTAGCCATCTTCACCAATACCCCATAAGTAGTGAGAGAACTTCTCCCACTAAAAAGACAACCTACTAAATCATCATAAAAACGATTTGGAGTCATCTTATGCCATATACTATGGTTCTTAAATCTAAGCGGGAATAACGGGATTCGAACCCGTGCCACTTGATAGACAGTCAGGCATGTTAACCGCTACACTATATCCCCATGTAAGCTCCCTATTTGACGTGTTGGGATTCACGGGTATATACCAGATTTATTTCGTTAAGATGTTTCACCTTAACACGTATAAATAACGTAGACTTTTTCCTTCGATGAGGAGCCACGCCCAAGGAGAATATCGCATACAGGATTCGAACCTGCGAATGCTCGATAGAAAGTCGAGTGTGTTAGCCAATTTCACCAATGCGACACAATATAAAGTGGAAGGAGAGGGACTTGAACCCCCATAACGCTCCTCACGTCCACGCCTGTTTTCAAGACAGGTCTCTTACCAATTAGAGTATCCTTCCATAATGGTCTGAGCAGTAGGATTTGAACCTACGAATTCTCCCTTCCAAAGGGAGTGGTGAACCAAGCCCACGTCTACTCAGATAAATAATAGCTTCTGGAGAAGGCTTCGAACCTCCAATGTCAATACTGACGCCTGTGTCAAAGACAGGTGACTTTACCAATTTGTCCATCCAGAAAAAATATGGCGGTGCATACGGGACTTGAACCCGTGACCTCTTGCGTGACAGGCAAGCGAGCACTCCAACTGCTCCAATGCACCATTTGGTTGAACTACCTGGACTCGAACCAGGGCTAACAGGATTCAAAGTCCTGTGCCTTACCAACTTGGCTATAGTTCAATAATAAGGAGAGTGAGTTGAGTTTTAACGGGCTATCAACTCTAATCCCATTTTTTCGACTCTGTTAACAAACGTATCTCTCCGTTCTTTGTTAATGGTCTAATTGTCAAAGGTGGTAACGATGGGACTTGAACCCATATAGTGTTTAGTTTTAGTTAACGTCCACTCGTCAGCCTTGGGTTTCAACTAAATTTCCCTAATCCAACTGCGTATGCCTTTTCCGCCACAATTACCATGTATGGCTCACCAGGTAGGACTTGAACCTACGACCTTTCGCTTAACAGGCGACTGCTCTAACCAACTGAGCTACAGGTGAATAATAAAATGGTTCAGGGTGGACTCGAACCACCGACCTAACGCCTATGAAACGTTCTCTCTACCGACTGAGCTACTGAACCATAATAGAGAAAGTGTGAATTTTCTCTATTAAACAAAGGAGAGACAGAACAAGTTTAGTTTACACACTACTAATCGCAGGTAAATAGCGTGTAGATATCGTTCTGAATCTTTAACAACTTATATTAGTATATTAACATTTTTATCAACTATAGTCAATGAAAAATATTAAGAAGTTTGTTCTACTAATTATTATTGTTAGAAAGTGGACCTGATAGGATTTGAACCTACAACTGTCATCTTGCAAGGATGGTGTTCTCCCAATTGAACTACAGACCCATAATGTAGAAACATATACTCGTCACTGTTTACGTCTTTTGCTATCGGGTTTCGAGGTTTTCCCTTAGCCTTCGTTCATCGTGTGACACCATGAGACACGACTTATGGCGATAGCGACCACAGACCAAATTAGTTGGAGACTATTTTGCAGAAGATAGGACTCGGACCTATAACCCGACCACCAAACGGTTGACCGCTCTGCCAATTGAGCTACTTCTACAAAAAGGGTGAATGACAGAACTTGAACTTGTAAGGGATTTCCCCAACCTAATCCACAGTTATTTTAATAACAGAAAGTTTTCACATCACCAACACCCTATAATGAATGTACTCACACAGACTGCCCCGCGATATAGAAAAATATGATTCTTCTAATTTTAGAATTCGAACCCCACATCCGTGGACTAAATTATTGCAAGTAGAGCCAACTCTTTTAGGTAAAACCTTCTCTCTCGAATCGAACGAGTACTCACGCATTAGCCTGTGTCAATACACTTATATTTTTAAGGACGCTTGGATGGAATCGAACCACCGACTTCTCCACGCAATTGGGCGTGGCTTCTACCACTGAAGTTACAAGCGTCATGATATAAATAGCTCTTAGACTATTTATATAGGATTCATTCAAACTATGGACGTAGCAGTAGAATGACTAAAAAATAATTGTCAATTAGTTAAAGTGATGTAGGGAACCCGTAGAACTGTACTACACCAAGTTTTTTCATAACCTATATCATATTTAAATACGTATAGGAGGAATCATAAAAGGGCCATATCGGACTCGAACCGATATTAGATGTCAGAATTCTTTTCGACTCGAACGAACATTATGCAGAGCTTATGTCAATACATTTTTTTATGAATATTTTAGTTATTAAGAAATAGAAAATGAAAGAAACCTCAGGACAACCCCCTACCTCATAAATGTCCATAGTAAAAATTGTTTTATAGACGGTCTTCTCAATTACAATTCCACTATTTCACTTTTCTCAAACAAGTCCGTCATTGTTAAGAGATGGCTTTAGTGTTGTTTCTTTTATTTCCTATGATACAGATAGTAGGATTCGAACCTACACGCCACGTATGACAACTGCTCCTAAGGCAATCGTGTCTACCCATTCCACCATACCCGCATGTTTTAACCCGATGTTTTATCCGTACATCGAGAAACGCTATTGTCCTAATCAATGTTTAAATTGTACATTGAAAAACAATGAAGTGTGGATAGCAGGACTTGAACCTGCACGTCACATAGGACATCGGATTTTAAGTCCGATATGTCTGCCAATTCCATCATATCCACAAGATAATTTGGTTCGCCCGATAGGATTTGAACCTATGACATCTCGATTAAAAGTCGATTGCTCTACCAACTGAGCTACGAGCGAATAATAATTATAATATTGTATTCGGAATACTCCCACTCACCGAACTATGTCTGCTCCTCTTCCCATGTATCTCCATACAGACTTGCCTAATTTTTCTACTTATGGTTCGGGTCATCACAACCCTAATCTCTATGCAATTAACTTCGAATGTTAACTGCCGTTCACAATGAACGCATGTAAAACTGCACTATGTCGTGCGGGGGCGTAAAGCCCAAAGTAATAAAAGTGGAGGTAAAGTGGACTCGAACCACTTCGGTCTTACATACACAAAATCAGTACAATTAGGAATTAAACCTAAATCTGTATTTTGTTAAGTATAGCTCCATGCTACCTCCATGATTTTGGCATGGGCAATAGGACTCGAACCTATATTCCTGGTTTTGGAGACCAGTGTCCTACCAAATTGGACGATACCCACATAATATTCACAGACTAATATATATGATAGATAGTTTGATATTTTTTATAACTAAATTTATAAAAAAATGTGTCGAACCTATCAAAATATTGTTCTATGAGGCGAATTAGTTAAAAACACCTCATAGATAAACACTTAGGAGAGTAACAATTATGTCAAAATCATCACATTATTGAATTTAATCCCCACCAATCAAATTCTTGTTAATTAGTCCAGGGTAACGGCTCCTACCGTTATTACCCAACTCGATACCTGTCTTCAAACGACAGGTATCAAGAATCCTTACAACAATATTCCCGCACATACAAAGAATAGGAGTCTTTATACATAGCACTTTCCTTTGAAACAAGTATTATTTATATAGAAATATCTTGAACATCAACAAAAACAAACTATGATTCAACAGCCCCAAACTGTTGAATCAGTCAAAACAGCCAATAACTCAAACCAGAAGTAACAACAATCTTCACCTTGTTCGTAGCCCAAAAAGCTGAATGCGTCTTTTATTTTTCAATGGAGCCTACAGGGTTCGAACCTGCGACCGTTCGGTTATGAGCCGAATGCTCTACCAACTGAGCTAAGGCTCCGTAATATGAAAAAGGAGAGATATTCTCGCTCCTTTATAAACAAGAGAAATACAACTTATAATAGAAAATTGTCTTAAAAGGTATTAAGTACCTTAAATCCATAATAACATTTTCATCAACTATAGTCAATTATAAAAATCAAAAAAATGTGTCGAACCTATCATCTATTATATAAAAAGAGATATTCTTCTAAGATATATATAAGAGAAGTTATTGGATAGGGGATGAGAGATTTGTTAGATGAAGTATATGAGTTATTAGATGAAAGTATAATTCAAATTGAAGAATATAAAAAAATATTAAAAAAGATAGAGGAAACACCTTTTTGTATAATGACTGATTTATTCAATGGGAATGACATTTTATTACCGTATGTATTACTACCTCATGGTGAGGATGCTTTACTATCTTTTCAAGATATGCTGTATCAATACTTAGTTCCAGAGTTAGAAAAGTTCATCGCATTAGAACAAGTGGAGTTATCTTATGATATAGGTATGTATCCATCACCTATTATTATTTCAGTAGAAGGTGTACAAATGGGATACATTAGTATTCAAGAAAGAAAGTTATACTACCTGGAAAATGAGCAAGAGGAATTTATTAAAGCAAAGATTCATGAGCAATATGATAAATTAGAGCAATTAAAACATAGGCAAGAAGAATTAGAATTGCATAAACAAAATCCGTTGGCAATTGGTGGGGCAAATCCTATCAAATTAGCGAGTATTGCTTTACGTAAGAAAAAATATATAAAACAATTACAACAAGATACATTAAATTTAGATAATGAAGCATTTGAGATAAGAAGAGAAATACAGTCATTAGAGAATCAATTACAAGCAATTCAAGAGAAATTTATAGAGCATGAGTATTTTCTTGAGCGTATAGAAAGAAAATTAAAAAATAAGTTTAGTTATCAAATTGTAAAAAATAAATAATTGTATAAGGAATTTCGTTCATGAAAATAAATATATACTTTCAAAACAGAAGAACAAAACATATATCTTCTGTTTTTTTTTGTAAATGATGTTTGAAAAAATATTTAGGTATATAGGTTTATGTTTCGGAGGGGTTTTGTTTCTATTGCGAGTATGAACTATGAATGATAAAATATCTACTATAGTCAATGAAAAAGGAGAGATTTTTATGGGAGATTCAAAAGAAAAAGAAGTAGTTGTTGAAAGTACGAATAAAACAAATTATGGTGCAGTATTTTTGGAGTATTTTAAATATATGGCTGTTGCAGTTATTGTGGCCATTATTTTTACCAGTTTTATTGCTCCTGCAAAAGTCATCGGTCATTCGATGGATACTACACTTGCGGATGGTGATTATCTATTTGTGAATAAATTCTCTTATAAAATGGGGGAACCAAACTATAAGGACATTATAGTTTTAAAAGCAAAGATGTTAAATGAACGAATCTTAATCAAACGAGTAATTGGTCTTCCTGGAGATGAAATTGAGATTAAAGATAATGTAGTTTATCGAAATGGTAAGCAATTAGATGAGAACTATACGAAAGAAAAAATGAAGAATAATAAAGATATGAAAATCAAGGTTGAAAAAGATTGTTTATTCGTAATGGGAGATAATCGTAATAATAGTATGGATTCTCGAAGTCCGTATGTAGGGTGCGTTCCTATGGATGATGTAGTTGGGAAAGTATTTGTTCGATTATATCCATTCGATAGTATAAAAACACTCTAAACCCTATAAAATTATGATTTCCCTTTTATTTGAATATGATAAGTCATCAAAATAAAAGGAGGGAATGCTTATATGAATAAATATAACATATTTGGAATGGAGTTAATTAGTTACAAGACAGAGATATTAAAAGATTATCCTGATATTGTAAAGCGTTCATTACATGATACATTTGATAGATTATTAGAACATAATGCGATAGATAAGGACATTCATTACGCATTGAAAGATGGTGGGATGGACACGAATGCATTTAAGAGTTACATATTAACAAATATAAAATGTATTAAATCAAATGAAGAATTGTTAGTAGAGTATGAAATGATTCGAGAACGATTAGAATCTCATATTACAGAACTCATTCACACACAAGAATTAGAGACAGAGAGTTTTGTGGAAAAAGAAAATATTTCTATCATCAAGAAATTTGTAATAGATGCAAAGTTTGCTCAAGAATATTTTGGTGTGGAGGAAAAAGATGTTAAAGAGAAATTAATGAAACCAAAAGGTTTTGTTGAGAAATTTGCAGTGTTACGTTTAAAAAAGATTTTAATGGATTTTGTTCAAATGGACGAAGTGCAATCAGAGTATTTTGATTATACTTCAATTACCACTTTCTTAGTCTATAGAGAAGAAGATACAAGTAACTATTGCATAGACTTGTGCTTATCTATTCCTATTGATATTGCAGAAGACGAAGAGAATACGGAAGTACTTTTAGAAGACATTTCAAGAGTGGTAAGTAAATCACAAACTTATTTCGATGAACGATTAGTAATTTAGCCAAGAACGTCCTTTTAACGAAAAGGGCGTTTCTTTATTAGTTAACTTCATTGAGGTAGGTAGAACTAAATAATTATCAAATAGAGATACAGGTAACGAAATATAAGAGTTGCTTTTAGTTCCACTGTTTTATCATTGAATATAGTAAATACAAAATATATAATATGAAAAGTGGAGGTGCTATAAAGATGGTAAATAAAAAGAGATTAGGAATCATGTTACTGTTTTCTTTAGCAACAAGTTTGATTGTTGGATGTACAAATGAAAGTGCAAATGAAAGTACATTAATGAAAAAGGATACATGGACAGAAAAAGAATTAAAGGCTCAAAAAGAAATCAAGTATGAAATTTTAGATAAGAGTGTATTAACAGAAGCTGATATGAAATCATGGTATGAGAAATCATATAAAGAAAAAGGGGTTCACTTTAAATCAGATAAAGAGCATACATATATTGTTGTGTCTGACGGGAAGAAAGCAACTTCTGGATACGGAATTGAGTTGTTTGACGTAAGAAAAGCAAATGAAGATATTGTAATTGGATATAATGTAATTAAGCCTGACAAAAATAAAAATGTTGAGAAAAAAGAAAACTATCCTCATTTGATTCTTCGTATCGAAGCGGAGAAAGGGAAAGTTATAGGAAAACAAATAAAATAGGCAAAAAAAAGAGACAAGAAAATGTCTCTTTGCCTGTGTATATGTAAAAAAGAAAAAAGTTAAATTAATCCTGCACGTCTTTCTTCTTCTTGTTGTCTTCTGAATTCAGCTCTTCTCTTTTTGTTCTCAACGTTTTCTTTTGCCCAAATAATACCACCAATGATAAATTGAGCAATAGCAAAAAGAATCAAAAAGATTAGGTAACCATCAAGTAATTCTTGTAACATACTATCATCTCCTTTTTTTTTAGAGTTATCACAAACCCTTCCTGTTTTTTGATATTCAATTATCTAATTATATTATAATTCATTAACATAAATTCGTCAAATATTTTTTTCTAAATAGTTTTAAAGGCTACAATCTTTTTCCAGACTGTAGCCTTTTTTATTTATTATCTGATTTCATTAAATTTAATTCTATCTTTAATAAATCCATTTACGGTTCCAATTAACGCTTTTCCGTTTTTATCAGGGAAAGCATCTTCTAAGATAACTTCCTCTTTAGCTGTTTGAAGTTTTGCTTTCAAATGAGAAGAAAGGAAGACTTTCGCATTCTTAGGTGCATCATTTGGAATTAACGTAACCGCATTAAATCCTTTATCAGGAAGTGGTAATTCGCTTGTATAATTTGTTGAAGATGTATAGTAATAGCCATCATCTCCTACGATTTCAACCGTATAATTTCCTTCAATAGAAGAAGATTTAACTTGTTCATCGCTAAATAGGTCATAATAGATTGCGAATTCAATATTTCCACCTGCTATCATTTTTTGTGGTTCAAATGCCCAAGTCATAGGTTTAAATGCAGGCTCCATAGGATTTACAACATTTGTTAATTCGAATTCAGTAATGTTTAGATTTGCTATTAAGACTTTATTACTTTCGATTTTTGCGACATTTCCTGCATTATCAATTAATAATAAAGTAACCTGACCATTTGAATCTCCACTTAACTCCCAAGGAATTGTGATGTTTTCTTTTGGTACAACAGGGAATATATATTCTTTGTCACCCTCTATAACTTTTACTTTATTAATACCAGATAACTTATCTCCTAACGTAATAGATAAATCAACCTGTTTAGAAGGAACGATGATAGCTCCATTATTAATAGAAACAGTACCATATGGATTTGTTTTATCTAAAATAATAGACTGTGTAATCACGTCACTTGCATTTCCCAGAGCATCCAATACCTTTACATATATTTTCTTTTCGCCATCACCTAAAGGAAGTGTAACAGGTATTTTTTCACTAAATGGTTCTTCAATCCACGTTTTATTATCCGTGCTGACAAGTACTTTTTCTGGATAAGAATAATTATCTGTAGCTGTAATATTCAATATAACTTGTTCCTTATTTGTATATTCGTTTCCACTATTTATATTAAAGGAAACCTCTGGACCAGTTTTGTCAAGAAAGATTCTATCAAACACTTCGTCTGAAATATTTCCCGCCATATCTTTATACTGTACTGAAACTATTCGTAATCCTTCTTCATCTTTTAGCTTCCAATCTTTTTCTGTCTTGTATTTTTCGAATGTAGACCAATTCCCATCATCGTTTTTAAACCGCATTTCATCATTTCCTGAAAGATGGTCTTCTGAGTAGAGTTTTAATTTTACTTCTGGTTTATCTGTTACCAATAATTCTCTCCTCAAATCTAACACATTTACACTTTTTTCTACGTGGTTCTTACTATTATCTGCTTCAGAAAAAATATATGTTCCATTTTGCGAGGTTACATAATTAATTTTTCTACTATGCACAATATTACCGCTTGGAAGTCCGATTTTTTCTGTATTTTTTGCATCAACCTGTATAAGAGCCTGTTCTTCCGTTTGTTTTGCATACTGAACATTTATGTTCTCTTTTGTTTTCGATATGTCTTCTGCATGAACTGGCATGTAGGAGAATGAAAAACAAGATATGAATAAACAAAGAGAAGTTGTAATTTTACATTTTGATTTTTTCATATAGGTCAACTCCTTTCGAATTATAAGATAAGGCAAATTTGAATAAAGTGAAAGATAATATTTATTTTATTTCGTTTTACCCCTTATATATTCCTATTTGGTAACTATAGTCAATATAACAAATAGGGTAGAACCATGTAGAGCACAAATCATAGTTACCGATATTGCAATTTAATATATGCTAAATATATGAAAAAAACATAGGAGGTGTGGCATATTGGATAGCCGAAAAAATAAAAAATTATTGTATGCAGTAGGGGGTTTAACATCCTTGTCTATTTTGATGTTTGGATATCAAAATTTTTATATCGCAAATCAACAAGACAAAAATAATACGGTTATATATCTTGCAAAAGAAGACATTCAGGCTAAAACGGAAGTGAATGCAAACATGTTTACTCCTGTACATGTGTCAAAAGGTGGACTTTTGAAAGGATATGTTACAGATATCAATCAAGTGAAGGGAACGCAGTTAAAAGGTGGACTCTTGAAGGGAGAACCGATTTCTACACAGCGTTTAGAACCAAAAGAAAAAGGTAAAGAAGATAAATTAAAAGTAAAAATTCAATCAGAATACATGCCAGATATTAAAGATAACGACAACGTAAAAGTATTTGTCTTGTTAACAAACAAGCATTCTGAGAAATCTGAAGTACAAACCTTGTTTACGAACAGAAAAGTAGAGGTTGCTACAGTATCGACAGACGCTACACAATCTCCTAAAAAAGAATTTTATCTTCAATTAACAGAAGAAGAAGTGAAGCAATATTATGATGCTCAATCGAAAGGAAAAATCATTATTACAAAAATGATGAATGTAGACGTATCAAACATCAATTCAGATAGTGGATATAATCCAAATAGCGAAGTTGCAAAGGGAGCTTCGAATGAAGAATCTGAAAAGGATAAAGCATCAGTCATCAGTTATCAGGTTCAAGATGGAGATACGCTTGATAAGTTGGCCATTAAATTCAAGACAGACACAGAGACTATTTCAAAATTAAATGGAAATAAGAAAGTTTTGAATCCTGGGGATAAGATTACAGTCCCTGCAAAATAAGAGAGGAGTTGACTCGAATTGAATAAAGTAAATAAAGGAAAAATGGTAGTATGTTATCCAGTTTTATATGGGAATGGCATGAAGTATACAGCTACAAATATTGCTCATTATTACAAACAGCAACACAGTGAATGTAAAGTAGCATTAGTAGATTTTGATTTTAAAATTCCTTATTTAGGTGCGAGTTTTTCATTAGAGGATAAAGTTCATGGAATTGATAATTTAATAGAAAAGATTGATGGTGGTTTTTTAAATGAAGAATTGTTCAAAGAAAACATGACTCAGTTGAAAAACAAAGTGGATTTATTAAAAGGAACAAAACTATTAAAAAATTTCGGTTTAATAGAGAAAAGACATGTTGATAGAATGATTGAAATATTAAAGTCTTTATACGATTTTATTGTTGTTACTGTTTCACCACAGGTTGATAATGCGGGAACAGTGAATGCTTTATTTCATGCAGATGACATTGTATTAATAGGTCGAAATAATTTTAGTAATTTACAAATGATTCCTTCTGCAATAAAAACAGTAGACCATTTTAAACAAAAAGATGCTTCTATCAAAATGATATTCAACATGTTTAATGAACAATCAAACATTGATTTTAGTGAATGTTTTAATGGTTATGATGTTAAAGTAGTTGGAATGATTCCTTATAATGAATCAACAATTGATAACGGGAATTTAATGCGATTTGGAGCAGGTGTAACAAATAAATTTTTCCAAAGTAAAAAGCAAAACGAATATGCATCTATTATAGAAGAGTTTGAATAAGAAAGAGGTGAAAGAAATGAATAAGGTGAAGTTGCCAGTTGTTATCTATGACAAAGAAGAAACATTTAAAATTATTGAATTAAAACATAGCGTAGGGAATCATTTTCGCTATTTAGAAGTGCAAGATATGTATCAAAATAGTATCACTCGATTTGATTTATACGAGACTTCTTTATTATCGCTTGACAGACGATACGGAACTGTAAAATTCATCTATAAAGATAAAAAAGATAGTTTTATGGATGAAGAAATGGTTGATTTATATGTATCTGATGTGCAGAATAACTCACTTCCAGAAGAAGAGGTGTTGTACCAAACATTAAAACAGAAAATTCAAAGAGAAATGGATAGTCCTGATGGTACAACAAAAGAATTGGAAAAGCATACGGAACTATTAAAGCAAGCAACCATAGATGAAAATGCAAGAAAATATATTATGAGTAAAATTAGAAAGAGCCTGATTTCTTCTGAAATGATTGCGGAGGAAGATGTGAATGGAATTTCATATCGCCTCTTTGCTGAATTATATGGAATGGGTGTTTTGCAGGAATTAGATGATGACCCTGATATGGGAGAAATCATGGTGAATGCAACTAAATTGCCAACGTTTAAGTCTCGTATTTACTTTATTAAAAAAGGGATAAAATACGAATACCATAAAGAATTCGAAACATTAGAAGACCTAATGAATGTATTTAATCGAGTAATCGAGTTTAATAAGAAAACACTAAATTCAGTTGAAAATGCAATGGTAGAAGCTACTCGACCAAATAAAGATAGGGTAAATATTAGTATACCTGAGGCAACAGAGAATTACGTGATGAATATCCGTAAGTTTACTAACTTTATTCCGAATCTAAATATGATGAAGAAAAGTGGTACAGTTGATGATTTTATTGACAGATTAATGGATGTGTTAGTAAGAGGAAAAGCCAATATTGGTATTGGTGGACCGATGGGAACTGGTAAAACAACATTCATCAACTACCTGCTTACTTACACGAAACCAATCGAATTAAAAGCGGTAATTGCATCTGTATCAGAAACAGATGTTGAGAGAGTTTTAAAAGGGCATCATGTCGTCATTTACAACGTAGATGACGAAAAAGGTTTTACATTTGAGAGAGCAATGCGTCATGCTCTGCGTTCTACTGCTGATAGAATCATTATTCCTGAAAGTCGTGGTAGTGAATTCAGGCAGGTGTATGAAGCGAATTTAAAGACAAAAGGTAATTTGTTTACAGCTCATGCTTTGGATGACTATGCATTTTTAGATATGTGTGTGGACATGTATATGTCGTCTCCTGAAGTAGGGAACGAAAGTACGATTCAAATACGAAATAAGTTATGCCAAGCAATGGACATTATCGTTATTATGCGTAAAGTAGGTAATAAAATTCGTATCAAGTCAGTTTCCGAAATTTTAACAAATGAGAAAAATGAGTTTATCGGAATGAATTGCTTATATAAATGGACATTCAACCCTGAAAATCCTTTAAAAGGTCAATATATAAGAACAGAAAATCGCATGTCTGACAAATTAAAAAGTAGATTGAATGAATTTGAAATTCCAATGTCAGAAATGGAAGACTTGTAAGCCGTATAAAACGGCTTACTTGAATATGAAAGGGGGCATGTAACTTGTTTCGATTATCAAATTTAAATATGGATTCAATCTTAACACAGATAAAAGATTTTTTGAGTATGGACAAAATGATTCCGTTTTTAATTAATTCTTTTTTGATTCTCTCTGTAGTGATGTGTGCCATGATTATATTAAATATAATAAATGAAAAACGAATTCGAGATAAACTACATGGAAAGGCAAAGAAAAAACATGCGGATGATTTTTTCTTGAATCGAGTAGGATTATTAAAAAGATTCTATCAAAACTTAGAGTTTCTTTTAATCGAGAAAGGGAAAGAACGATTAATAGATATTTATTATTATGGATTTTTAGGTATTAATGTGGTTGTTTTTGTGGGATTTCTTATTGTAAAACAATACTTCCTTGGCATTATAATTCCTTTTGTCCTTTTAAGCATTGCCAACAAAATGAGTAAGATGTTGGCTGTAGATAAGATGGAACAAATTGAAGAACAATTACCATCTGCGATTGATAATATTATCCGTGTATCCTCTAAATATGGTGATATCAAAAGTATTATCTATGAAACAGCTCGTTCCTCTGAGCATCCTTTACGTGAGGTATTAGAAAATATCGCTCGTAAAATGATTTCGGGTGACCCTCAAACGGTGTTGCTTCAATTCAGAGAGGAATATGATAACATTTGGATTAATAGTTTAGTGTTTACTTTGATTAGTTACTTGGAGGATGCAAGTAAGGCTACAACAATTAGCAATCTGCGTCACTTGCGTAATATCTTAGAAAGAGAGAACAGATTGAAAAAATCTCGTATAACAGATAAAAAGTACGCTGTATCTATTAACTATTTTATTGCTATCCTGGCATCTGGAGCAGGAGTTCTTAATATCCTTTTTAATCCTAAGGGAAAAGAATTCTTTTTTAGCTCATTCTTAGGACTTGTTTGCTTCTTAGCAGGATATGGTGCTGTTTTAGGTACAATCATTATCAATATTAAAATGACAAGAGTGAAAAAAAGTAAATAACAAGTAAAAAAGAAATTATTTCTTTTTTACTTGTTTGAAAGGAGTTGTTTGTTTTATGTACAATTTGTATATTGTACCATTACTAATTGCTTTCTTGATGATAGGTATACATCTTTTAACATCACAAAAGCGAGTAATGGAAAAGCCATTTTTAAATGAATGGTCAAATATATTACATAGTTTGTCTTTTGTTGCCCCATTTAAATGGTTTATTAACTCTAATCCAGAAGATAAAAAAGTCAAAGACATCAATAAGTTAATTTTTGAAGCAAATATTTCAGATAAGCTGAGTTATAGAGTTTTTACAGCACTTCAAATTACGATTCTTATCGCATCATTTATTATATTCTGCATAGTAAATATCATGATGAATAATATCACATTTTTAGTAGGTATGTTATTCAATATTGATTTAGCAGAAAGTATGCAAAGTCCAACGGGAATTATTAAATTTAAATTCATTGTTGGGGCAATCTTACTTTTACTATGCTTAATCCCTAAGTTTTGGTTAAAAAGAAGAGCAAAGAAAAACAAGTTTTTCTTCTTAAAAGATTTACCAATTCTGCAATTGTTTATTATTTTAATGCTTCGTTCAAAAAGACCGATTAATGAAGTGTTTTACGTTTTGTCAAAAACAAAAACAAGATATAAGAACATATTTGAAGTAGGGTACCGAATTTATCTTCGTGATAACAAAGAGGGGCTTCAGTATTTAGCAAATTCATTTGCAGGAACGAAATTTACAGATACTATTCACATTTTATCTGAATTCAATGAGTATTCACGAGAAGATGGGATTCAATCATTAGAGAACAATATGCAAGAAATTATTGAATATACAAACATGCTAAAGAGAACAAAGGATTTATCAAATCTTGTTTACTCACAAGCATCTCTGTTCATTCCATTCTTAGCTGTAATCTTATTAGGTCTTATTCCGCTTGCTATGTATGGTAGTTCTTTACTGGATTCACCTATGGGGCCTTAAACAGGATAAGGGACAAGTTACATTATGTAGCTTGTCTTTTTTGTATAGAATGAATAAACCCGATAAGAAAGGGGGTATCTATGTATGGAATTCAAAAAAATGATTAAATATGTTGAAAATCATAAAGAATCTCATTTTGAGGGAGTTCTTAATAAAAATGAGAAGAATGTTATTAAGAGAGATGACAATTTAATTTTTAATAGAAGCAAACAAGAGGAAACCCAAATGATATATGAAATTTTAAATGATTATGAAATTAGAAGATATAAACCCAAAAGGGAAAAGTCAGCGTTAATCCGTGTATTGGAACCTGAATATAAAAAATATGGAGTGCCTTACGAAGTCAAGTATTTAGAAAGTTTTAGTTCCGTAATAGAGCTTTATTTTCATGATATTAGAGAAATAATGCCTAATAATGAAAGATTCGTATTGTTCAATGAAGAAATGGCAAAAGAAGTAATTCAGTTTATAGATGAGGGTGATTTTGATGAAATCGTTGTTCATTGTAATGCAGGTCAAAGCAGAAGTGCAGGAATTATGTACGGAATTTCGCTGTTATTAAAGGATGTTCAGTTACAAGAGGATATTACATTAGATAGTTTTTATATGCCAAATCCAGTCGTTATTCATTTTATAAGACAGGCATTAGAACAATAGTAGAACATTTAATCTGAATATATCAAATAGAATTCACATATAAGATAGTATGATTCACAAAAATAAGAAGCCGTCAAGGTTAATCAGGGTCAAACAAGTAGAACACTGATTAAAGGAATAATGTAGATAACTTTATCTATAATAAGAAAAATACAAAAATAGGGGATGATGATATATGTGCTAAGATTCTGTAGTTCAATGAATATTTAAATTCTAAATATATTATCAATAGAAGAGTTATGGTGTGATGACCCGAACAATAGTTATTGAGCTATGATGGTTCAACCATGAGAGAGTGTAGATGAAAGACCCTTCCGAAAGGTCGTCTTGTGTCGGGGTAACAGCTTACACATGATTAAAGGAATAAATAAAAGATAAAACAAGAATAGGGGGAATACAGAATGAAAAAAGTGTTAAATAAAGTCAAGAATTCTAAAGGGTATGTATCAATTGAAACAATTATCGTAGCAGGTTTAGTCATTGGATTAGGAGTTGCAACAGTAATCTTATTCCAGAACAAAGGAAATACAGTTACTGATAAGGCTTTGAAAAATATTGAAACTGCGACAGAACAATACAAGGTTGTAGAACCAGGTTCTGGCAAATAAGTATTGAGATACTAATATAAAAACAATAAACAATAAAAAATAAAAACAACCAAAATAGGGGGAATGTAAAATGAAAAAAATGTTAAATAAAATCAAAAATTCTAAAGGATATGTGTCAATCGAAACAATTATCGTAGCAGGTTTAATTATTGGGTTAGGAGTTGCAACAGTAATCTTATTCCAAAACAAAGCAAATACAGTTACTGATAAAGCGATGACAAACATTGACACTGCGACAAACCAATACCAAGTAGTAGACCCAAGTGCTGGTAAATAATTAATTAAATAGAATTCAAATTACATAAGAGCTGTGGGTATATTATACCTACAGTTTTTTTATTTTGTTGATAAATAATAAAAAAGGATAAGGTTCGTTTATAAAATAAAATAATACAAAAAATAATAACATATTAGATAAATATAATTAAATAAGGGGAGGGTTTTTACATGAATAGATTACTAAGAAGAAAAAGTGGATTTGTTTCCATAGAAGCTGTTGTAAGTATGTCTGCCATTTTAGCGGTTGTATTTTTAGGTATAGGATTTATTAGTTATATGTATCCAAAACTAATGATTGAAAAAGAGGTGCATATACTTGCTCAAAAAGCTAAAGTGCAAGGGGGTTTAACGAATGAACAGTCAGAGCCAATTAATAGTGATTTAGAAGTTTTTTATAAAAAGATGGAGGAAAGAGGATACAAGAGAGAAAATATACAGGTGACTGCAAAAACAGTTACATATGGTATAAATTGTATCGGAGTAACACCTGTCAATGGAGAAGGAACAAGTTATATGAAACGAGATAGTAAAGACCCTATTGAAGTAACAGTAAGTTTACCTGCAAACAAAAGTGGATTATTAGGTCCATTCGCTTTCTTTAGTTATAAAGATAAAACAGGTAATCAATACATCTTCAAGGAAACTGTTTTATCAGAGAGGTGGTAAACATGAAGTGGATAAAGCAGTTACTCAAAAATAAAAAGGGTGTAACATCTGTATATGTTATATTATTCGTTTCAGCGTTGCTTCCATTGCTACTATTTCTCTGCATAGATGTTCCTCATTATTTAGATTCGAGTAGAAAAATAAAAAACGTATTAGATAATGCAAGTTCATCAGCTATTACCAGGATTCAAGATGATAAATTACCAAAGGGTATCATTGAATTAAATCCTGAAGAGGCGAAAGAGATTATTGATAAAATCATACAACATGATTTGTTTTTAGATGAAGAGTTCAATCCTAAAAAGGGAAGTATTGTTTCTGGAAAGCCAAAGATAGAGACGCATTTTGTTAATAACCCAGATGAAATTACGGAAGTAAGTACACCGATTGATAATGTGAAAGTAAATCATACGAGTGTAGTTATATATGCAGAGATTCCAGTGAATGGATTGTTTTTCAAGTTCAATGAAGTAAAAATGAAGAAAGTAGCAGTCAGTCAGGCTCGGTTCTAATGTTCATTGATTATGGTAAGTACAAAAAAGATTGTTTTAATGGTACCGTATCAATTCGGTACCTTTTTTATAAGATAAGGAGGTTGAGATATATGGGGCTTATATTGTTGATAAGTTTATTAGGTATGATATTTGGTGGGATTATATTGTTTGTAGTAAGTAAAATCTATAAAGAGTATGATTTTAATAAAAGAGAGTATATTATGGGAGCTTTACTCAATGGGTTGTTTTTGGGAGTCATTTTTAATAAATTTGGTTTTATCGAATATGCATGGTTGTTAATGGCATTGTCTATTATTCTTACAGCATTATTCTTAATAGATTTTAAGTATCAAGATTTACCTGATGGCTTAAACTTAGTTATCTTTTTATTAAGTATCATTTTTATTGTTGTATGGAGACTTCATAGTCCAATTCCTTACATCATTACTGCAATTTCTCTTTTTATTGGATTTTTATTATTAGCCTTGTTAACAGGTGCTTTAGGTGGAGGGGATATTAAATTTGTAGGAGCAATTGGATTGTTCTTTCACTATCATCAAATTCCACAATTATTAATGTATTCCTTTTTTACAGCTTCTTTATTTGCTGTGGGATTAATGGTTGTAAAGAAAAGCAAAAAAGGTGATAGGTTTGCATTTGGACCATTTCTTATTATTGGAGTGATAGGTACGCTTATTATCTAAACTTGTAAAGTTTCAATCTATATAGATTGATTAACTTAGGGAGAAGGTTATCCTTCTTCCTTTTTTATTTTGTATTTATTTGCTGTATATAGGTTTATGTTTCGGAGGGGTTTTGGTATTTGTACGACTCCACTATAGTTATAAGGGATTTTTCTCCCTAATAAAATATTACAAGGTGTTTTATCAAATTTATTAAAAGAAAGGGTGTTGCATATGGAACCTCAATGGTTGATACCTTTGAAACATATAATTGACTTGCAATATAGAATAAACATATTGCAGAAGGATATAGAAAAAGGAAATAAAAAGAAAGAAGATTGTGAGGAGTTTATTAATTATTATCAGAAAAATATTAATAATAAATTAAGTGAAATTCAAAACATTCCAAGTTGTATATTGGATGAATATAGTGAAAAGGCATCTGAAATTACATGCAGGGAAGGTTTTGTAAACGTTTTAGATGAATTAAATAAAAGATTTAGAGATGAGAATATATAAAAAGAGTAGATATTTTCTTAACCTTTGGAAGAACTTGTTTCTATTGTGTATGAATGTTATTCTTTTGTTAATATAAAAATGAGTTTTTGATTGATAAGAAGATGAAATTTAATTTATGTTCATTACTAAAATCATTGGATAGATAAATGAATGAGATAAAAAACAGGGAGGATAAACGATGTCATCTTTAGCAGAGAAAATAAAAACTTTAAGAAGAGAACAGAAAATGACGCAGAAAGATTTTGGCAAATTAATGAATGTAACTGAATCTTTTGTGTCGAAAATGGAATCAGGTGTGAAAGAGCCCTCTAAAGAAAGTTTATTAAACTTATCAAAGGCGATAAACGTGCCAATGAGTTATTTTTTTGAAGAATTAACACTTAAAAAAAATGATGTATACGTTTTGTTTAACGAAATAAGAGGAATGATTCTTAATGTTAATGAAGAACCTTTGTTTAAAGGTGAATTATTGAATAAACGAGCAATAGAAGGGTTAATTGATGGTATTGACTATTTGATTCGTCAAACAGACCGAACGAATCAAAAAGAATAGACAAGTGTCTATTCTTTTTATTTTTTGTTCCTGAAAATAAAGGAAATATATTGAAATAAAATAAAATAACCGCCCATTTACTAAGCGGTTATTTTTCTAAGGTATCCGCAACTACCTTAGAATTCCTTTCTCTTTTGCTTAGAGAGACAAAAGTGAACCTATGGAAATTCTATTCTTTTATATTGTAGCATGTTTGTTATAATATAAACAAATATAGAATCATTTTGAAGAATTCTATGTGAAAGTAGGTAATGATTATGAATCCAGTATATGCATCCTTCTTTGTTTCTATTTATTTAGGCGTGGGGATTATATTTATGCATTTTTTATTAAAAAAAGCGTTTCATGCACAAGAGATAGAAGATTCGGTTAAAGAAGAAGAAAACCTATATATAGGTTTTGCAAGGATGTTTTCTAAAACACAATCATTAGCAGGTGAGCGATTTTTTAGTATGATATATGCAGTCGGTGGATTAATAGGATTCCCTCTATGTATCTTCTTTGTAGGAGCAAATATAATCATGTGGTTAATTGCTATGTTTGATAAAATATTTTTGCATGAAGATGAGGATGAAGAAGAAAGTTCTGATAGTCGTAAAATGGATTAGTTCTTTCATATAGCATTTCAAAAGTTAAATAACTAAAAAACATATGTAAAGAAGATTTATAAAGCAGTAAAGAGCTTTCAAATTAAAAGAAGGCTCTTTCTTTATTTAAATCACATCTATTCATTCAAATGTTTATATGTATATTTTTGTAAACATTTATTGATATATATCAATGGGATTTGATAGGATAAAGAAAGTATTGGAGCTTTTCTTTCTTATTAAAATAATGGAAGTGATATATTTTGAATAAAATAAAATTAGACCAAAAAGCACCGTATATTGAAGTTTATGCAGATTGGCATAAGAAAGGGTATCCAGGAAAAACTTATTATGAAAAGGCGTTGTATGATGTAAAAAAAGGAAATGCAATTATTATAGGTTCAAATGCTATTAAGTTAATAAAAAGATTAAAACCTTTGAAAGAACGAGTCTTGGAACGGGATAAATATATCTGTCAGTATTGTGGAAAATACGGGGATACGATTGACCATCTTATTCCGCAATCAGAATATAAGATACACACAACAGAAGAAACAGTTGTATGTGCCTGTAAAAGGTGTAACAACTTGAAAGCAAATAAACCAATGTATCAATTTATAAAAGAATTGATGAAAGAAGAAATTATAACTTTTATTGATAAGAAGTTTTAAATAAACATGAAGAAGAAGCGAGTGATATAACATCATTTGCTTCTTTTTATTTGTAAAATACAATTTACAAAAACATTGAAGTGAGCAGGTGGATATAGTAGAATGGATTTATTAATTTACTATAGTTGATGAAAAATAAATATTATTCTGATGTGAATGATGATATTGCTAAATGAAAGATATATGGAAGATTTGGGTTGTGAATGGATTAGCATCTTTGATTTGCTATATGGGTTATCGTTTGACTCATATCATTCCAATCCTTGTGATGAGTGTTGTCTTGTGGAGGGTATCTATAGCGATAACTGTATATATAAATTGTTTGATAATCAAAATGAGGAAGAAAAACAAAAGGAGCGAGAAAATTGAAAGACACAAAAATAGAAGAAATTTTAAATACAAGTTGTGATGTTGTAAGGTTAGTTCATCATAAGTCTACGAATTCATATAGCATTGGTTTAACAGCAGACGATGAAATGCATATCAAATTTATTAGCGAAGATACTTACAATTTGTTGAAAAAAGATGTGATAGACCAACAAGGAAGAAAAAAGGTTCTTCATGAAGAGGATAATGTGATTCCTTTTCAATTAAATGAGGAAGATGATTCATTAGATACTGCATTTCAAGTAGTAAAACAAAAGTATGAAGATGCAGAGAAGAATCGAGCTAAAAAGCTACATGCATATCGTTCAGCAGAAGATGATGTAAGAATTGCTCTTAGACAAATGCAATTGCTTTGTCCACATAAGAAAATGAAGGGATTATTCTTTAAGGAATGTGTGGACTGTGGTTATAGCAAATCTATCTTGTTCTAAATCATTACAGAGGGGATGAGGAAAATGTATTTATCAGATATGAGGAAGAAGATAACAAATCTACTAAAAATGGCTAAAGATAAATATGAGGGGAAACTTGTGCTTCTTCCCTTAGGATATGTGGAAAATGAAAAACCTATGGATACATATTTGATTGCTCAAGTGTTTGAAATGAACGTTGTAGAAAATTATGTAGAAATTGTCTATGATTTCGACGGATACACAGAGTTGTCTGAATTGTTAACTGTAGAGCAGTTTGATAAACATGTAGAACTATTAGAATCAGATAATTTAATTAGGGAAAGAGCTTTGCGTCTATTGTTCGGTAAAAAATAAACATTAATGAATGTACTAATGATTACATAGTGGAATTCAAGGAAGAGCCAAGTTCAGTAGATGAAATTCCGTTTAATTATTTAATGAATAAAGGATACTATGTTCGGAAATCCATTATTGAAAAAGATACCTACCATATTTCTAAAACAAAAAGAAAGGGGATAACGTATGAACAAGCGAATGAAGCGTAAAACAGCAAAACGAGTAAACACGCAACGTCATGAGAGATTATTATCTATCATTCAGCAAAAATTCACTTTGGATAAAAAGTTGTTTTTAAATGGCTATTTTATTTTTGATATGGGGTTTCGTTCAGTATGTCATTTCACATTAAAAGAAACGCCAGATTGGGAATATGCGATTTGGTTATACCCTAATAATGCTTTTGTTGTGTTTGGTGAACATAAGAAATTGATTGGCAAATTTAAGCCAAGTAGAACGTATGTAAGTTTTGATAATAATGTGGATGATTTCTTAAATCAAGTTAAAAAAATTAAAGAGAATCCTAAACTGTACTTTGTAGATTCTTTAACCCGTGGAGATGCATTAACGGATTTTAAAAAAGATGAAAACGGTTTTTATTCAGGTTACCAGGTGCTAAAGGAATTTAACGAAGAAAGTGGTTGTTGGGATAAAATCTCAAGAAATATCAAATTGACACAAGAAGAATATGTAAAGCAGAAGTATGAAGAGTTCATGAAAGATGAGGAAATTCATAAAGATAATGTTGAAGCTGATAGAAAGAATACATTTGATTTCTTTAAGAAATTGCCATATCAGTTTGAAGAAATTGTTGCAATTGGCGTTGTTGATAGAAACGAAGAAGGAATAAGTTGTTATCCGAGATATGACATTGGAGTTGTTGTAAAGCCTAACATGACTGATGAAGAATTTGATGCATTCTATGATAAACTGGATAAGTTTGTTACGGATTCTGTTTATTCAAAAGAAAGAAAAACACATGAACATCAATTTGATTTATATGGATGCTACGATGAATTAAAAGATATTAAACAAGCAGATTATATGTTTTATAAAAAATAAGTATGGGGGAATGAACGTGATTACGAAATTAGATAATGGAAGTACATTGATTGTATTAGGAGAAGGATAAGTATGAAACAAGTGTTAGAATCATTAAAGAAGAAAGAAGCTGAAATAAAAGAATCCATTGATTCCTGTAAGACTGTTTGGGTGAAGAGTTTTTTTGAAGGAAAAATGCAAGGTATCCAAGAGTCAATTAAGGTCATTGAAGAATCTTTAAAGACAGGAAAGCCATCCGAAGAGGCAAAGAAAGAGGAAGGTCCATATGGTGGAACACCTACATTGATGGATTCATTACCTATTGGAACAAAATTTCATGTATGTAATGGTCATTGGGATGGAGAAATTGTTGAAAGAAATGGAACAAAGTATGTATTTATTTCTGAGGATAATATGATAAATCTCTCTAAATGTCCTGATTATAAGTTGGATATTAACATAAAAAGCGTTTATACGAATAAAGAGGAACTTGATAAAGAGTTAAAAGAAAAAAGAAAAGAATTAAGCGAACTGCGTATAAAAGCATCCCCATTAAATAGACAAATATATTTATTGGAATGTGTAATAGAAGAGTTGAACGAAGAGAGAATGAAGTTTAGAAAACAGGATTGTAATACAATTTGAACTTTGTTAAGGAGAGAGATTAGATGACAAGAAAAAGATTTATAAAATTAGCTATGTCACAAGGGTGTAGTAAAAGGGTAGCAGTTTGGGCATCCATTTACAGCAGAGTATACTATGGTAGCTATAAAACAGCATTGAAAGATTATAAAGGAAATATAGCCAATTGTTTTGACGAAGAATGTCTGCATTATAGATGGAGCTATATTTAAATAAAATTTTCGAGGTTAATAACAGTACTATCTTAATAACTTCTGGGTATGTAATTTGAAATTTATGAAAGGGAGGGCTTATATATGGATGATAAATTTACTAAATTTAGTTTACTTCTAAATGAACTTGAATTTGGGATTGATTTAGGGTGTGTAATAGATGCACCAGATGGTAAAGATGGATTGTAAGAGAAATATTAAGTGTTACATATACAAATGATAATCAAGTTGAGATACGAATTGTAGGCGAATACCTTTGGCATAGATAGTATATATAGAGAGAAGGAAACAATATGGATTTAATAAATAAATTAAAAGATACATTCAAAATGAAGGTAGATTGGGAAGTTGATTGTGTATATGCATTATCTAATGAAAGCATTTGTCTTATGTATATTGAGCCTCATAAAGGAACAGATTGGAAATATCTCATAAGAATCGACTATCTAAAAACTTTTGATAGATGGTCTGTTACTTGGTATGAACATGAAATCAAAGACATTGTAGATGAAAATGAAGTTATAAATTTGATGCATGATATAAGGGTCATTATTGAATATGAAAATAAAGTTGTTATGAAAGTTTCAAATGATAAAGAAGTTAATAATTTTTATTTTGAATTAAACGAGTCGATTTTAGAAGAAATGCCATTAACTGATTGAGAGTTATAAGGTTATGAACACAACTTCAGTGAGGGGGTGACAAGAATGAAAGATACAAATGAAATGACTTTTCATTCTACTGATGTCTCATATAGAGTAGAGAAAAAGAAGGATAAATATTTTCAAATATATAAGTGTGATAGAGGAATGAAAATTCCGATTACACATAGAGAGAGTTTTAGAAGTGCTTGTAAAATCGCTAAGTTGTTGGCTGATACATATGCAGAAGGTTATGAGTCTGGTAAAAGTATGGGGATTGAATTATATGGATTTGGTGTTACGGGAGGATGTTAGTAATAAAAAAATAATGGATGGAGTGTTTTTTAAATGGAAACTGAAAAATTAAATGCATCGGAAAGAGAACGGTTAAGCTTTCAAGTAGGATTCATTATGGCCGCCATTGATAACGCTATGGTAAATTATGATGTAGTGAAAGGCTTCGAAACAATTTGTAAGGAAATTATATTAGATAAGGATTGTATTCAAAAGGGGATGCGTCATTATGCTACGGAAAATTCCATTGGATTAGCAGATGAAGATATGCTGAATATCATGGAAGAATATGAACTGAAAGAATGAAGGATACATCTTCTGAATGAAGATGTATTTTTTATTGGTGTTTTAAGTAAAATAAAATTTACAAAAATCAATTGATAATATATACTATAGTTAATAAATTGTTGGTGTATATTTGTATGAATAAGGTGACAAAGTGAATAGTATGCGATTTCGAGCTACTTGCGAACGGATTGAGTAGTTAAAAAATGCGAGGGGGAGTTTTGAACGATGAGAGATTTGTTTTTAATTGAAGTAAAACATGATGAATTTATGTATGATGGCACAGAGTTTCGGTTATTTCAAGAATCTAAAAGAATTTCAGGTGACCAATTTCTTGCGTATGCAAAAAATTGTGAAGAAGTAGAAACGTTAATGAAACAGCAATCTCAATATTATTTTGAGCTTCCTAAAAATGCACTACCAGGAGATTTTAAATATCAATCAAGAATTTGTTCTGTCGTGAATGTTTCAGATGATGGTGGAAGTCCGTTGTTACAAAGTTTTAGTCGGTTAGATAGTTTTCTTTTTGAGGTAGCAAAAGGAGAAAGTGCAGTAATAAAAATGCGTTAATTTTAGGAGGAAGTTATGAAACGTCTTACAAACGAGCAATTATCATATATGGCAAAAGCATTTAAAGAATTAGATAGTCTAATAGATAGTTTGGAATCCGAAAATCCAGACCGAACGGATTGTGGTGATATTCAAAAGGCTTGGGTGTTAATACATGATAGGCTAACAGAGCAAGTTGGAGAAGACTTTTGTGTAGATAAATTGATTATTCATGAGGAGGAGTAATTATGGTAGTAGTAACAGACAGATGGATTGAAAATGGTGAAAAGGTTGTTTTGTTAGAACCTGTTTCAGTAATGAAAGATGATACTTTTGAACATGCAGTTTCATTTGCGAATACAAAAAAAGATGTAGATACGTTTTGTTTACGATTAAACGAAGGAATGTTGATTTTCAAAGGTGACGTTACAATAGAGATTTTAAAAGAATTACATCGGGACCTGAATCCAAAAGAGGCATTGATTCAACAAGGATGGGAATTATCAGATGTTCGATTTAATGTATTTCTATTTATCAATCAAGATGGTAAGGAACATCCAGTACAGTCCATCAATAAAACAACAGCTTGGTTACAATTATATAGTGAGTTAAAAGAACAAATTTTTGATACTTGCGGAAAATATTGCAGTGGGACAGATTGTGGTATAGCAGTTGCCTAAATAAAACTACTTTTGAGGTGAGCGTATGCGTTACAGAGAGCGAAAAAAAGAAGCATTTAGAAAAGACATTGAGGATTTCGAAAATTCATCCCGTACTACAGAGGATTATATGAAGTTGATTGCCAATATACATAAAGCTTCAGGTTTTGGAGATGGACTTGTATATTCAGAACTTGAAGGTGAAATCGCTAAAGTTTTGAAGAATAAGAGAGGATGAGTAACTTGAAAAAAGGCATTATTTATAAAGTCTTATCAGCAACATTTGTAAAGGCATATCATTATCATGGGTCTATGTTTGATTATACATGGAAATTGACGTTAATGGATGAGAATGGTGAAACTATAGAATGTGTAGAAGATACACTCTCTGATTATGACGATTTAGAGGGGGAGTATATTCGTATAAAGAAATCTTATTCGAGATTTGAAAAAGTCGATATGGAGGCTGAAGAACGAGTTAATTCAGCAAAAAAGATTAAGGGTGAGATGAAACTCGAACAAATAGCTGAAATTATAGATGCAAATGCAAGAATGGCATATAAACATGCCTATAGTGGTGGAACTCATAAGTCTGAAGAACAAAGAACGAAAATGGAGCAAGTAGAGATTGATGACTTAGTTACTGTAACTTCATCCAGTCATGTTTCTGCTATTAATCGAGTGGGGTATTTAAGAAAAATGTTTCACGATAAAAACAATAATGAATGCTATCTGATTGAACGTTTAAATGGAGAAATCGCTGAGTGGTCGGATTGTAAATTAATAAAAGTATATGAATCATATCAGTAGTTTGGAAGATTTAATTGAGAAAGATTGGATGAGAAGTTGTTAATTGGCTTTTAACCGTAGAGATTAAGTTTAATACAATTTGAATTTTATATGAATTAAGATATAAATTTATCATTTTATATTGAAAAGAGGTGAAATACATTGTCTAAAAAGAAAAGCGACCATAAACATGATTATGAATTGGTTAAAATAAATAGTGATAATTGGTTTACGCATGAAAAGAAATGTATAATATGCGGGCATGTCAATGATAAAATCAGAAAAACCGATTGAACAATGTTTGTCTTCGAACAAAAGTTCCATTTAATTGAAAAGGGGAATGAATCGTGGAAACATTAAATGCACCAATTTATGAGGTGAGTAAAGAGAGTGACTGGTATAAGTCAGCGATAAAAAGAAAATATGATATAAATCATTTTTTTAAGTCTTTTAAAGAAAAATATGGAACAAATAAAGGATTTGTGTTTTATCATCCAGATTTCTTTGGGGTTCGAATGGGGACTGAAGCTTATGAATTGTTTAAAGATGAAATTTTGAAAAATCCAAAAGAAAAAGATTTTTATCCATTTAAGAAACGTTCAAAGTATTATAAAGAAATCAAAGCACTTATTGAACAAATTGAAGATATTTATCCATTTAAGCCTCATGATGTTTTTGGTACGAATAACTTTTCTGGCAATCAGTGGGTAGGAGATAGATGGTTCTTTGAAGTTAATCATGAGGAATATGTAAAAGGAACTGAAGTTGTTCCAGTTGATTTCAAAGAGTATTTGAATGCGGTCATGGAAATGTTGGATTAGTATTATAGCTTTGAAGTCTTTAGGAAAGAGAGTGGATTGAAAGATGGATGATTTAGTTAAAAAATACTTGTCGAATATGGGTTTAATGGGAACTGAAGTTTTTAGTCAGTCAGAAGCAAATCAATTAATGAACGAGCATGTAATTGGCTTATATAAAGGTCATGTATCCTTGAGAGAGGATAAAGAGTTCACAGCCAAGGAAATTGCGGAAAAATTATCTTTCATAGAAGATGAATGGAAGAGAAAGTTTAATGAATCTTGGGGAAAAGAGTTTGATGAGTGATTTATAGCAAAGTCGTTATTTCAAGTATTAGCAAAAAGAAAGATTGAAAAATTGTATCTTGAAAGAGTCATAATTGATGGTAAGAAGAGGTTGGAATAAAATTCATAGTGATACTGGAAAACAAAATGACCTGTACAAAAAAGGTGATGAATTTAAATGAAAATAACGAAATATCATTACGCTCTATTTGTACTAAATAGAGAAAAACAATCGTTAGAAAATAAAATAGAAGAAATTAAAGATGGATTCATTTACTCTTCTGAAAAGAGAAGGAAATTAGCAATACTCATGCATGAAGAGGAATTAAAAAGTTTGAAAAAAGCGATTGAACAGTTAGAACGAACAACAAGGTAATTCTTAAATACTGAACCTCAAATTCATAGAAACGTAGGGATGAAAATGGAACTTCATTATTGGGAAAAACAACTCATTTTATATACAAAAGGACATTTTAAACGTATTGATTATAAGAAAGATATCAAGTTATTTACTGCTAAATTGTATGCTTTAGGATTAGAGGATGTAGGGTCAAAAAATGTTTTGCATATGGTATTAGATGTATACGAAACGTTGTGTGAGAACGGATATATTAACTTCAATTTTAAAACGTTTATTTTTACTCTTTTAAGGGAATCTTCTTTTAAAAATGAACCGCATAAGATTGATGATTATGACATTTTACATAAGCTATTAGCAGAAATTCAAAACATTCCTGTTTTGAGCAAAGGGTTAGACTTAGGAGAGGCTGATAGTGAATTATTAGAGAAAATAATGGCAGATAAGATTTTGTAGAGTGTTATGATATAATCATCGTAAAAGTTGAGTGTATTCCCAGGCAAGAAATCTCCCTCCTCAAGCGTATGGGATTGGTCCTGGGTTTCTAAATACTAACAAGTAAAATATATTTTACTTGTTTAATTTAATTCATTTTTATTACATAATTGTATCAATAGTGAACTGTTAGATATCATCATATAAAAAGAAAATATTTCTACAAGGAGTAGGATATAGATGCGTACTACATGTATTATGTGTTCAGAATGTGACCAATGCATAACGATATACGGTGATTTAGCTTCTGTTGAAGAATCAGATTTAAAAACATCGTGTAAAAAGTGTGAAACAGCGGAAGAAGATAGGTAGAGTGTTTCTACTATACAATTAAAAATTCATAAGAGATTAGGTTGACTAAAATAAGGCATACACGTAATCGTCAATTAAAAAAATACAACAACAACTATATAATCTATTGCATAGGTAATTTACCTATCGACTTTATACGAAAATACGCTTATGAAGATATGTATTTGGATGTAACTTTCAAGTGGTATAGAGACTTTGAATGATACAAGAATACTAAAATTATTGAATTTGGTAGTTTAGTATGAACTGAAGATAGAACGATGGTACCGCACCTAAAAAGAGAATGCAATAGGTATAGTCTTTGCCATCGTGTTGATAAGTAAGAACGCAGTTAAATAGTAATGTTATTGTTATACAGTTTAGGTTTTATTAAAGATGAGGTGAGTTAATGAAGGGTGAAGTAAAAGTCGATAAAGAACTGAAAAGATTAAAACAAATGGCTAACAACCTAATTAACAAGGTTGATGAAAAGGGGATAAAATTTATTGATTTTGAAGTAGGAGCAGTTTCACAAATCGGTAAAGCCAACGCAATGAAAGAGATTAATTGGTTCGCATTAGAAGTTTTCGAAAGAACATGCGAGAAATATAAAGTGGGGTGACAGCAGTGGAGAAATTATTTTGTGTACTTATTTCTGTATCAGATAAAACCAGTGAGGTTATTCCTTTTCATACAATTGCCAAAGACTCAAAGAGTGCGTTCGGAAATGCAGAAGAATACTTAGAAGGTATAGGAATAAAGGCTTACAAAGATATGGGTTGTACAATTATACGGAATGTGGACGGCAAGGAAATATCATTTTAAAATAGGAGACTTTACTAAGAACGTGAGGGATACAAATGCAAGACAAATTTGGGAATGAGATAGTGGGATGATTCGAGAAGTAAAAGTTGATAAAAATGGAGTGCTTGGATTTGAGGCTATTCCTAATGTGTCGGAAGAACTTTGTTACGTGGATGCGTGGTTGAACGAAATTGAAGTTGTAACGGAAAAGACAGTTATACGAAAATATGCAAAACATATTACGTTAGATGGTAGGCCGTACTTTTATTAAGCTCAAACAAAAGCATTAATGTAATTGATACTGAAGAAATGAGGTGATATAAGTGTCTTTGAAAATTAATTCAAGCATGTTCACATATTTAAAGAATGTAGTAAATAAGTATTTTCGTGATGAATATAGATGGCGATTCAGCGAGGAAAAAGGTACGTTACTACAAAGGCAAACGGAATTTAAAAGAGATAGCGTTTATCATATCTACGGTGTTTGGTGACTTAGCTGATGTTGTTCAAAAAGGATATTACTACAACTTAGATGGAAAATGTGTAGGTGGTTACATTATTATTCATTTGTTTGTAGATGCAGATTTTAATGGAATGAATCAAGGAACAAAAGGTGATTACTTGTATTGTAAATTTAACCTTTTTGAGGAAACATACTCAGTTGACCAATCCAATGATTTAGATTATTTGCTTGAAGAAGACTGGATGAAAAGTTGCTAAGTACAGTTGATTTATTTCATAGGCATTATTGCAATGCAATCTCAAATAACTGAGGTGTTAGAATGGATAAATATGAAAAACCAAAATGTAATTGTGGTCAATCACTAAGTTTTAGAGGCTACGTATATGCTGTTACAGGAATTACGGTAAAGGGTCATCCGAGTATGAGTAGTCCGTTACTTATCAAAGGTCAGGAAAAAGGTAAATATTTATTCTGTTTTAATTGTAGGAAAAGTTATGCAGTTGGTAAAGACCATAAAGGAAGAATAGTAAGAGTGGAATAAACTAAATTATTATTTAAACAATATTAAATTGAACTTTATGTAGAAATTAGGTGAACGAGTATGTCAATCAAAAAGGGGACACATGAGGAATTACCATTGTCTTTATGTTGTAAATCAAAATGTGAACGAGGCTATAAATTAGCACAAGACTATAAATCTATTTACTGTTGTAATTGTGGTGAAAAACAGAACTAAATGAAGAAATATTTATATGGAAGGATTGAGAATTATGGATTGGAATTACAAAGTGCTTATCAACGGGATATATTGATTAGCAGATAATAAAAAGAAAATTGAAGGAGATGTTTTTGCATCTTCTATGATTAAAGAACTCGAAGTAGAGATGATAGAAAAAGCAAATGAAGGGAACTATGAATTAAAGATTCATTCCAATTCTGGTTTAAATGGGGATAATTGGTTAACGAAACCGCATTTATATAATGCAGTTATTTCAAAATTAACAGGTTTAGGATTTGAAGTTTCTCATAGTGATGATATGCGAGATGGGACATATATGATTATCAAGTGGTAATTAAAGTAGGTGTGTTTTGATAGTAGATAAAAGGTGGAATGAGTCATGTTTTGCGAAATCGTAGAGTTGGATTTGACACAACCTTTCGGGGATTTAAAAGGTTCTAAATTTATTAAAGAAGTAAGAGCACAATCAGGAGAATTATTTAAACAAATTCTACTTATTAATGGGAAAATCTATCATCCTTGTGTTGCTTACTCTTGTATTCTGGGAGTTAAGGAAATGAAGTTGAACAGAAATCCTGAAATCCTTGTAATTTGCGAAGAAGGTTTGAAGTGTCCATATTGTGAATATGTTGATGATGAAGCGTATTTATTAAAAATAAACAAAGGTCATAAGGAATGCGTATATTGTTATTCTGAAATTAAGTTTGTAATAGATAGAGAGGTAAACTCGTCTGGGAAATGTTTAAGAGAAATTTATCATACGGAGCCAGTAAAATTAAATGAGCCTATTGAGCTGTAAGTGAATGAATAAGGAGAATATATAAGATGGTCACAAAACGAAAAAATCTTATTATTTTATTAAATAGATTAATTGATGGAATGATAAGAATTGAATATTGTGGTACAGATATAGATGATTATATATAACAGATATGGAGATGTTGAAATGGATTTGTATTTACATGAAGAGAATGTAACAGCACGTTTAATTACGGAATGGAAGAAGTATGGTTCACTTGTAGTTGCATATGATTTTGATAATACAGTATACGATTATCATAAAGAAGGACACTCATATGATGATGTTATTCGATTATTAAGAGAATCAAAAAAACTTAATGCGTACCTTATGGTTTATACAGCAAGACAAGATAGTGAACTATCTTTTGTTAAGGGATATTTAGAAGAGAATGATATTCCATTTGATTCAATCAATGAGACTCCTGGTTTTATACCATTTACAGAGGGAAAAAAACTATATTACAACATTTTGTTAGACGACAGAGCAGGTCTTCCTTCTGCATATCGTTGTTTGTTGAATGCTGTTACATATATGGATGAGTTACAGAAGGAAACGAAACAAAGTAGTTAGAAGGGAGAATATTAATATGGAGTATGACTTAAAAATTAGGCAATCGTATCATGGTGCAGGTGGAAAAGATGGCTATAGATATGAACTTTACAACAATAAGGAAGAAAAGATAGGTCGATTACATAAAGTGCCTACATCATGTCGTTTTGGTAGTACAATTAGTATTAATGGTATTTATTATATTATTTCCGCATTATATGATTCTCAAAATCCAAACGAAGAAAATGATGAAGTGATTTATTATGAATTAAAAAGGTATGAATTTAAACCTGATTTTGATTTAGGGGAAATAATTGAACAATAGGTGGATATTAAATAGAAAAACTATAAGTTATGAACCTAACTTTAAGAAAGTAGGAGAATTTATGTCATTAGCTAATTTGCAAAGAAATATATTAGTAGGTGTGAGAGATAAAAATTTTGATATCTGTAGTGAAAGAGGATGGAGCATAGAAGAAAAAGATGCTCACATTAACGTGTATGACGAAAATAATAAATTGATAGATAAGTTTTTCGGTCATATTATGTTAAGTAAATTTTTGAAGAAGTAGTCTAAGCAAAATTATATATTGTATTTCTTATAGAAAAGAGGAATGAGAATGAAAGGTCATATTGATGTAGAACAATTAGTATTATTAAGTGCAGAACAAATTTTGACTTTGAGTAATTCGAAATTTATAGACACTGTTTGGATGGATTGGGATAATGTAGGTAAAGTACAAAGTGCATTGGACATATTTGAAAATAAAGGATGGAAACATGATACGCTAATTGAAACAGCAAAACATTGTAATACATCGAATATGATAGCAATCTTAAACGAGTATGGTAAGGTAATGATTGAAAATTCACATTCAGAATATGGAACAAAATGGTTCGTCAGTATAAATCATGATGTGGAGATGGATACATTCCACTTTGAAGGGGAAGAGCTGTGTGATGTATTATGGTCTGCCGTTAAGAAAGCTATATTTTAAGTTTTAACAAAAATGTTAATGTAATAGATTTTAAACTTTGTAGAAAAGCAGGTGTGGAAATGGAACTGCATTATTGGGAAAAACAACTTATTTTATATACGAAAGGACATTTTAAACGCATTGATTACAAAAAGGACATAAAATTGTTTACGGCTAAATTGTATGGTTTGGGTTTAGAGGATGTAGGTATGCAAAATGTTTTGCATATGGTATTAGATGTGTACGAAACGCTATGTAAAAATGGATATATCAACTTCAATTTAAAAACATTTATTGCTACTCTTTTAAAGAAATCTGCTTTCAAAAGTGAATCGAATAAGATTGATGGGTATGATATTTTACAGGAACTCTTAGCTGAAATTCAAAATATTCCTGTTTTGAGCAAAGGGTTAGACTTGGGAGAAGCCGATAGGGAATTGTTAGAGAAAATAAATGTAGATAAATAAAGTCGTCAGATATGTTTGTGAACATTTGATTTATGGAGATAAGGCAATACACAAGGGAGGATATGGTTATGAAAATTAAAGATTAAAGAGTTTAGAGTTTGAAATTTCTCATAGTGATGACATGCGAGATGGTATATATATGATTATCAAATAGTAGTAAAATTCTCCATGAAAAGGATGAGATTACGGAATAAAGGTGGAATGGTTCATGTATTTTAAAATCGTAGAATTGGATTTGAAACAACCTTTTGGCGATTTGACTGGAAGTAAATTAATAAAAGAAATAAAACTGCAATCAAGAGATTTATTTAAACAAAATTTGCTCATCAATGAAAAAATCTATCATCCTTGTGTAGGATATGGTGGTGTTCTTGGAGTTACAGAAATGAAATTGAATAGGAGTCAAGAAAACCATGTAATTTGCGAAGAAGGTTTGAAGTGTCCATATTGTGAATATGTTGATGATGAAGCGTATTTATTGAAAGAACATAAAGGTCATAAGGAATGTGTATATTGTCATTCTAAAATTAAGTATGTAATAGATACAGAAGCAAACACTTCAGGAGAATGCTTGCAAGAAATTTATCGTACTGAGCCAGTGAAGTTAAAAGAACCAATTAAACTTTAATTAAATAATTATTTCGTAGAGAGGAAAAGAAACGATGGTCTTAAAAAGAGATTGTATTATTGTATTAAAAAGATTATTTGATGATGGAATGGAAGATGAATACAATGTAATGTGTAAATTGTTTGAAGAACATTTTGGATATTCACCAATGAATGAAGTTGTGTTTGGTATGGACGAAGATTTATAGAAAAGAGGAATTGAATAGTTATTTGAGAGAAAAGGAGAATGCAAAATGAAAGAACTATTTAATTGGGAACGAATAATGTTTTCGCCTAAAGTTTTATTGAATTATTCAAAGTATATGAATAACCATTCGAAAATTACTGAAGATGGATGGCGTTTTGATTGTATGTTAGGAAAATATTATAAGTGGATTGAAATAAAATAAAAGTCTTTAAAGGAGGGAAGTAAAATGAAAAAAGAAGAAAAACCTTTCTATGTAGTTTTTAATAAGAATAAAAACCCAGTGGTAACGATTGATAGACGAATTGTAAGTGATTCTGATTCTTCAAAAATGGTTGAAAGGTTTAAGAAAAGTGGATTTGAAGTTAAAGAATTGACAAGTAATGAATATAAAAAAGTCAATGAAGTAACAAAATTCCAAGAAATTTGAGTAGAAAGGGATTGTAAATGATGGATGAAAAACATGGGTTAAGCCAAGAGAGAATTAACCTCGCAAAAGAATATGCACAAAGAATTTCAGAAATGGTTGCTAAGGTAGATATGCTGTTTTACTTATCTGATGTAGGTCATATTGAAGAGAAAAAAGCAGAACTTGGGATTAAAAATTTGACAGATGTAATCAAACAAGACACAGAAAAATTATTAGCTAATATAGAAAAACACAATGATGTATAGAAAGAAAAGCTGAATCTTATTTAGAAAAGAGGAATGAGAAATGGTGATGTTTGTGCTACATGAAGATGGTAGTAATTTCTTTAATTTTAATATTAAACAGGAGTGTTTTAAAGTGGGGGATGTCATAGAGCGTGAGGAACTACAAGGTAAATATAAGGTTGTACATGCTGACCCTATAACAGTATCAGTAAAGCCAGTTTAACAATAGAATAATAGTTTATTTTATAGAATGAGGAACCTCCAAAAGGTTCTTTTTATTTTTTTCATCAATTGACTATAGTTGATATAAATATTATAATCTTACCATAAAGATTAAGTGTGGTTATCAAGAGTGTATTAGAATTTAAAATTAAAACGTTCATTATATTGTGTGGAGGTTATAGTCATGGAGACAAAGCGGGTAAATGATTTCATTAATAATGTAATAGGTTCAGATGAATTTCAAAAACTACAACAAGAAGTGGTAAACCAGATGTTTAACAAAATGAAGGACTTCCCATTTGAGTCTGATGACGATGTTAGATTGGTATCATCAAGGCTTAGAGATGGTTTTTACTTAGGTGTTAACTATGAATTAACAAGAAAAATGATTGCTCTGATTGGGAAGAAGGAAAGGAAGGGCGTATAAAGATGAAACTTTCAAAAAGTATGCATATATAAAAGAAAATAAGAAATAATTTTGGGAGGGTATCAAAATGACATTAGGGTTAACAGGTTGGGACATGGAGAACGTACATAAGAAGTAAAAGACAAAACATTTTTCAAACTACTTAATCTTTTTAGAGGTAAAAAGACATCTATTTCTGCAAAATCATCGGATTATTTCCAATCGTTAGAAGATGGTAGCGAAAAAACAAAAGAGTGTCTTGAAAAGGAAATTGTGCATTTAGAAAAAGAAAATTGTGTAGTTGCGCTTAAGATTGCTGAAGAATTGTCAAAAAGTAGTGAATAATACTGGAGTTTTAAGGGAAAAAAGTATGGATTTAGAGAGAGTGTACGACTCGAATACAATTTTAAAGGATGTGTCTAAGATGAGTGAAACAGTTATTTATGGTGTGAAATTAAATGGTGAAGTGGAGTTTGTAGGAGAAACAAGGAACGCATGGAAAGGTGCAATGCATGTATGGACAAACCTCGCAAAAGCCTATGCTGTTGAAGAAGGTCTTGAGCTTGAAAGATTTAGAAATTTATGGCGAATGACTGATAAAGGAATTCTAACGGATTTTGAGAACATTGTGATGAAATCAACTTTCGATAATGTGATTGTAAAAAAAGAAGATATTCCAAAGTTAGTGGATGCATTTAGACAATATGATAAGAAGTATCCGAATAGTAGTTTATTAGAGCAAGCTAATATTATTGAGGGAGATATTTTGAATGACCAAGAAATGATGGGAGTATGTTGGAATCAAACATCTATTAACCGCAACCCCTGGGTCGATGGATACGATGAAGAGAACGAAGAGTATATTCCTTACAATGTACAATGTGGAAATCGACACTGGTATTTATAAAATCAGCTATTTAAAAGAGATGAGGAGTAAAAATGGTAGATATCGAATTTCGTATATGGGATGAGTTAAAGAAAAAAATGTGGCAACCAGAAAATGTTGCAACTCTTGATTTTGATTCAAAATGTGCATGGATTAAAGAAAGATACAAGGGTGGACATTGGGTATATTTCAAAAATGCTAAACTCTTGCAATATACAGGATTTCAAGATAAGAATGGAATTAAGATTTTCGATGGTGACATCATAAGAGTAAATAGATTGACTTTTGATAGTTCGGGACCATTACCAGAAAATCTAATTATTAGGTTTTATAACGGAATGTTTCAGCTTTTCAGAGGTGGCATGTGTTTGCATGGATTACATTTGATATATATAGAAGATGGTGAAGTGATAGGTAATGTGTATGAAAATGCTGATTTAGTAGCAGTTTAATTTGTTAATAAAAATATGAAAAGGATGATTATGAATGAAGAAGTATGAGTATAAAAAAGTTGATTATCAAAAGTTGACAAAGCCACATCATCAAGAGCTTGATGTGAACAAACTGAATGAATTAGGAGCTGAAGGGTGGGAATTAGTCATGATTGATAGTGGTGACTGCGTATTCAAACGAGAAGTTAACGCTTAATAAAAATATTATCGAAATACAATTGCAAGAAACAGTAGGTGTTTTATAGGGAGGACGTTAACAATGAATTTTGTAGAGCAGTGGGAGAAAGTGGATAGACAATTCTTTATTGAATTTATTAATTTGAATAATAAGATATCATCTGGAAGTAAAGAAGAAAAAGAATTTGATGATTTTGTATTATCACATACAGATAAATTAAATAATCCAGACTATCTTCAAATTTTTGCAGAAAGAATGGTACCAACAACGGATTATTTTAAAGAACATTTTGAAATGTGCCATTTTTTCTTTTGCTTTATGGAATCTAATCCTGATTGGAAAAAGTTAGCTTTTAGTTTAAGAACATATTTACGGTTAGAGATGTTTGAAGACCTATTTAAAGAATATCTTGATACACAGAAGTGAAAACGGAGGCATTAAACATGAGGTGTCCAGGATGTAATAAAGATAAAAGTATTGGGATGGTACCGTTGTGTCAAAAGGATGGAAGTGTAATATTAGCTCCCGATTATCGCAATGCCTGTCAGGAAGATTTAATGAATGAATATTTGAAATGAAAAATCGAGAAGGGTGATGTGCCATATGAATGAATATCAAGAAAAAGCTTATAAGAATGATGCGAAAAAAATCCAAGGTGAAATGCGTGAAATGGGATATATGTCTTTTGATATCGTTGCTGTGGCTTATTTCCTGCTAAAGGCTAATATTGATAAGGCTGAAAAACAAATGAGTGTAGAAAATAAACTTCAAGAAATGATGGGAAGAGCAGGAAAACTCTTGAAAGAGTAGTAGGAAGAAAGTAGTTCTAAATGAAAGCAGGGAGAATAATGAAATTAAATATTCCATTAAAGAGAAGAATTCATCAATTTTTTTGTAAGCATAAATATGTAGGGTGGAGTTCTTGTTCAAAAGGAATCAATAACAAAGAAGGATATGAGTATGTGAATTATGAATGCCGTAATTGTGGGTTAAGTATTGGAGAATGGTTTAAGAAAGGAGAATGGGACAAGTTAGATTTTCCTGATAAATACACAATTCAAAATACGAGGGTATTTAAAAGATAAAGATGTTTTGAAATGAGTACAAAGGAAAAAGGAAAGAGAGGAAATATCAAAATGGATATTGAAAAATTAAGTCAAAAAATTGTAGAGAGAAAACAATTGTTGCAAGCATTGAATTCTGAAATAGGTACAAAGGTAATGGGATGGAGCATTAAGATTGCAATGGATGGAGAAACAGAATTTTACGATGATGGAAGTGTTTGTGGTGGATTTTGGGTGCAGGACATTCAAAAAGGCTTTACAAGAGATGAATCTAATACTTTTAAACCATCAGAAAACATTAAACATGCATGGATGGTTCTCGAAAGAATGAAAGAGCATCATAATTATTTATTCTCATTAAGCAGTATAGATTCTAATTGTTTTAAATGTGAACTTCGTTTTGGTAACGAGACTGTAGAATACATTGACCCAAGTGAGTGCGTGGCTATTTGTGTAGCTTCTTTAAAAGCTCTAATGGTCATGAATAGTAAACAATAATAAAGAGGTGCGAGTGACATGGATAGAAAAAGAGAATTTAAATTTGATGGTAAGGAAGTATCATTTACAGAAAAACTTATAATGGGAAAATTGGAAGAAAAGGTAAAACCACTTGGATAAGTTTTTATTTACCTAAGAAAGGAAATGATAACAGTGCCATTGTTTCAAAGAAAAAACTTAGTTAATGCCATTCAATTCAAATCAGTTAAGTTTCATAATCATGATTCTTCATACCCAGAAGTATGGGATAGGGCGATGTTTAGCGAGAATTGGAGCAATAAAACAGCTAAAGATGGTCGATATTATATTGTTAAGCAACCTTCGACTAATATCGGAGGTTGTGAGTATGAGACAGTTAATGATGGTGATTATCTCATTAGAGAAGAAATGGGAGTAATTCATGTAGTAGCAAAAGAAATTTTTGAAAAAAACTATGAGTTAGTTTCTGAATAAAATTGTTAGTTTGAATAATGTGTTTATTTTTTAACAGGAGGTGAAAACGATGAAAAGTTGGATTGATACTTATCCTCATGATATACATGCAAGTGTATTATTGTTGAACGCTGAAATTCATAACTGGAAAATTGGTGAGAGATGTTGGACACACCCTTTTGCGATGAAATGGTCGTATCCTTTTCCTGATAATATTGATAAGTTTAGTGTGAAGACTCATACATGGACAGTTCATACACCAGAAGAACATAGTAAGGTGTTTCAAGAATTCGCACCAGAATGGATGAAACAATGGGCTGTTGCAAAAGATTATGTTGGGCATATGCCATATTAGTAGATGTAGATTCTATCGAAAGGATGATAGTTTGTGAATATCTTTGGTACATTAAGGGACATACAATACAACAACGAGTTACTAAATAAAGAGTTAGCTCGTGTAAAAGAAGAGAATTATCAGTTGAAAGTTGAGAATCTGGAATTAAAAAAACAACTTACTAAGGAACGATTAGCAAAAAAGGAGGGATAAGTATAGTGATATCTATTTGGGTTTGTCCTATTGCGATGGAAAAATACACGTATGGTGCAGAAATAACAGGTACTTCTATTATGACAAAAGAGAACAAAATCAATTTGCTTCTACCCTTGAGAGAAATTATAGATACGGAGTTAAAAGATGATTATTACTTAATTACCGTGTCAGGTGAATAAACTGAAGAGGAGTCGATAACATGGCGAAATGTAGTGGTTGCCAACAAGAAAAAGAAATCGTTAGTTGTGATGCGTATGGTCAATATTGTAACAAATGTGATGAATTAAATTGGATTCAAGATAATTTTAAATAAGAAAATGAATAAAAGGAGAATGAATCATGAAAAACGGTGATTTTTACAAACATTATAAACAGAAAGAATACTATTTTTGTAGCATTGCATTACCATTAAATGAATTTACAGGTCGTACTATTGAGTTGGAAGCAAATGGGATTGCTCAAGATGCTCATACACCTAATGGAGAGGAAATCAAAGAAGCCCAATTATACTACCATAAGGGAGTAACTCTTATTGACAGAGAAAAGCCACATGTGATTTATCAAGCAGAAGTCGATTATGAAACTAATAAGGTTTGGGCAAGAGAGGTCGATGAGTTTTTTGGAATGCAAGAATTACCTTCAGGCGAATTAGTAAAGCGATTTGTAAAAATAGATAAGAAATAGAAGGAGCTGTTAAGATTGAGATTACTTTGTACAAAAGATGTTCTACAAGAAGGTAGCAAGAACAAAGTCATGTTTGCAAAGGGTAATACATATATTGCACGTAAAATAGATGTTGTTACAGATAAACCGTTGGTGATGGTTCCAGTATTACAAGCTGTTAATGATTTGAATGAAAGAAGTATTATTCTAAATTATTATGATGACTCTTTAAATACATTTTTTGAAGAGCATTTTTCAAAGTTGTGAAGATAACTTTGAATATATAGAAATGATGTGATTAAAATAAAAATTGAGATAACTATAAAATGCACAGAATGTCCAAACGAAAGTACAATTCCTTTAGAAAGAGTTATAAATCGTAATAATGGTAGAATATATGAGGATTATTTATCTCTTGTGGATTCAATTAATAAAGATGATAAATTCAAAGCAGATATGTCACATTGTTAAAATGGAAGTCTGCTTTTATGAAGCGGTTTTTAAATCTAAAATTATTTGTAAAAAGTGAAAATTTATATACGATTATTGCAAGAACCGAAGGGGAAACAAAGAGGAATAATCCCTTTTGTAGATACACCAAAAGAAAAGATAACAATGGAGAATTTATCATTACAAGATGTAGAAGAAAAGTATATAGAACGCAATGGGAGTATATAGAATGATATACATATTACAAATATGTTGTATGGTTGGATTACCATTAGTTATGGGAAAGGAGCCGAATGGTTCCTTTCTTTTTCCTATCTATAGGGAATATTTCAGGGTTTTAAATGTATAATACATGGATTTCACAGAAAAAAGGAATTGCAAAAATAGGTTATGAAAGGGTGTTAATAATGAAAAAGGAAAAGGTTGAAAAGGTATCTTTTAATCAAGGGGAAGAGCATTTACAGATTATTAAAACTAACATAGATTTTGTTAAGGAATGGTCCACTAAGCATTTAGAGAAAATGTTAAGTTTTACACCTGTAGTTCACGTAAAAAGAAACATTCGCTACTTGGATTTTGAAATTGATGAAACAGAAATGGATTATGAAAAATTCCAAGTGTATTGCAAGTATTTTCGTCACGAAAGGAATCAAGAGCATCAAATGGATTTCGAGAAATTACTTACATATGTTTTTGGTAAGGCTTTATATGTAATTAAAATGATAGATTTTGAAACATTATATATTATTAGGGACATAGAACGAGGAGCGGATTATTTCCAATAATACTCTGTCGTTATTATATATCTTTTGCTACTGCATATAATGAAAGTAATTGCGGTGTAATTTCTGCGGAATACACTTAAGGGAGTTCCATGCGTGGGACTCTCTTTTTATTTTACTCATAATACATTACAAGAATTGATTCTATACTGCATAGAGCAAAAAGAAAAAAGGAAAGTAATGTTATTAACATAAAATAAGAATACTCTAATAGTATTGTTCATGTAAAGGCTGAGATAATTTGTCTCAGCTTTTCTTTTTATTGAATTTCCTCTTTTTTAATCACATATGATAGTACGAATATATAAAACAGGTATTTTACATTGAAATGATTAAAGAGGAGTGTTTGAGTGATGACAGGTTATTATTTATATGAAGGTATGCAAATGGAGTTAAACGGAGAAAAATTAGCTATTTATGGTGATGCAGAAGCAACAAACCCACGAGAAAAAGTTGGGAACTTAGGAAAAATGGTATGCTTCGATAAAAACCATAGATTAGGCGATGAACATTCTTTTGAAACAGAGGTAGATTTTAAAAATGAAATAAATGATAAAAATGCGGTTATCCTACCCATCTATCTGCATGAAGGTCGTACACTTGAAATAAGTGTTGTGCAATATACAGAATTCGCAAGACATATAGGTTATATTTATATTAATAGAGAAATGATTCGTGCCAGATATCAAGTAAATCGAGTATCTAAAGTGTTAAAACAAGAAATTGTTCAGGAATTAATGAATGAAGTAAAGCAATATGATTACTATTTAAAAGGTCAAGTATATGGATATCAAGTATTTAATCCTTTAGGAGAAGTAATTGAAAGTCGATTTGGTTTTTATGGTCCGAATCCGATTTCTAATGGATTAACAGATTTCTTACCAGGATTTTTTACGAAATAAAAGTACAAGGAATTGAGATTATATATAATTATAAGAGCTAATAAAGGAGAATAATGATGAATACTATTGAAATTGAACAATTGAAAAACAATTTAGCTGTAAAAGTTGGGATATTAGAAAATAAAATTAAAAATGGTGAAATTAATGATGATACATCAGTTGAGTTAATCAATCTCTTCAAAAAATATGAGAAGCATGGGACAACCCTTGAAGAATTGAAACTACTTTTTGAAGATGTTGAATTGGTATTAAGCTAAAAAATTTGTATGCACAGAGAATCATTCTTTGTGTTTTTTATATCCTCAAAAAAGAACATACGTTTGATTTTGGCGTGAATTTGTTTATAATATACATATAAGACTGTGGAGGGGATAAATGTATGTTGCAAGTTTCTACTACTGATGAAGTACAAGGTTTGTATGTATTAGTGGATGAAATAATAAAGGTGTATACTCCCTTTATTAAGGGTCAAAAATTTAACGAAAAAAGAAAAGGGTTATCCATAAAATTAATAAGTGAATTAAAGCTTATAGGATTTGAACATAGAAGAAACATTGGGAAATTAGCGGTATATGGATTGAAGTATATCGTTGGTGACACAAAGGAACTGCAAGAGATTATGATTTGGATAGGAGAAATGAATGGTGGTTTGGGGGAATTAATCGTAAATCATTATAACCAAGGACATATAGACACTACCTCGAACGTTATTTGAATTGAATTAAAATGCTCACATGATAAAATATAGAGTGTAGAGATTAATCACTTTGATAAATTCTTTCATCATTATAAAAACCTACCAAAAGAAAAGAGTCCATCGACCACATTGGGGCTCTTTTGTATATAAAGCGTAAATAAAAAAAGGGTGCTAAATTAGCATCCTTTTTTACTTTATAAAGCTGTTTTCTTTTCTTCATTTGAACCAGACTTTCCTTTTCGTAAGTAGTGAATAATAAATGTTCCTACAAACGCTAAGATGATAACAGAGAAGAATACTGTATGATTGATTTCAATACCGATTTGGTCAATGCTTAGTAGCATTTTCACACCAATGAAAGCAATCAATACATAAGCAGTTGTTTCTAATTCAGGAATTTTATCAATAATTGTGATGAATACTCCTGCAATACCTCGCATCATTAAAATTCCAAGTACGCCACCTAAAAACAATACCCATACCTCATTACTAACAGCAAATGAAGCTAAGATACTATCTACAGAGAAAGAAATATCCATTAACTCTACTGTTGCTACTGTTGCCCAGAACACTCCAATATAACGGGCTAAGAATCCATCTTTTACATCTACAGCTTCATCTTCAGGATTTTCTGCACCTTGTTTATCAATATAACGTTCTTTGAAGAATTTAAATGATAGCCAGAGTAGATAAAGAGCTCCAAATACTTTTACAATTGTAAATTTGACTAAGTAAGTACCTAATCCAATCGCAATGAATCGGAATAGATATGCTCCCCATAATCCATACATCAAGGCTTTTTTACGCTGTTCTTCAGGTAAATGTCTTACCATAACTGCTAATACTAAAGCGTTATCGGCAGAAAGCAACCCTTCCAAAAGAACTAAACTACCAATTAATCCCCATGCTACAGGGTCACTTAATACTACTTTCCACATATGTAAATCAAAGAAAGACGCATAAGTCGATAAGATATTTTGTAACATCAAAAGTCACTCCTATTAAGTTTTCGTATGAACATATCTTATATCTTTTATTAACTATAGTCAATATTTAAAAATTAATGTATACTACATTTGATGAAAGTTATTCGAGGATTGTAGATGAGTAGACTCGGAATAAAATAAATACATTGAGTAAAGGATGGAGCAAAAAATGGGAAAAACAAATGAGCGACAAGTAGTATTGGAAAGCAAAATGCAGGAGTTTTTTAAAACAAAAAACAAGGAGAGTTTTCAAGAGTTCCTTCAGGTAAATGATTATAGCATTGTGGAGCGTATGAGTGTTTTTCATAAAGTGTCAAAAGAATATAAACAAGTGTCTGTGTATAGACTGATGCAATTATCTGTAGATAAAGCAACAGATAAGAAAATTCGTGGGGAGCTTATTCAATACATGAGCAAATGGTTAAAAGAAGAGGGCTTGACTGAAGGAGAAATGCAAGAAATGATTACAAAATATCCCAATACATTAGAATTGGCGTGATAGTCTGTGAATTATAATTAGAAACTAAAATAACGAATTAGATGTAAGAGTAGAGAGGATGTATGAATCATGAATAATAAAAAGGAAAAAGTGATTGTGTATGGGGTTCCTGTTTTATTGTTCCTTGTATTGTGTTTGTCCATATTATGTGTTTATAGAGTAACAAAAAACGAAATTCATGTTGTTCAAACAAATTCAACAATTAGGCACGAATTGGTTTCAAAGGAACTTGGAATTTCGGTAGATGAGTTTATGTTGAATCAATCAAGTCAACAAACAGGTTACTTAGTAAAAACAAAGGACAATATATATTTTGCTGATTTTAAACAAGAAAAATTAGAAGATGTTCCAGAATTAATTGATATTCATCCATTAACAATACGAGAGGCTAAGTATTTGCAAGCCAAATAATATAGGGTCTTTATAAAGTTCTCAATAAGAGAGCTTTTTTCATAAAAAAATAGTCGAACAAGATTAAACACTTCTACTATTCTTTGGGAGCAGAATCTTATTTAAAATAAAAGTATAATTAGTTAGATAAGGGTGTGATGGTATGAAAAAAATCTTCGCTTTATTAATGTTGATAATGATGTTGGCAGGATGTATGACTTCACAACCGCCAAAGAAAGTAGAACATAAAGATATTTTTGCTGAGTTAAATAAGAAACCAGATTTTAAAAAAGATTCAAGAATGCAGATTTTAGAGCAAAATGATGTGCCATTCGAGGAGAAAAGTAATTTATCAGAGGTAACCATTTTGCAAGACAAGAAAACCTTCTGCAAATATGTATATACATATACAAAAGCATCTGGTTCAGGGGGCTCTTCAAGCGTGTGAAGGGCGTAGCCCTACGGTAAGGGGGAGATGAATTTCGGTTGTACATCCTACAACATGTTTTATCATACTTAAATTAATACTGTAGTGTAAAATATTATTTACTTATTAGTGTTAACTTGTTATAGTTAAATACATAGAGGAGGTGGATAATTTTATGATACGTGCAAAAAAGGTCTGTTTTTCAGCTACGAAAGAAATGATACAACGATTATTTGAATGTAATCGTATTTCCGCTTCTATCTGGAATGAATGTTTACAGCTTGCGAAACAGTATTCTCTTTCTCAAGATGGAAAATGGATTGGGAAAACACAATTACAAAGAGAATTGAAAGGAAAATATGCATTACATTCCCAATCTATACAAGCGGTGGCTCATACATACTTATTTGCCAGAGATGCTACGCATCAAGCAATCAAAAAAGGCATCAGAACCGCTTGTTATCCCTATAAGAAGAAACATCACTTCAATACGAAATGGGTAGATAAAGGATTTCGTATTCACGCAAATGGAAGAATCGAACTTTCTATGGGACGAGGAAGAAATCCTATCGTAGTACATGCAAACCTTTCTACTTTACCGAAAGGAGATATCAAGGAAATCGAATGTTGTTATGACAATAGTCTCTACTTCGCTATTTCTTTCGAAGATGGTATATCTTCTGTAGAGAACATAGGTACTCGCTCCGTAGGAGTCGATTTAGGTGAAATCCATTCGATTGCCTCTTTTTGCGAAAACGGTGAAGCACTTATTGTTACAGGAAGAAAAATTCGTTCTATCCAACGTCTTCGCAATAAAAAAATAGCGGAATTGCAAAAACTCACCAGTAAATGTAAAAAAGGTTCTCGGCAATGGAGAAAATATCAACGAGCAAAGCGATTTATTTTATCTAAATCCGAAAAACAAATGCAAGATGCTTTACATAAAACAACGAAACAATTTGTAGATTGGTGTCTTCTTCAAGAAGCGAAACATATTTATGTAGGCAATCCAGAGGGTGTGCAACGTCACACAAAGAAAAAGAATCGTAAAAAGACAAATCAAAAATTGTCAAATTGGTCATTTGGCAAGCTGAAACAATATATTCAGTATAAAACAGCACAACATGGTATGAATTGTGTGTTTGTAGAAGAATCTTATACTTCCCAAACGTGTCCATGTTGTCAAAACAGACGAAAAGTAACGTCTCGTAATTATATTTGTACTTGTGGTTATCAAGAACATCGAGATATTCATGGTGCAAGGAATATTTTATCTAAGAGTTTGTATAAACAAATGCAACATATTCCTGTGGAAACAAAACAAACGTATCTACGGATTGCATAAGCAAGAAGTAGTAGAAGGTGTGTTCCCACCCTCATCCGTAAGGATGTGTTGCTGATAGAGACAGTCTACTTGTCTTGCTATCTATATAGATAGTGTAGAAAAGGAAAACCCTTGTCTACTTTCTAAGAGAGGTCTTCTGTAATCGTCAGAAACCCCCACTTCAAGCTATGCTAAGTGGGGGAGGTTCATTGGCCAACGTAATATTAATGCCTTAGGATTTGAACTAAGTAAATTGATGCAATAAGTAAAAGAAGCAGTAGGTTTTCCACTGCTTCTTTTTATGCTTGTCTTTTTACTTCATAAATAATACTTAAATCTTATAGTTATCTTCAATTTTATGAATGAATTGAGGATGTCCTTTTAAATATTAAAGCAGGTTATCTTCTTGCTTTTCAATATCAGATGCACGACTTCCTGATAATGCTAAAGCGTCTAAAAAAGTATCATCTATAATTACTCCTAAAGTTCATTTCTTATAAAATACCTATGTGTAAAATCTGTATATTATAGCTACTTTCTTCCGTATTATTCAAAATGCTATTATGATAGATAAAGGATAAAACAAGGGAGAAATGAATATGCCCAACTTACATTGGGAAGAATTAACGAAACTACAAATAGGGAAATATGGTGAATATTTTGCAAAAATGGAATTTGCATCATATGGGTTAGAAGTGTATTCTCCAGAAATAGATGACCATGGAATAGATTTTATTATAAAAGATAAAAAGGGAAATTATAAAGAGATTCAAGTAAAATCTAAAAGGGGTATGGGATATGTATACATGGAGAAAACCAAATTTGATATAACAAATAAGAATCTATATCTCGCATTGTTAATTTTTGAACATGGCAGATTTCCAGATGTATTCCTGATACCTTCAGAAGCATGGAGTGCATCAAACGGTGTTTTTGTAGATAGAGGATATGAGAAGCCAGGGCAAACATCTAAACCAGAATATGGTCTAAATATTTCTAAGAAAAATTATTCAATCCTTGAAATTTTTTCAATGGAAAATATGGTGCGAGATTTATTGAAATAAAATATAGCAAGAATTAATGTTTACTTGCCCAAACTTCAGGAAGGAATAGTAAGGCATATTATAATGAAGCAGTATTAACATATGGAAGAATACGTAATATATTTTGCATGTTTTCAAAGGGATTGAACATATAACTTGAAAAACGCTGTTAAATGAACAGCATTATGGAGTAAATCAAAGAATGAAGTATATTTATGGATATGAATACTGAGACGATTTAGTTAATCTAAATGGTCTTTTTATTTTATTATCTAAATGATTGTTCTTATTATTCTACGTAAATATTTTATTGACTATAGTTGATATTGAATATAGAATATACTCCATACTGTATTATAAAGGGTGAGTTAATTTGCATAGAGTTATTACAATAGAGTTTGTAAAAGAAGAATTTAAAAAAGCAGGTATTGAATTGGTCTCTACTACGTATGAAGGAAGAATGAAGCCGTTAGTCTATAAATGTAAAAAACATGGAGAATTAACAAAAACATGGGCAAATTTCAATAGAAGTCCAGGATGTTCTAAATGTAATGAAAAGCATGTAGATATGGAAGAAGTAAAAACAAAGGTTGAAGAATCAGGGTTCGAATTGTTAACAAAAACATCTATCAATAGTAGACAATACATAAAATTTAAATGTAAGTTACATGGAATAAAAGAAGTGAAATGGATGAATTTTAGACGTGTAGAGATTGGATGTCCCGAATGTCGTAAACAACATAGAAAAGAAAAAAGTAAGAAGCATACGAAAGTAAATTTAAATGAGAAGGAAAAAGAACTTGTTGGGAAAAAATACTCTTGCTTACAAGTGTTAGGATTTCACTCAGTCTATAAAGATGGTAAAACCTTATTTAAATGTCAGTGTGATTGTGGAAAAACAACTTTTGCAAATAAAAGTCAATTGTTTAGGAAGCTGAAACAGAGCTGTGGTTGCATAAAAAAGCGTCCTCGAAAATTTTTGAAGCTAAATGGAGAGAGCAAGTCGATAAATGAGTGGTCTGCTTATTTTGGAATTTGCCAATCGACACTACGAATGTATCTCAAGAAAGGTTACACATACGAAGATTTATATTATAAGAAGTTAAACAAGCGTAGTTCTTTTAAAAAAATACAAAAAAAAGAAATGAATTATATTTTGAATAAATTTAAAAGTATTTATCCTGATGTTGAAGAGGTCAAATACAGAAGACATGACTTAGAGGTTTGTGGTAAAAGAATCCTAATTAAATATGCAAATGCAAATGACAAAGGAAGAGCAAGTTTTACATATGTACAAAGACAAAGAAGGAATAAAGAAATCTATGAAAATGAAACGATATTAAAAAATGGGAAGATAAAAGACATCAATGAGCATAGTTGTGACTATGTGTTGTTTCTTGTATCGAAGGGAGATGAATATAATACATGGATTATTCCTATTGAAGATATTCGAGAAGATGCACAAGGAGTCTCTTTGGCAACAGGAAGACGAAGTAAGTTTAGTTTATACGAAGAGGCATGGGATTTAATTTCGTTAGATGAATCAGAGCAAGTAGAATTAGCTAAAACCGCTTAATATAAGCGGTTTTTTTATGTATTTTTGAAGATGACGAATAAGGATGATTCTTAGAATCTAAAATAAATGGAATATATAAAACAGGTAATTTTAAAAATTTATTAAAAAGGTGGATTCTTACTATGAGTGAAGCAGTATACGAAATTGTAACAGAAAATATTATTAAGAAGTTAGAAGAAGGCACAATTCCTTGGAGAAAACCATGGGTAGGTACAGATGTTGCGGTCAATTGGAAAACGCAAACTCCTTATCGTGGTATTAATCAATTTTTATTATCAAGTGGGGAATATGCAACGTATAAACAAATTACAGAAGCAGGTGGCAGAATTAAAGAAGGAGAAAGTAAGAAATATAGTATCGCTGTATTATGGAAATGGATTAAGAAAAAAGGGAAAAAAGATGAAGAGAAGGAAGAAGACACATATCCATTATTACGTTACTACAGAGTGTATGAAATCAATACGCAATGCGAGGGGTTAGAGAGTAAACGAGTAAGCACATCTTTCGAGCATGACCCTGTAGAAGAAGCTGAAAAACTAATAAAGGATTTTATGAATAAACCAGATATGACTTACAACCCTGGTTCGGCATACTATCGCCCATCAATGGATGTCGTAAATGTACCACCAATGAAACATTTTCCGAATGTAGATGAATTCTACTCTACATGTTTTCATGAATTGGTCCATTCAACAGGTCATAAAAGTCGTTTAAATCGTTCAGGTATTGTAGAAGTTGCTAAATTCGGTGATGAAGTGTATTCAAAAGAAGAACTTGTTGCTGAACTTGGAGCGTCTATGATGAGTGCGATTGCAGGTATTGATAATAGTACGTTTGAAAACAGTGCGTCATACCTAAAAGGATGGTTAGGAGCATTAAAAGGGGATTCTCGTTTGATTGTACAAGCAAGTGCTCAAGCACAAAAAGCGGTCGATTATATAAGAGGAATTAAATATGAAAACTAAGCCGAATCTTTTGATTTGGCTTTTCTTACAAATACTACAAAGTTATGAAGATAACTTTTAAAAGGGAGAAAATGTATAATGGAACAGTTCGTTGGAGCAAAGAGATTGAAACCACTAAACGATTTTATTTTTAAAAAGATTTTTGGTGAAAACACAGATAAAGACCTATTAATTGGATTCTTGAATTCTATCTTATCGTTTCAGATAGATGATATCGAAATACGAGAAGAAAAACTTACGAAGGAATCTTTAGTAGAAAAACAAGGGATTTTAGATATTAAGGCTATTACAAGCAAAAAAGAAAAGATTAATATAGAGGTGCAATTGCTTAATCAGTATAATATGGTTCATAGAACTTTATTTTATTGGTCCAAGCTATATACAGAAAACTTTAAGTCAGGACAAAACTTCAAGGAATTATCCAAAACAATTACCATCAATTTGTTAGGATTTGAAATGTTGGAGTTAGAATCATTTCGTTCAACGTTCCATCTATATGAGGATACGCAGAAATGCATGTTAACGGATTTACTGGAAATTCATTTCATAGAATTACCTAAGTTTGATAAAATAGATAATAAAGATTATTCAAACCCACTTCACAGATGGTTGCTATTCTTGAAAGAGGATGTACCTACCGAAGAGTTGGAGGTGTTACGAGGAATGGATGGATTAATTAATAAAGCAGATAACAAATTGAATTTTCTAAGTGCAGACGATGAAGTAAAGAGAGAATATGAGTTGAGAGAAAAGCATCTATCAGATGAAAAAACTCGTATTGAAGGTGCAAGAGCAGAATCGAAGGAAGAAGGTAAGGAAGAAAAAGCAATTGAAATAGCAAAAAGTTTTTTAGACGTATTACCTGTATCAGAAATTTCAAAGCATACAGGATTATCAAATGAAGCTATTGAGGCGATAAAGAAACAAGTTTAAGGAATTTTTATACGGACCTACTCAATTATTGAGTGGGTTTTATTTTTTGCCCGTATCAACAATGGTGAATTTTGTTAATGAATTAAAAAGGTTCATCGAATTAAGGGATAAATATTTATCAGATGAAAGAACACGGATAGAAGGTGCAAGAGCAGAGGAAATAAGAGAAGGTATAAAAGAAAGTGTAAAGAAATTTGAACACATATGTAAAATTAATATAGCTGAAGAACTACTAAAAGAAGGAAAACCATTATATTTTATTGAAGACGCAACTGGATTGGATAGAAGAGAAATTATAAGATTAGAAAAGAATATGGACTCGGAATAAATAGCATTAAGTAAAAAATATTTTGATGTGATTAACAAAATAAATGCATCTTATAAAAAGAAGGGATAAGTTTTCTTATTTTTTATTTTTATAAAAAATAATTTACTAAACAATAAACATAATATATACTATAGTTAATAAGAATAAATATAGAAAATGGAAAGGGTTGTATGTAAATGGTGGTAAATCTTAAAAAAGTAAAAAAAGGTGACAGAATCAATGGCGTTTTTTTATTAAAAAATATTAATGAATCTATTGCTTCAAATAGCAATCCATTTTTTAAACTTAATGTAGCAAACAAAACAGGTTCATTAGAAACTATTCTTTGGTCGATTACAGAAGAACATCGTACTCTCTTTGCTCAAGACTTTCCTGTTGCCCATATAACGGGAGCGATTACGGAATATGAAGGGAAGTTACAGATTAAGCTTGCGACAATTAAAGAAGCAACTGAATTTAACAAAGCTGAATTGGTCGAAACAATTGGGATGGATGCAGATATCATTCGTGCAGAAATTGAATCCACCATTGAGAATATAAAAGACAAAGATATTAAACTAATTACAAAAGCAATCTTTGAACCATGTAAAGAAAAATTCTATGAGCATGTTGCGGCCAAGAAATTTCATCATGAAGTTGTTGGTGGATTAGGGTACCATGTTTACACGATGTTGCTATCAGCCAAGCAGTTAGCAAAAATCTATGGAGCAAATGAAGATTTACTTTGTGCAGGTGTAATTTTGCATGATTTAGGAAAATTGGTCGAAATTGAAAATATCTTAAATCCAACCTATAGCGTAGAAGGTTCTTTACGAGGTCACATTGCCATTATGGATACAGCGATTCATAAAACAGTTGCGAAACTTATCCAAGATAAAAAATTAGATAAAGATAGTGAAGCTCCAATGTTACTATCACATATGGTTCTAAGTCACCATGGTCAGTTAGAGTGGGGCTCACCTGTTACACCAAAATTAAAAGAAGCACTTTTACTGCATTTTATTGATTCTATTGATGCGAAGATGTATCAAGTAAATAAACATTTACAAAATGCAGAAGCAGGAACAATGTTTAATGTTCCAGAAATGAGGGCAGATTTCTTTAAGCCTACATACTATTAATTGAATAATTACAAAGAGTTCCTTTTAGGGACTCTTTCTTTTAGGAGGTATTAATATGGGTAAGCGAATGTCGTCAATGCAAGCGAAAACTTTAGGATTTGCAAAGAATCTTATAGATAATCCTGATAGTTACAAACACCTTTCTGTCGTGGAACGACAACAGTTATTTTCGATGAGTAAGTTATATGAATTAAGGAACCAAGCAGATGCAGAGGAAGTAGATTCTATAGGTGATGCAATTTACGATATAGCTGTGGATAAACAGAGTTATTATCAGAATAAATTATTATTTCAATTACTGAGAGAATTTTTAGGAGAAAAGAGTTTAAAAGATTCTTTACTAAAGAGCTCTGAATTATTATGTCTTGTTAAGGAAAAAGAATCAGAGTTGAATAATAGAATTCAATTACAAATGGAACATGTGGATGCTGTGAGGAAGTTAGTAGAAGAATCTAAACAAGCTGAAAGCCCTGGAATAGAAGAATAAGAGATGATTTGGAATTCAACTTATTACATTACTTACTAATGCATTTTCTACAAAAAATACATGAGAGAGGAAATGAATCTTAATGGGATTTGTTAAAAAACAAATTTATTTTAGAGAAATGATGAATGCAATCATTTTCCTCCAAGATAAAGAAAAACGAGCGATGCAAAAAGATTTTAGAGAACAAGGTATATTTATTTCACTTAAGCAAGCAGAAGAAATTTGGCTGACATATGGAATGAATCATAGTGATTCAACTTGGAAGTCATATGAAGAAGAAAAGAACACCATGGATTTTAAAGAGCTTATTGCTATTTTTACTGAAATGTCGAAAGTAGAAAATGATAGGAAGAAAAAATTCAGAAAAACCATCTGATAAAAATATAATTTGAGGAGGATTATCGTAATGATACCGTTTAACTTAAGAGAAGATAAACATAAGAACCACCCATTGGACGGAAGATATGGATGTATTATAACAAATTCCATCTATGCGAATTACCCTGTAACAATCGTTGATAATAGTGATGATAGACGAAACCCTGTACTATGCTTATTACACTTGTCAGAAGATGTAAGACAATATTTGTCTTTAAGATTGCATGCTAATTTTCTATATAAAAGCTTTGCTTTTGATAAGTCTCTCTATCGAATATATGCATATCCAAAAGAAGAATTATCAAATGAAAAAATAATTAACACCTTGAAAAAGGTATTATATCTCGCACAACCTTCATTACAAAGTGGTTCATTAGTAGGTTCAAGTAGTAAACGAATAGAAGATGACCCTAACTATTATACAGGGCACTATGTCTTAAATGATGAAGAAGAATATACGATTTTAAAATGTGGAAAAGAATATAGATTCTATAAAGGGAAAAGAACTTATTTTCCAAATTGGGAAGATACTGAAGATAAAGACCTTCTATATGAAGGAGTCATTAGTTTTGACATTTATAAGCTTTCTATAGAATTGGAACATTTAAGAAGAAAAATTGTAATGTATACAAATCAATTATTAGACGATGAGAATTATGATTTGATTCAAAATTACAAAAATCTAAAAAAACAACTTGAGGATTTATTAAAAGAGGAAGTTAACCTATGAGAACATTAAGAAAAAGAATGTTTCCAAAAATTCGTGGTCTCAAATACAGGAGGTATAATACTGGATTTTGGTCACTTTATGAATTAGATAGGTCATATGGATATGGCAGATATAAGAAAATAAATATTAATGAATTGATTGATAGAATCAAAAACTATAAAGCATATAGAGATAATCCTTTTTATAAATATACACCAGTCAAAAACATAGAAGGGGAAATTATGAAATGAAAAATGAATTCTTAAAACAAGCGACAGTTTTTGACACAGCAAAACTTTACACAGGTATTCCTATTTATCTCATTGAACCACCTCATAATATTGGGGATTCCCCACGAGTATATAATTGTTTAGTAAAAACTGTTACTCCAACTGAAATTACAGTTATACGTATTTATAGGGAAGAAGTGGAAGAAAAAATATATCCTGTCGAATATTTTGATGTGGGGGCAATGAAATTAGAATTTGCTCCTAAAAGGGAAGAACTTAAAGGTGAATGATTTATAAGAAAAAAGAGAGCAATGATTATAGGAATTCTTTTAGCAATTATTATGATGGGCATTCCTTTTATTGTGGATATAAAATGGTATGCTTGTGTACCTGCCTCCTGTATGTTCCTTTCTTTAGCAGGATTCATGTTTATCAGAAGAAGAATGAGAAGTAAGGATAAATAGCACATCATGTAAATGGATTGGTGTTATCCTACATATGGAGAATACCAGTTTATAAAGAGGGAGGATTTACAAATTCTTATTCAAGATATCGTAGGTGTGGCTAATATTAATTAATTGCATAAAAGAAACACAAAATGTAAAAACAGATAGCAAAAGTTGTCTGTTTTTTTATATTATAAACAAATTATAAATATAATACACAGATAATATAAAACAGGTATAAGAAATTAGGTTTTTTAAAGGAGAAAGAATTGATGAATAAAATGAATAAGGTTTTGACAGAAGTAGAAATAGTAGAATTAAAGTATTTTATATGTGTGGATGTCGTTATATCGCAAAAGGTGGAATAAACTACACATCTGCATGGAGAATAAAACCATACCCAGATAAAGAACATTCCTATGATGTTTGGCGATGTAAAGGTGACTTGAATCCTAATGGGGAATTCGCAAAATTTGGTATGTACGAATCTATTACTTTTGAAGATGGTCCGATTTTGATTTCAGATTTAGTAGATGTTTCAGGGCTGAATGTATAGAAAAATCATACCAGAAGAAAAAGCTCTCAAAAAAGAGAGCTTTTTCTATTATAAACAGGAAATTTTTTCTGAATGAATGAGTAAAATAGTCTATATAAAAAGGATGAATGGGGGAATTATGTGTGTCAGACTATTTTAAGAAAAGTATGATTGAGATTGTAAAAAAAGAAAATATATATGAATATCGACTAAAAGGAAATGTTCCGTTGTCTAAATATCCAATGATAATGAACATCATTGATTCCTGGTTGTTAGACTATCGTTTTAGAGATAAACGAGATGCAGAAAAGGAATTGCAATCATTTGTTATGTGTTTAAAGCAATATTCATTAGATAATTATCAAATGAAGAGATATTGTGTTAATCAAGGTATTTCCTTGGCGGAGAATGTAGATAAGGAACAAAAAAGATTATTAGAATTAGGTATCGAATACATAAAAGAAATAAATCTTTGGATTTTACCAAGTCGCATTCCAAAAAAGGAATCCTATGAATTGGGTCCATGATTGATAATAGCATTAATAATAAAATAGTTATGCAAACAAATGGCGAAGATTAGATATATTCTTTGTCTTTTTTGATGGAAGATGAAAATACCAAAATTTCACATACCGTAATTTAAATAAAAAAACAAATATAAATAACAGCAATAAGCTTACAATAAATAACTCTATGATACATAGTATACATAAAGTGCAGACAATATATATGTTGGAGGTATTGGTTATAATGAGTAATCAAAATAGTAATTTTAAAAAAGAAATGAATGAAATTATAGCTCCTTTCTCAGACGAAGTAAGAGCCTCCCTATTAATGCATAGTTTAACTGGTGTCTTTGTACAGGATGGTATCGATGATATTGAAAAAGCAAGAGAATATCTCATACAAGAATTTATAGATATGGTTGATTCACTTACATATACAAATCTGATTAGCTTATACACAGTAGGAATCCAATTGAAAAAGGACTATGAATCCACAAAGGCGAGAGAATCCAATAGATTTGATAAACGGCCTAAACATGAAAAGAAAAAAGTGATGAAAGAATTAAAAACGGAATTACTTCAAGAAGAATTTGAGAGAGGATATAAACAAGGTGAGGAAATAATATTAAATGAAATAAAAAAAGGTATTTATCGTAGTGAAATTCAAGAAATTTATAATAAAGGAGTAGAATATGGATATCAAAAATCTCAAAAAGCTCAAAAAGCTTATCAACAAGGGTATGAACGAGGCATTTCTGAAAAAGGAGGAACAGTTATCACGTCTCCAATGAAATTGTCTCGAAAAGATGATTATGACAAAGGATATGCAGATGGGTTTGAAAAAGGTAAATCTTTACGGATTGAAGAATTGAAAAAGATGAGGGAGTTTTAATATAAAACAGAATAAATTGTTGCAAAAGACTTCTTTATAAAAAGGAGTCTTTTTTAATTTTTAGTAGTAGAGCACAAATTTTATTGACTATAGTATGTATAATGTTAGAATTTAGTTATAGAAAAAGAATAAGTATTTTAGCTTTTTGTTGATTTCTTTCTTCTTATTCCAATTTTAAAATATATCGTATACGTATTTTTTATAATAATTAAATAATATCAACTAATATTTAATAGAATTATTGGTAATGCAATTTATAAGATTTATAAGTAAAAATAGAAAGGAGGATTAACTAATGAAAAAATATTTATTTAAAAAGAAATAGGGAGTGATACACATGAAATATATATTGAAACAAAGAATATTGCTTGCTTTAACATCTTTAATGACATTGCTGTTCACGATTCATTTATTTGTAGTAGATGCAAATGCATATCCATCTGAACAATATAAGTATAATAATGGAAAAATACAATATGGGTTTGATAATAATAATGGTTCCCAATTCTGGATTCGCACAAGTGAAAATAAACAGATTTTTTATGGTGAATCAGCTACAGTCTTGACTATGGCTGTTAATTCGTCAGGTAACGTTTTGGCCTCTCCTACTATAGACGTTTCAAAGATAAAGGAGGGAATCATAGAGAAGAATTTTAAAAGTCCAGGATATATAGGAGTAGACCTAAATGTACAATTAAGTCCTGTGAATAATGGTACTTATATTAAAATCTTGTATACTGCTAAAAATACAACAAAGGATACAAAAACGATTACTATCAAGGATTATTGGGATACTGCGATAGAAGGAAATGATAAGTCTCCTATTCAATATCTACCTGAAGGAAATGGGATTAGAATGTATTCTGGGAATACACAGTTAACTGCTTATTTTAAAGATGCGTATAACGTGACAGATGTTACTCATTTTTGGGCGGGTTCATACTTAGTATCCGAAGCAAAATCTCCTACAGGTGTACTTCCAATGGGGGAACCTGGTTCAATCTTCACGACAGGAGATTCTGCCTGTTATTACATGTGGAAAGGTATCTCATTAGCTCCAGGTGAAACAAAAGAGTTTTCGGTTGTTGTGGGTGCAGGTCCATTAAATCAATCTCCCAAATTAGAACTTACAAGCTCTAATGATGGGAACACCTATTATAGTGGAGAAACTTTCAAATTAGAAGGAAATGTTCAGGATTTAGATAAAGACGATAAAGTTGAAGTAAAATGGGCGATTGATAATGGAAAGGATAGTACGCTAAAAAACTTTGTTTCCGATGGCTCAAACCAAAAATTCTCAATGGATTATACATTACCATCCGATTTAAAAGAAGGGTGGCATACTTTAAATGTATGGGCACAAGATGATAAAGGTGCAGTTTCTGCTCCAAAAAGTATTCGTTTTTATGTAAATAACTTACGAACACCTGGTCCTGTAACCTTTTTCAATATTAAGACAGATGCATTAAGTTTATCTATTGATAAGAAAGGGAATGCAAAAGATGTTACTTATGAAGTATATTGCATTACAACGGGTGAAACATTTAATCTTGGAACAAACTATCAACTTATTCATGAGACTTTAGATGTGAATAAAGTGTACCAATATAAAGTAAGAGCAAAAAATCCGTTAGGAGCTTATACTGCATATTCAGATATTTATTCAAAATCCACGTTAGCGAACCAACCCATTTCAAAAGGATACTCAGATTTTACGAAAGAAAGTGTTACCCTAAAATGGGATGCTAACAATAATCCTGATGGAACAGACTATGTTTATGAAGCTCGTTCCAGTAAAACGGGTGAAACTATTTTTTCTGCCAAAGCAAAAGAATATACGGGTGTAATTAAGAATCTACCTGTTAATGAATCATATAAGCTATATGTAAAAGCTGTGAATCACGATAATGTAAGTACAGAAGAAACATTTCTTGGTGAAATCTTTATTGATACGATTCCACCTGAAGTTGATGTTACATTAACTCCAAGTGACTGGACAAATGGTGAAGTTATTATTACGGTAAAAGGAAAGGATAAGCCTCATAAAATCAGCTACATTGTCCTACCAGATGGCTCAAAAATACATGGTGATACGGTATCTTTTGTTGTATCTGAAAATGGCACTTATGGATTTCAAGTGTGTAATGAATTTGGTAACGAGGTAATAATTCCTGTGAAAGTATCAAACATTGATAAAGAGCCACCTGACATTACCTTTGAGCCAAGTACACTGAAATGGACGAATCAAAACGTTCACGTAAACATTCATGCGATTGACAAATTAAGTGGTGTAAAATCAATATTCTTACTTCCTAATGAAGATAATTTATTATCAAACCCTCAATTCGAAGTGGAAGAAAACGGCGAATACACCGTAATAGTTGAAGATAATGCAGGGAACAAACAGAAAAGCTCAATTGAGATTAAAAATATAGATAAAGAAAAGCCTGTTCATTCAAGTATTACAATTGTGCCAGATAGGATAATTAAAAAATAAGAACGAAAAAGTCGATTAAATATCGGCTTTTTTTTGCATCTACTCCTTGCAAGTCGATTAAATTTGTTCATGGATAAATCGTACATAACCAAACTACAGTTGATTAAGAAATGTTAGATGTGAATAGAATAATTTTGTAAATGAAGGAGCAATGCCACATACTATTTAACGAAATTATCGGTAATACAATCCTATAAATTTATAAATAAAAAATAGAAAGGAGGATTAGTTAATGACAAATTATTTTACTTAAAAAGGAAAAAGGAGTGATACTTATGAAATTTAAATTGAAGCAAAAAATTTTATCTCTAATCACAATTTTAGCAACACTTATTTTTACCATTCATTTATTTGTAGTAAATGCAAATGCAATGCCTTCTCCCAAATATATATACGATAATGGAAAGATAAAATATGCGTTTGATAACAATGTTGCTTACAGATTTTGGATTCGGACGGGCGAGAATAGAAAAGTTTTTTATAGTGAATCAAATACGACATTAACCATGACTGTTGATTCAGCAAGTAACATTTTAAAGTTTCCTGTTGTAGACATTTCAAAAATAAGTGAAGGAATTATAGAGAAGACGTATACAGATCCAGAAAATAAAGGAGTGGACTTAAATGTTCAATTAAGCCCTGTGAATAATGGAACTTACATTAAAATCTTATACACTGTTAAAAATACAACAAATGATACAAAAACAATTACTATTAAAGACTATTGGGATACGGCAATAGAAGGGGATGATAGGTCTCCTATTCAATATTTACCTGAAGGAAATGGGATTAGAATGTATTATAAAAATACACAATTAACCGCTTATTTTAAAGATGTGTACAATGTGACAAATGTTACCAGTTATTGGGCAGGTCAGTATAGTAATGATAACACTAATATTGCAAGGTCACCAACAGGAGTAGCTCAAATGGGGGAACCTGGTAGTACATTCACTACAGGAGATTCTGCCTGTTATTACATGTGGAAGGATATCCCATTAGCCCCAAATGAAACGAAAGAGTTTTCAGTTATTGTGGGGGCAGGAGCTTTAAACGAATCTCCTCAATTAGAACTTACAAGGCCAAATGATGGCAATACGTATTATAGTGGAGAAACCTTTAAATTAGAAGGACATGTTCAAGATTTAGATAAAGGTGATAATGTAGAAGTAAAATGGGCTATTGATAATGGAAAAGATAGTACATTAAAAAGCTTTGTTTCGGATACTTCCAATCAAAACTTTTCTATGGACTACACATTACCATCTGATTTAACAGAAGGATGGCATACATTAAAGGTATGGGTTCAAGATGATAAGGGAGGCGTTTCTTCCCTAAAAAGCATTCGTTTTTATGTGAATAACTTCAAAGCACCTGCTCCTATTACATTTTCTAATGTGAAGACCAATGAATTAAGTTTATCTTTTGACACAAAAGGAAATGCAGAGGATGTTACTTATGAAGTATATTGCATTACAACAGGTGAAACATTCAATTTGGGAACAGACAACCAACTGACCCATAAAGATTTAGATGTAAATAAAGTATATAAGTACAAAGTAAGAGCAAAAAATCCTTCAGGTGCTTATACTGCGTATTCAGATGTGTATTCCATATCTACATTAACAAACCAACCGATTTCGAAAGGATATGCAGACTTCACAAAAGATAGCGTTACCCCAAAATGGGATGGCAATAAAAACCCTGATGGTACGGAATATGTTTATGAAGCTCGTTCCAATAAAACAGGGAAGACTATCTTTTCTGGAAAAACAACGGAGCTTGAAGGTACAATCAAAAATCTTCCTGTTGATGAATCTTACAAACTATATGTGAAAGCTTTGAATCATGATAATGTAAGTACAGAAGAAACATGTATTGGGGAAATTTATATTCATATGGATACGATTCCTCCAGAGGCTGAAGTCACTTTAAATCCAAGTAGTTGGACAAACGGTGAAGTGGTGATTACATTAAAAGGAAAGAATGAACCTCATAAAATCAGCTACATTGTCTTGCCAGATGGTTCCAAAATACATGCTGATACGGTATCTTTTGTTGTATCTGAAAATGGTACTTATAAATTCCAGATAGCTAATGAATTCGGTAATGAAGCAACCATTCCTGTTGAAGTTACCAATATCGACAAAGAACCACCTGACATTACATTTGAGCCAAGTACGCTAAAATGGACGAATCAAAATGTCCAAGTAAAAATTCATGCTACTGATAAATTAAGTGGTGTGAAATCAATATTTTTACTTCCAAATAAGGAAAATTTATTATCAGACCCTCAATTTGAAGTTAAGGAAAATGGGGAATATACAGTGACGGCTGAAGATAATGCAGGGAATAAACGCATAAGTTCGATTGACATTCAAAATATAGATAAAGAAAAGCCAGTTCATTCAAGTATTATTATTGTACCAGATAAGATAATTAAAAAATGAGAACAAAGAGCCGATATTTAATCGGCTTTTTTGTATATTGGGTGATTTTTCTATGTTGAAACAAAGGATAATTGTTTTTAAATATTAAAGTTCAAAATTAAGGTAAGTAATTCACTATCCATTTAAATAAATGAACAAGGGTGTTAATTCAGAAGAAATTGCAAAAAGATTAAATGCTTCTATTGAAGAAGTATAGGAAGTAGCAAGAGATTTTAAAAATTAAATTACCGCATTGAAATAAGCCTGTTCCTAATTTAAAAGGAATGGGCTTGTTTGTCTTTGTTATGTTTTTGTCTATTCTCAATATAATAATATTAATGAGGAGAAGTTAGGAAACACATTATGTTGTTGAGGTATAAACAGGCAAGAATTTCCCAGAAATTCTTTTGTAAAAAAGTCCCGAAGATAAACTTTTATACAGGCAGTTTCCCATATAAAAGAAAATGAACATTCCTGAGTGGGATGGCATTTATATATTCTCATTTATTAAAACTAAAATAAAAAGGAGGAAAGTTTTTGAAAGAAAAATTAAATCAGTATAAAAAAGTAATAAGTGAGGTTTTGATAGGTTCAATCACTGTCAATGTATTATTAAAGGTATTCAATAGTTTGGTATTTGCATTCACAGGTCAATTTATCTGTCTTTTTTTCTGTGATTATATTTTCCGCAAACAATTGCTGAAAAGTAAGCGAAGAATGAGATGGAATGTCCTTTTATGGGTGTTGAAGTCAGTCATTATTTTAGCAATGTATCTTCACAAACCGTTAGCTATAGTTTTACTATCCATTATGAGCATTGTTTCAAATAGAATTATGTTCCATGAAGATAATGACAGAACTGTACTAACAGTAGAGGAGTTGAAAGAGGCATATTTTGTCCCTGCTATTGTAAAAGCATATCAAGACGTAAAGTGTAGAGTACAATACGTATTATCAGCGTAAATAAGGAACAAAAAGGATATCTAAGGGATTTTATGCACCCGCTTTTTTTAAAGCCAGGTGCTTTTTTATATAGCGAAATTAAGCTAAATGAAGGCTATGAAAACACATAGCCTTTGCATACATGTTTAAATTTTTTATAAGTAAAATGAATTATCTCAACTCTTTATGATGAATGCAAATGATATAATATAATTTATATGCGTTATTCTTTAACAAGAGGGGGATTTTTAATGTGGATTGCTATTGTTTTATTCATTGCGTGTCTTGTTTTATTCTTGATGATGAGTAATCGGGACATGAACAAGTTAGTAACATTTAAAGAGAAGAATCCAGATGTGTATCAAAAATATAAAGGAGCGTTTGATTCGCAACCTGGAGATTTTTCTATGGTGAAGATGGCCATTGATACGGTTGAAGAAAGATTATTACCTGGAGAGGAAATTCGATATTCATTTGCAAGACCAAGGTATCAAAACAAGGATATCAATGTATATATACTGACAAGTAAACGATACATCTATTATGGAATTCGTTTAACGAAAAAAGATTTTAAATCAATCCCTTATGACAAAATGGAAAATATTGATATCACAGATAAGGCGATGGCTACAGAATTAGATGTAAAATCAAAAGAAGAAAAGATTCATGTGTCTTTTGTGTCAGTACACAAAAATTATTTTGATGAATTCTATGTATTTTTAAGCGAAAAACAATTAAATCCATCAGAAACAAAAGTTGAGCTTACTAAAGCTGATATATAAAAAAGAAAGATTAATTTACAAAAAGCAAATGAATTTCGCTGTATGAGATAATGACCAATTTAACTCTATCGTTGATGGAGTTTTTTCTTTTTATGAAATTTTCTATATGGTTATATTGACTTGCTTTAAATGTAATCGTGTTTACTTTTTATATTTCTTATTTTTTATATCCTAATTCCTTATTAATCGTTAGTAATAAGTCATATTTCTTTTATGTATAATATAAGGACTTATATATAACAGGTAGTTAATATATTAACTTATTAAAAAGGAGCGGTTTAATTATGGAATTCACTAATCTAACAGAAAAAGGTATGGAAAGAGTAGTAAGCCAATTAGTTGATGAGCAAGTCATTTTTCAAATGGAAGATACTCACGCATGTTACTTTGATGGAGTAAGTGGAAGAAATGAATATAAAGTAATTATCGACCATGATGAGCCATTTCTAAATGAAAGAGAACAAGGAAACGAAGACTGGAATCCATGCTTTGGCATTGAGATATCAGAAGAAGTTATTGAGTCTATCCTTTAAAGAAAGCTTTCATTTGCATAGAAGAATAAAAATAATATTAAGCCTCGTATCTATTACAGATTTGGGGTTTTTATTTGCGAGCAAAAATCATGTTTTATTTGGCACTAAATTTAACGATAAATATAGAGCTAAATTTAGTGTTGTTTGCGATATGCTATTGTGATATGATAAAGCCATAATATTGAACGGAGATGAAATCATGAAAATACCAAATCTAAGCCAATTGATTATCAGTTTAACGGATTTCAAGAAAAAAATAACAGATATTATTAATAAAAAAGAAACAAAAGTAATCATAAAAAATAATGAACCGATTGCAGTATTTATGCCGTATTCGGAATATCATTCAATGAACAATCAGATAAAAGCAACAGGAGAAGATATTACGTTACCAAACGGAGTGCAGATTAAGGTAGTAGTTGATACAAAAGGAGACGAGCATTTCAGTAATACCATTACTATTAAGACGTATATAAAAATGAGAACTTCAGGAGAGTACAAATTACATTTCACCCAACATCTAAGTGCTCCAGATGCTGATTCTAATTTAACGAGTGAAGAATACATAGCATATACAGATGCGAAATATAGAAATAGAGAAAAATAATAACCTTCATAGATGGTTACTCTTTTTACAAGAAGATATTCCTGAGGAAACTTTAGAGGAGGTAATTGAAATGGATAAAACGATTGCTAAAGCTGAAAGCAAGTTGAGACGACTAAGTGCGGATGAAGAAACAAAACGGATGTATGACCTGCGTGAAAAATTTCTTTCTGACACAAAAACTCAAATCAATGGAGAAAAGAGAGAAATTGCAAAAAAACTCTTAAAAAAATATACATCTATGTCAATTAGTGATGTCGCCGAGATGACAGATTTACCAATTGAACAAATTGAACAATTAGAAAGAGAAGTTCGATAAGAAGATAAATGAGAGAATCTTTATATAGATTCTCTTTTTTATTTTAAAAATTGCAACCTTTTATTTTTTTGTTAACTATAGTCAATAAATGTGATATCATGTAGGTATTCAGTATAGAAAGGATATAGAAAAATGAGTAGTATAAACAGAGACATGATTGACTATCACGCTGATACAGCGGTGGAAATTCAAAGATTTATGTGGGAGGGAAAACCTTTTCAAAGTAAAAAGAAGGAACATACGGTAAAAGAATACGAAGAGTTTTTAGAAAGCCTACGAAAAGGTTCTTGGAGTTATTATAATGAGGGTGCTAAAGCGATGGGATGGAGAGATTAAGGAATCAAAAAGAGGAAATCTATTGCTTAGTGAAATTTGATAAGAAAAAACTTATATGTGTAGCATAGTTGTTATTAGAATAAAACATTCAAATTTCAACCCTGAACCACTTTAACAGATTTAGAAGCTGAACTTCGTGTTATTAAAAGCATTTACACGTTTTGATATGTATAGAAGGATTGTTTACTTAAAACTTCGTGTTATTTTAATTAATATTTTTTTAACGTTCTGTGCTTGACGTTGATATTACGAGAAACTTTTTGTTATATATTTAAACCCAACATTTTTTACGCCATTCTACTTGTGTAATCGAGTAGGGGCTTTTTTTTAGTTTTTCTTCATCCCAATCTTTATGTTCAGACAACCATTGCTCACCTAATGAAAATAAAACATCAATATCGTCTTTAGAACGTGCTTCTAATGTACATAGACTTGTAGTACCTCGTTCATATAATTGGACAGTATAAAAGCCGAAATACCTACTTACATAGCAATATACATCTTGATTTACTTTTTGATACACATTGAAAGTTGGGGTATAAAACCATCCTTCTTTTTCTGAAATTCCAAAATGAAACATTCGAAAAACTCCTTTGTTTGTCAAATTCTATACGTTATTTTATCAATAAGATAGATATGGGACAAGCCCTTTTATTGACTTTAAGTAAATAATTTTTTACAATAAAGTTGCAATACGTGAACAAAGGAGTGCTGACTTGATAAAATTTTCAATAGAAGAACTAACAACATTTGCAAAAGAATTTCTAAAAAAAGAATATGGCATTCCGTTAGTTGTAGATATCGAAATGTCGAAGAAAATGACTCGAAGATTTGCGATTTTTTATGGTGAGGTGGATGAAAATAATGGAGAAAGAACACCTAAAGTAATTCGGTTGTCTAAAAATTTACTTTTATATCACGATAAAAAGACGATTCTTGACATACTAAAGCACGAGCTCATTCATTACGCTTGCTTTGTTACTGGAAATCCTTATACAGATGGAAGTAGTTACTTTAAAGATGAGCTAAAGAGGTTAGGAGTTTTAGAGTCGAAAAAATATCCATACAAAGGAAAAGTGTATTATTATCAATGTCAAAAATGTGGGTATTCATTTTTTCATAGAATCAAACATTTTGAAAAAAAGTATATTCATAATAATTGTGAAGGGCGATTTCGTTTTATTGAGGAAGGAATTGTCCAGTAAGATTCAGGATAAGCACTGACATATTCATGAAAATTACCATGGGAAATTCTGATTCTTGAGAGAAGGTATAAAGGAGTGAATTCAATAGATATGATTAATTTACATCAATATAACAAGATTATCGAGAATCTATAAAAGAAAGAAGGGGTATATAGTGAATAAACCAAAAGGAAGTTTAGGTGTTTCTACAACATTGGTAAATCGAAATAAGAAACAAACAAAAGCTTATAAAGGATATATGAAGGAACGCTTCCCAAGAAAATATCATACAAGTTATAGATGTCCTGTTTGTTGGACAAAAGATGATTCACCTTCAAAAACAGAGCAAGGAATACTCTTCTGTGGAAAATGTTTTTTAAAAACAGGGAAAAAAGTAGAAGTAAATGAAATTAAAACTTATTCTGTCCAAGAGGTAAGTAATAAAGAATTACGGCAGAAAAACCAAAAAAGGAACGAATCTAACAAGAGAAAAAAACAAAACAAGAAAAAACAGAAGAAGAAATCTACTGATATAAAAACAAATAAAAAGGAGTTTTAAAAAATTATTAGGAGAGTCTAAAGATTGCTTTGAACGTGTTGAAACAGACATTTCTAAAATGAATAATAACACAGAAGAAAAGAGGGAGCAGTAATATGACTTTTGAAATTGCTACAAATCTATCAAAAGAAGAAGCGAATTCAGTAGATGAGTGTATTGCAAAGCTAAAAGACCTACACGTCATACAATCCTGTGAAGTAAAGGAAACAGGTCTTGATGTTGCCATGATGATATTAAATCCTGGTGGATATTTCTTTGTAGAAGATAATCAAGGGAATGAAATAAAGGTTACAAAACTGAAGTAAAAAGGGGATTCATTATGGCTACAACAAAATTCTTTAAACGAGAACAAAAGCCTATTCATGGTCTTGACGAAGAACAACTAAAGAAAGCTTTTGTTATGTATGAAGAAAAGGTTGCAAAAGAAATTTTTGATGAAGTTGCAAAGGAATATAATGTTGAATTTACAGATGAAAAAACAAAGGATTTCTTAAAAGTATTTATCAGTAAAGCAATGACACATGGAATGGAATTAATGAGCAATACTGCTTTAGTTACAGATTACTATAAAGAGCAGAAGCAAATTGAAACAGATAATAGACGTGGAGTGATTGATATGTCTGATGGCTCATTCTATCCATGTGGTATGGGAGAACACTGGCGTACACTTTCAAAAATATTAGACGAAAAATACAAGCATTTATATGAACCGTTCATAGAGCTGATGCACTTACATAAAGGGTTAGAAGAATTTAATGGCATTACACGAGATTATTTAGATGGATTTATTATGAATACATTTCAGTTTGTCGGTGAATTGCAATCTATGAAAGAATATGTAACAGATGCTCATGAACCATCTGTATTTACTTAAAAATAGAACGGGAGAGTAATAACATGAGTACAAAGTTAAAAGAGGGACACGTTGTAACATGCGTTAAGTTTACTAAAGGTAATAATAAGAAAGGAGTTATTCATGTCGGTGATTACCGTGATGATTGGATATACGAGAAGTTCTTAAGTAAAGATGAATATACTCATGGTAAACCATCTATGGATAATAATCGTGGAGAAAGGGAATATCTCATATTTAAAATAAAAGAAGAACACCCTCATTTGAGCATTGCGAATCGAATGATTTCCTATGAAAATCGAATTCTTGCAATTGAATTAAATGACGATGGTACATAAAATGAGCACAATCAAAAAATCTCTTTCACAACGGCGGGTTCTTTTACAGGAGCCATAAATGAGGACAACATTAAAATAGTAGCAGAAATGAAAAAGGTTTATGTTAGACAAGAGTTATAGATTTTAAACAAGCTCTTATTGGGGCTTGTTTAACAATGTATATACATAATATAATAACTTATCAATTTAAAGGGGAGTAAATAAATTGAAAATAAAATCTACAAGAGATAAGAATGGTAAATTAAAAAAACACTTAAGCAAAGAAGCTATTCAAATAATTGGTGGTTTTCATTGTCGAAAGACAAATATGTTTATTATAGAAAAACAAAAAAACAACCTGTCTAAAGAACCATTAAGGAAATTTGTTATATCCATGAGATTAGATGGAAACAATCAAAACAATCATGAATTCAAAATGGCTCAAATGGATTTTAACGAAGAGGAACTTATTCAACTAAAAGAACAAATTGAAGATATTTTATCCAATAGATAAATCTATAAAAACAAAAATACAGTTAGACCTCTAAAAAGAGGTCTTTTTTATATGTATAGAGCAGATTCAAACGCTATCGAAATTGACTATATTCAATAAAAATACTATCCTAAACATAAAAAGAAATTAAAGAGAAAAGAGGGGTAACATGTTTAAAAAAGAAGAAAAAACACCAAATATGTATAAAAATGAAGAGAAAACAATAAATCATTATGAGCGAATTAATTTTCTAAAAGATTTTCGCAATAATGGTTATGTCAAAAAAGTTTTATGTGTTTATGAAGATGTATTCTATGGTGATGTTGTGTATTACAACAATAGAGAAAAAACAGATATTCCTTGTATAGAGAATGATATTTTCATTCTTTCTAACTATAAAGATGGGATTAATACATACACTTTAGTACAAATTGACTTTTCCATTCCTTCAAAGTACAAAATTCTTTTACAGAAAGATTCAAAAGAAGTGACACATCCTAAAGAGGAACTGTATGAATATATTAAAATGAACCATTTAGTCGAAACTAAGGATAAGCCAACAGCTAAGAAACCTCAAATTGACCTTTCATATGGAAGTATTTTTGTTGATGTCCTTATGAATCTGAATGAGAGTCATAACGATAAACTACTACGATATAATCAAGAAAACCTTTTTGAATTAATACAAGATAATGCTCATTTGTCTAACAAATATAAGAAATTTGAGAGCGAATTCGACAACGAACGAACTCCCAAAATTAGATTTGATAGTAGGGCATTAAACTATATACAAATCATTTTTGACAATTGTAATAAAGAAGAACTTACGATTAACGAACTGCTTATCTATGCTTTAACATATCAGGAGAATTACTATTACAATTTATAAATTTATAAGTCTTTAAATATCAATATTTTGTAGGGAAAAAGATTGAATATCGGGGTTGTTGCAGACAAGTTACAAACATGCACGAGGATTGAACAAATTCCGTAACAAATCATGTTAGGTCATGAAAAAGATAGAATCATAAATAAGAAGAGAAATAGCTCATACAGAAATTCTTCAAAGTAGATAGAGGTTTTTCCTCTATCTTTTTTATTTTTCTTATGTATCTAAATTTATAATTTTGTGAATGATAGTAATGAATTGATATTTGAGCCTAAAAATAACCTTTACAAAAATGAGAAGGATTTCAAGTGTAAAATGATGTCCTGGTTATCAAGACCAATTAGCAAGCAAAGGATTGAGTGACGGAGATAAGGTTAACGAACTTCAGGTTTATGATTTGTAAGGATGTGGTTATCTTTATTTTATATGAAGAAATTGAATTATTGAATTTTTTAACGGAGTACACCAGAATTCCCCGTCCTCTATAGATAGGGATGAATGGTGCTTTTTTCCTTACCGAATGTATGTTCTTGTTATATCATAGTTATATACAGTTAATAGAAAAAGTGTGATTTGGTATGGCAAAAAGTGTTTTTTGAAAAAAGGAGGCATATAAGTTGTTACAAGTATATACATATAACTCTGTTCCTGAAGGATTATATACAAAGAGCAAATTGAAAGAAATAGGGTTAAAACCTATAGGAGAGCCCGTTGCATTGCTTATGAATTCTCATTATCGTTCTATTAAATATGATTTATATGATAAAAAAGACACTGTTCCTATCAAAAAAAGAATATTCTCACCCATTGTAATTCCAGATGTGACAAACGAAAATTTATGTGAAGCTCTATATATCATGAATAAGTCTGCTAAAAAATCAAGAGATACAAAAAAACGAAATTATCATAATGATACTCATGGTCAAGTAAGTAGAGCGAAAAAAAGAGAACTTGAATTATATGAGATAAAAGATGAAGTAATTCATAAAATGAATCGAGAATATATTTTGAGGTTAGAGGGCTATCATATACAAGAACAAGAATGGTCAAATGAACCAACGTATTTACTATTGTATACATATAAACACTATTCTTTTCATGTACCAACAAAACAAAAACCATCTTGTACTTATCTTGGCAAAATTGGCGTTATTTCAGCAGAATCGAATAAAAAGGTAACAATGAAGTTTGGAGAAGCTGATGCTTTACTAAGATTATATATAGATACAAAATAAGATGGGTCTTCATTGTTTTTATTATAAATATTAAAAACTGGATAAAACATCTCTAATTATTATCAGAGGTGTTTTTTATAGCATTGAGCATAAATCGCATTACGAGAAAAGAGAGGAGCAACAACTGAGAGGTTCTTTCTTTATTTGTTGAGTCCATTTTATTTATGGTGAAAACGTAACTTTTCGGAATAAATAGAGGTGAATCTCATTAAATTAAGAATACTTATTATTTTGAGATGATAAAAAAGAAGAAACAGGTTTAATTTCGATGTGTTTCTTCTTTGTATTTCTGTAATTTAGCTACCCAATCCATGTTTCTGCCGATTGGTGGATTTGTATTATGGTCTTTAAAATATAATTTTTCTAATTCATCACGAGCCAATCGTTGTTTTCTGGCTTCTGTTAATATATTTGCCAGTGATTCGTTTATTACAGCTTCTTTAGATACCAATGAAGCAAATTCTTCACGTTTGTACTTATTCCATGGTTTATTAAGAGTCAGGAATGTAGCAATTTTCCACTTAACAACTTCATGATTTTCTAAACTAATGATAACTTCTTCCTTTGACCACATATATATAGCTCCTTAAACAGTATATTCATCATTATCAGCAAAACAAAAGATTTTCATTCTGCTGAACATAAAAAAGACACTGAAATGAATCAATGCCTTAATTTTGCTACGCTTGATGTTTATACTTCTCGCACAAAGGAATTATTTGATTGTATAAAATCGCTTTATAGTCCTGAAATTCTCCTTCAAAAACATTAACGCCCCATAATGTTTTATTTATAGCATTATTTACAATTGCACAATCGCCTCTTAAAAAATCAGTGTGAATAAATCTTTCTTCACCATTAAAAGATTTAAATCCTAATACATATATACTTAAGACTGCTTGACTTGGAATGCGAATGATATATTTTACTTGCAGATAGCTAAACGTTGTGTAAGCACAATCCAAATCTACAGTTGTACCTTCTGGCAGTTCTGTAAATAGGTTGTCTGCTAAAAAAGTATGGAAATTTTTAAATGCTTCTACTGAAACATCTGCATCTTTATCTAATTTCACCTTGAAATCAATCATTATAAATTCCTCCTAAAAACACACATTCTTTTTTATAGAAACCATATATTAAAATAGTAAAATTTCTTCTTCAAATACATCTATTTCCTCTCCAGTAGATAGTTTGATTTTATACATTCTATCCTCATCCTCTTGCTTTGTTAGCACTTTTAACACTGTAAATGACTTTCCATTATGTTGTAGTAAATCACTTCGATGTGTTTCAAAGTCCTCTGCAAAATATGTAGAATCAATTCTGGCTTGCTGTACAAATTCGTTTTCTTTAATGTGATATTCCTCTAATTCATCAATATTATTCAACTCAATAATAAAATACGCATGTTTTTTGAAGTTTGCTTCGATTCTTTCTAACGCTTTTTTAATTTCATTAGCAGTCATCGGACGAACATCTTTATCTTTAAAAGATAAACACCCAAAATCATTATCAATATCTTCATGCATTACATTTACATGTGTATCACCATCAAAATCAAAAATAACTCCAATGTCTGTTCCGTTTGTTGTAACAAACTGCAACTCTTTTAAAATAATCATATTTATATCTCCTTGTTTATACGAATTTAACAATTAGAAATTCACCTATCTTTTATAAATCTATTTATTATAGATAGGCATAAAAACAAATATTCAAGAATGTATTAATAGGCTAAAACTTCATACCCAAATGCCTGAATTTCTTCACCAGTAGAAAATTTGATTTTATACAGTCTATCCTCACACTCTACAGCATTTTTCAACATTTTTAACGCTGTAAATGACTTTCCGTTGTGTTGATGATATTCACTTCTGTCTGTATCAAATGCCTCTACAAAGCATGTAGACTTTATACGAACCTGTTGCACAAAGTCATTTTCTTCTATGTGATATTCTTTTAATTCATTAATATCATTTAACTGGACAATAAAGTATGCATATTGTTCAAAGTTTTGTTTCATTCTTTCTAATCCTCTTTTTATTTCATCAACAGTCATATAGATTTAATCGATGTCATCAAAACCCTTGGAGCCGATGCCAGTAATGACTATGACCATGTGTTAGAGAGAAAAATTAATCCGTTTAAAATTGTGGCAGTTCCTACTGGCTGTAATTGGAGAATTAAAAGTCATGATGGTTTCGAGAGTATTGTTTGTCAACGAGAAATGGAGTATTAAAAAATGATTCAAATGATTTATGCTTACAAACATTTCATTAGTGTCCAATATCCTTTCTTTGTGTGGTTAATTTATGGAATACAGAACATATTACTCTTTCTATTTATAACAGACATTAATTTAAAAGGTATTACATCAACCAATAAAATGCGGATTTTATTAATGATAGGATGTGCTTTTTTTACCCTGATGCTTCTACCCTTAGGAATCAAATGAGAAAAAAATGACTAAATTAAAAGATGGTAGAGCCTTTGACCAAAGTATCAAAACAACGTATCATTTACTTGATATGTGAATGATGGATGAATTACTGCAACAAATGAATGAACAAAAACATCAGGTTAGTGACGAATTTGATATTTATATAAAGATTAATCGTAGATAGAGGAGCTTTATTATGACCATAAACAAACAAAAATTAGTGCCGAAACAAGAGTTAAGGATTTTTTAACAGAACTTGACGCATTATCAAAAAAACATGGGATTTTTATTGATACAACGACTGACCCCAAAAATACAAATGATACAGAACCAATTGTTTTAGTTGACAAAAATGCTAATATCTTTGCATATGGTTTATATCATGATGAAGTAACAAAAAAACATTTTGTTGGAAAAACCATACCTGGATGGAATGTGATTTAATACTAATCCCCTATTTTAGGCCGAAAAGGAGCATAAAGATGATTCAAATAAATGAACATACCCAAGAATTCTTAGACAAATATGCAACGTATTTAAAGGTTCGTAAAGATAAAGTGCTTATTAAATCTCGTGAAGGGAGTGTAACTGTTCCATCTAAGCTATATCCCCTCACAAACAAGCGTACAATCGCCTTTTTCTGCTTCATGAATACAAAATCATTAACACCTGAAGTCGAGCATTTTGAGATGATTAAGAAGGTCTTTGATGCACAAGAGCTAATGTCTGGATATTGCTATCGAAATACGGAGCAAGTATATGCAGGACTTTTAGAATCGGGTATTCCTCAAGAAGATTTAAAAACATATGTAGGTTGGCTCTTGTCAAGGAGTCGTCCTGTTCATCATTGTTGGTTAGTCTATAAAGATGAATATCTTTTAGATGGCAGTACCTTTATTGCAGACTTACAAGCAAGAGAAATGATTCATGAACAAAAGATTACAGATATGCAAAAACAACGAGAGTTACTAACAGAACTTATGATAGAAAGCATGAAACAACCTAATTCAGAAACAAGAGCGTTTGGACGAGCTCTACCAACCTATGAATATGTTGGTACTGTATGCGTACCAAATGATGGACGAGGTATTTATAATGAGCTAATTGATACATATCCAAACCATCCTTCTTATAACCAAGTGGGACAGAATCCCCATGGAGCATCAAAAACACAAGAAATGCTATATGATAAGCTCAATAACAAATAACAAATTGAATAGGAGGAAATATTTTGAATCAACCTAAATTTAGAGGATTCTCTGTAGAAACAAACAGTTGGCATTATGGGCATGGCTGGAAAGTTAGTGATGATAAAGCTCTTCTTTATACTGATTCAACTCCTATTGAATGTGAATTAAGTTCTATGGGGCAATATACAGGAATCAATGATAAAAATAGTAAAGAATCATATAATGGTGATTTCTTTTATTGGCGTGGAACACTAAGGAAAATTATTTATCGTGAGGATAAAGGTGCTTTTATGGCTGTTAAAGTAAAAGGATATAAGAGTTACTTTTATTTAAATGATTTATCAGAACGATTTGAGATTATAGGTAATAATACTGAAAATCATAATTTTCCAATTGAAATTAGCTACTAAAGTACACTAAAGAATAATAATAGATTAGATAAAGAGGCATTGATATTATGATAACTCACAATACAAATGTCTCTTTCTTTATCTAATGAGGTGCAGATATGAAAATTTGTGCAATTTGCAAAGGTACTTATACTGAAAACGAATCAAAAACTCGTTTATGTAAATTTTGTAAAGCCTGTAAAGCAAAACGAAATAATTCAAAGCTTCCAAAGTAAGGAGTTTAGGAAATGAAAATGACAATCCATTTATATAACTATGAACAAATTACATTTTACAATTTAACAGATGTGGAAACAGCACAGATAGTAAACCAATTCGGAAGTCAGGATGCAGTAAGAATCAAAAGAAAGAATATCCCATCCAAAGATATCGAAAAGATTGAATTTGGACGAAAATAATGATTCATACAAAAAATCAAATAAGAAAAATGAGGTGACATTTTCTATGGAATGTAACGAAAAGAAATTTAAAAATGAACTTGATAATTGGGAACTATTTATTGAAAAAACAGCAAAAAGAATCGGTGAAAATCATGGTTATTCTGTGGAATGCAGTACACATACAATCATTCCCAAATCCGTTATCCAAGAGATTTACCGAAGAATTTGGAAAGACTATGCCATTAAAGATGTTCATATCGTAATCTTTCATTGTGGAACCTGTGAAGAAAACGATAAAAACAACCCTTTCCATATGGATACAAATAGCCTTTTAGACCCAAATCAATATAACTTAAGTCATTGGGAACCTAATCGCTTACAAGAAATGAAAGCTCATATTGAAGAAATTGAGGAAGTGGTTAAAGATATTGTCCCTTCTTCTGATGCTGAAGATATTAAAAACGCATTTCAAGTTTATAATGAGTTATTTAGAATTAAAGATGGAAGAGGTTATTGTTCGCTCGTTCAAATAGACGAAGCTTTCTATAACAAAATGAGATCATTACAAATCCCTGAAATTGAAGAGCTACTAAACGATGCAAAAGATTTGTATGAGGTTATTCCTAACCTTAAGCATGGCTATATGCATTTAACAGATAAACCAAGTATCTCTAAGTAAACAGTATATAAAATATCATTACCACTTAATTTAAAAGTTATGATATGATTTTATGAGAAACTGTGATACATAGGTTGTCCAAGTCTATAATATAAGGATTACAACAAATTAGGTATTTAAAAAAATGAATTCAAAAGGAGATATGAAAAATGAAAAAAGCTCAAGGTTACAAGTATACAATTGAGGGATTTTCAATTCCTAAAGATTTCGCATTTGGTGTTTTAGCTTTAACAAATGAAAAGTCTTCTCGCCCAGGGACGATTGTAGACGTAGAAACACATGAAGGTACGAATCTTTTAACAGTTGTATCATTTATTGAAATGGATGATACAATCAATGAATTAGTTGGTACAATCAAAGATAAAGAATCAATTGAAATCGTAGATATTGAATTACATGATTTTGCAGAAGAAGCTCAAAAAGTAATTGAGGAGATGGAAGATAAAGAAACTTCTTATTTCCTTAATTCAGCTTCATTCTAAAAGTAGTAAGAGCAAGATTTTTGTCTTGCTTTTTCTTTTTTTATCATCTATACAGAAAGGATTTTACTTATGGCTTATCAAGACATCTTTCAATCCATGGGAGAAGTAAAAGAATACGCTAAGACACTAAAACAACAGAATCCTACTAATATGGATGACGACATAATTGATTACGTTTTAGGGCTTTATCAAGGTGGAGATGCAGTTTCTGTGGAAGGCATTGGTCTTATAGATACGAGCATTGCCCCAATTATTCAATCTTTAAATCAAAAAGGATTTATAACATTATCTTCTTGTTCAGGAATCAAATCAGAACATACTCATTCTAAGTACAGTTTTGCTCCTGTCCTTGTATTTAAAGACACTGGAGATACAGATAAGAAAAAACATATTCAATCGGTAGCAAAGGCATTACAACTAACTCTTCATGATGATGTCGAGTGTTATTTACAGAAAGGTTATCGAATTCAATTTCCGTCAGATATGGACGATACTAAATTGCTATCACTTTGGAAAGAATTATATGCAAAACTTATTTCCGAACCTGATACAAACGGAATTTCTAAATGAATTCACACCTATTGATGACATTCAAATACAACAAACACCCCCTCTTTTTTAACTAAAACAGCATTGAACTTACATAATATCGCATCAGCTTCTTACTTGATATAGACTTTATATATCAAGCATTAGGAGGCTTTTTATATGTTAAAACAATACATTAATCAATGTTTAGAAGAAAGAATTTATGATAAAAATAGTGTAGCATTGTTATTTAGCGGTGGAATGGACAGTTTATCCCTCTTGCTATCATGCTTAGAAAGCGGTATTCGCCCTACTCTTTATACATTCTACCTAAAAAGTTATACTTCTTCAGATATAGAATGTAGCAGAAAGATAGCTGATATTTTTGATTTACAATTAATCGAAATTCCGATTGAAGATACATCGGTTACTCAATTAGAAGCAGATGTCCGACTCATTATTAAGACATTTGATGTCAAAAAGAAAACGGCCATACAATGCATTTATCCTTTCTTATACGTTACACCTGCTATTAAAGAGACATTCGCTCTAACTGGACTTTGTGCAGATGATTTATACGGAACACCTCGTAGTATGGCAAAACATGCAAAAGATATGGAACGATTCGACGAGATTCGAGATAAAAGAATCTATGATGATTCAGCCTCTTCCTACAAACAAATCAAACAGTTATTAAAGATGTATGATAAAGAAATGGTTGCTCCCTATAAAGAATCTGATATGTTGATTCAATATTTAAGAAGTATGACGTATAAAGAAATGAATTCACCTAAGCAAAAGATTCCTGCCTACCTCTCCTATCAAAAAGAAATCGAATACTATGAGTTGTATCGTAGGAATGAAAATCTTCAGTGTAGCTCAAGAATTCGAGAATGGCACGATTCTTTATTAGCGACTTCTCTCAATCTTAATAATCAATTTAAAACTATCGTTTCTCTATATAACCATCTACATAAAGAAATTCACGGAGATTCTAAATGAATCTCTATTTTTACTATCAATAGTTGTCAAATTATGTCGAAAATTATATTTTTCGGAATAAATGCGAACGTTAGTTCTTGTTTTTTTACATCTTTTATTGTATATTAGTGTTGGGAAAGAATTTTTTCAGCTATATAGAATTGTAAAGGCAACAAATTGAAGGAGTGTTAATTTGTGCAAAGAAAAACTATAACAGTGAAAGAATTGTCAGCTTTTTTAGGAGTTTCTATTGATGTTGTATATGAACAAGTTAGGAAAAGAAACATCCCTCATTTTCGAGTTGGAAGAAGAATACTTTTTAGAATTGAAACATTAGAAGATTGGATGTCAAATAAAGAAAAGTCCTCTCTTTCTATAACTACAAATGACTAAGAATTAATGTTTTTAGAAATTGTAATAACTTTTTTAAATCAAATATACTATGAATCGCATTTTAATATAGAGTGGATTTCGGGGTCTTCCTCCCTTCTTTATATTCGGTAATACTTTTATTATTATGCATTTTAAAAAATATAAACCCCGTATATATTGTAAGAAGATGCGATTTATTCGTATCTTTATTCATTCAATATTAAAAAACAAACGATTCTCCCCTATTATATTTTAAATGTAAAAGATAAAACATATAAATCCGAGGAGGTTTAGAAATGAAAAAGGATATAGAAATAAAACTTCATGAAAAATTACGGAAAAAGCTCCTCTCTCTTCCTGATTGTGCAGTTGATTTTATTTATTCTTTAGAAACATCAAAAGAGTTGAAGACTCGCATTGAGTATGCAAAAGACCTTACTTTGTTTGTGGAATTTCTTCTGCTTGACAGTAAAGTTTCATCAAGTGATACCAGAAATATCACAACAGCAGAATTAGATTCATTAAGAGATAGAGATATTATTGATTTTATGGACTATTTGACACACTACTCAAAAACATATCTCACTACAAAAGGAAAAGAAATTACACAAGAATTCACAAACACAGCCAGTGGGAAATCGAGAAAGCTTGCAACCTTACATAAATTCTTTGGCTATTTATTTAAACAAAAGCGATTGTCCAAGGATGTAACAGCAGGTATTGAAATGAAAGTACCAACGAAAGCGAAAATTAAAAATAGATTGAGTCCTGAAGATATCGAACGATTCTTTCAAACAATTTTGGAAGATGTACATATTGAAAATACACGAAAAGAGAGTTTTCATAAAAAGGTAAAGTTTAGAGATTATATTATGGTGTTGACCATGGCTTATACAGGTATTCGAGTGTCTGAACTGGTTCAGTTAGATATAGATGATGTTTATATAGATAAGCAGATGCTTGTTGTTATTAGAAAGGGTGGCGATGAACAAGCGATTCCGATGCCTGGAAGAATTCTTGATGATTTAAAAGATTATCTTGTGAAAAGGAAAAAGTTAACGGATGTAAAAAAAGAAGATGCAAATGCTCTATTTATTTCTCTCCATAAAAAACGAATGAATGAACGAACCGTTCGTTTAATGTTGGAAAAATATAGAGTACGAAGTGGATTAGACATTAAAATAACACCTCATGTTTTTAGAAGAACCTTTGGAACAAATCATTATAATACTTATCAGGATATGTATCTAACCGCTCAGGTGCTCGGTCATGGTTCTGCCGAAACCACAAGAAGGTTTTATGCTGACCCTTCTCAAGAACGTGTCTCTGAGTCCATGAAACAGTTTGATTATGAATATGATAAGAAGAAAAAAACAGATGAGCCGATTCAATTATCCAAACTGGAACAGCTTGCGAATAAATTAGGGATGGATATAGATGAATTAATGGCCGAATTAAAATAAGCAGAGATTCCCCTCTGCTTTTTCTTTTTGATAACAAATAGTTCAATATTAACAAGTGTGATAAAAACAATGAATTGGTTCACGTATTTCAATAACACGAAGTTTTTTTAATTAACTTAATTAATTGTGGAGCGAACACAAGAATTTAAATAACAAAATTTAGTTTTTATATATAAAATAGCAACAATAAATATACGCTCTCGTTTTTGATTCTAATAACAAAAAGTTCTTGATAACCTTGTAACAACAGCAAAAAATGGTCGAAAATGACCCTTGTAATAACACTAAGTTCTTCATAAACCCTATATTAACTATATTAACCATTACCATAGCAATCTTCTTCAAAAGACTTTTTCAGTAAACATCCAATAGTGTTTTTTTCTTTTATTCAAACAATCACTACAAATACTCGTTATAAAAGGATTCACTCAATTTCTCTTTCATTTTATCCTTACTTCAGAATCATGTACATAGCCAAACGGTTCGAGCCCCTAAAAAATATCTTTCTAAAAGAATATTCTTATAGCATATAGTTTTTTCTATCAATTAAATCGCTCATTCAATCATTTACGCTTTAATAATTTAATAACAATAAGTTTTATTCAATATTGATTTTTGGCACTATACTGAAATGTTCTAATAACAAGTAGTTTTAATTCTAAAAGATACTCATACGATACGAAAAACGTTATTTTAATAACACATAGTTCTTTACAAACGAAAAGTAAGGTGAAAAAATGGTTGAATATTCTTCATTCTAATAACACTCAGTTCTTTACAAACTTGATGGGGGTAGGTGGCATGTCGCATTTTAATAACATATAGTTCTTCATAAATCCCTGCATAAAACATTGTCATAGCAAGCCTTTTGAAAAGATATTTGCAGTAAACCGCCAGTAACGTTTTTTCCTTTTGTAAAAAATCGCTACAAGCCTTATTCTAAAAGACTTTTTTCACTTTCTCTTTTATTTTACTTTTACTGCAAAACCTTGTATATATCTAAACGGTTCGAGCCCCCAAAAATTATCTTTCCATTTCCTTAGTTGCTTCTTCCATTGCATAACTCAAACGTATTAAAAAATCCTTATACTCTAATTGCTCAATCTCTGCTTCTATCATCTTTTTTATCCTTTTTGATTCAAACTTATTTTCTTTATTGACCTTTAATTGTTTCTTTAGAGCTAAAATCCTCCTCATGTTTTCAATTACAAAAGGCTGTAAATTTTCTTTCACTTCTTCTACATCCATACTAAGCACCTCATTCATACAATTAACATTTCTTCTTATTATGAACATAATTATATAAATTCACCCTTCTAAATGATGCTTAATAACATAAATATCCTCACAGAAAGAACCAGTATCTATATAGATACTGGTTCTTCTACTAAAAACAGAATTAGTTTAGAAGCGATCCGACATTTCCCACCAACAAAGACCGATTAAAATTACACCCACAATTGCTTTCAACATACTATCCACCTCCTGTTCAAATAGATGATAGACGATTTTAAAATACATCGTTTATACACCTAAAATTTTTGTCTTCGCTTATATATTTACGACTAACTTAGCCAAGAATGTTGTTGCTTTTTTTAAGGAAAACACACTTTATTTCCCACGTCTCACATCATTTCCCGCTGTTTATAGGACTACGAAAGCCCTACTTTTCATTTACATCTCTGTTTGAGCAATAAAAAAGAAGAACACAGTGGGATTTTTCGTGTTCTTCTTTATTTTACTAACTTCATAATATTTTTTTGTAGTCTTATAATTCTTCTCTGTTTGAAGTGAGATTTTGTGTCTTGTATGATTTTATATCCATCCGTTTGATATACAACATTGTTTTGAATAAATGTATTCGGTATGAGATTTTTCAAATCCAAGAAACAAAATAAAACCAAACACTCAACAAAAGAAAGTTTCCCCTCAATAATTCCATTTCCAAAGTGAATAAAATTAAAGTAGCCTGTTCCAATTAAAACAATTGCCATTGTTAAAGTAAATAAAACGCCACCTATTGAAATAAGATTTCTCATCATATAGTTTCTCTTTTTTGAATCCACTATTTTAAACTCACATCGTCCTCCTGTTCCTGTAAGGAATTGCAATTTACCGATTGCAAAGAACGCCTTATTTCCACCTATTTTGATAGCGGTTATTTGATTACCTGTAATGAATACGAAAAACGCATGACCTATTTCATGAATGAATACTCGACATTTGCTTGCAAAGAATACGTTACTAACTAAAACAAGAATAAGACCGATATATGACATGATTTCCACAATTAAGTCCTCCTAAATAAATTCAAATTGAATACCTAATTTATAAATTTATTTATTATAGACTTTAGCCCTAAATCTTATAAAAAAGAAAAACTCCTTGCACTTTAACAAGAAGTTGTGTTCATAACATTTAGTTTTGGTATTTAAAATAGTGGTACTGGACGTAATCCTCAAACATTCTAATAACAAAAAGTTTTTATTAATGATACACCGAGTAGATTTCATTCATATTCTAATAACATACAGTTCTTTATAAGTAAAGAGATTTGTATGGACCGAACAATTTCAATAACAAGAAGTTCTTTTTAAACTGCGAATCCACGACTAAATGCATGATTGTAATAACATAAAGTTTTAATTCTATAAAATACTTAGACTTCGTAAATAATGCATTTTTTAATTCTTTACCTTTTTAATAACAAGAAGTTTTTTATAAACCATATTAGCATTGAAAAACAAGAAAAAAAGTTTTTATAACATAAAGTTCTTCATAGACTATGCATATCACTTTCCTTTTAGGTTGAGCGTTTTAATAACATGAAGTTCTTTATAACCAGTTATAAAACAAAGAGCAAGCGACTTACTCGTTTTATTTAAATAACACTAAGTTCTGTATAAACGTGGATGGTGTTTGATTTCGAGTTAAAACGTTCAACATTTAAATAACACTAAGTTCTGTATAAACCCCCTATGAAAAACTCTGTCATAGTAATCATCTTCACACCCAACTTGCAGTAAACCACCAGTTGCGTTTTGAAGTTTTTCTTAAAACTGAATAAATGCCTTGTTATATCTGACTTCATCCACTTTTCCTCTTATTTTACCTTTACTGCAAACCCCTGTATATAACAAAACGGTTCGAGCTCCAACCTTTTTAGAACTACTATTAACGTTCTTCTATTCATAATAAGAATATTTACATATAAAAAAGACCTGCATATATAGGCAGGTCACATTATGTTTAGTAATTGCATCGAACGTTTTTCATTGAAATGAATAAATGCCATATCGTACTAACTCATCTTGCCTTTTTGTCTTTCCTACAAGTGTTCTTGATATATCATAAGTTCTTGTGTATATTTTGCCATTGGAAACGAAATAACTGCTTCTTTTTGGTTCTTATTTAGGAAAAATGGTGTATTTCTTTATCATGCTCTATCAATTTAGTTTCCTCATTCATATGTTTATTTGCTCTTTTCCTTTAATTTTTGGATATCTTCTATAAATTGATTTTATATAATCTTTTAGAGCTCATCTTTTAACTTACTAATAGCATTTTCTTGTTTTTCTATTAATTCTCTCGTGTACTTAGCCATAGGTACTTTTATTGTTTTCAATTTCTCTTTTTGAATATACTCAGGATAATTAAACTCAGCCACTTCATCTAATATTTCTTCCTGAATAGATTTTTCAAGTATTTGAATTAATACTTGTGGTTTTTCTTTCAACAAAAATGACAAAACTGGATGATTTTTTATTTTAGATAAGAAAAAGTATTCATTCTCTGTGCATTGATAATCTTTCCTTGAGTCCATATTTAATCATCTCCCTTTATCCGTTTAAATAATTGAAAACATCTTAAAGAAAAAAAGCATGGAATAACCATGCTTTTATCGTCTTCTAAGTTTGCTAAACAAACGTTTATTTTCAGTTAATAATTGTTGAGTATGTAAAGCTGTGGGGATTTGAACAACCTCACCGTTTGGGTCCTTGTTTAAAAAGAAGGGAATATTTTCTGTTTTTAAATCTCTTATTTGTTTTTCATTTTCAATAACCATCATTTTGTTCATAATATCTCCTCCACTTCCTTTACCATTATTTTATCATATAGTTATTTTTTTAACCAACTATGAATAATAGCAAGGTCATATACATTCGATATGTCATTATCAAGCATTATACTTTTTTGACTCGTTACTACGATTACAATGTTCTCCACAATGGATGTTGCAACCAGTACCATATTTGTTTCTGGTTGCAATACTCCTTTTTCAACATTTAACTCATCATACTGCTCTTGTGAAATCTTTATTCCATATTGAGTCGTTAATTGTTGCATCCATACTTGTGGGTTGTTGTTTTGATAAATATCAATCTTATAATCGCATAAGTTAGCATACAAATTCATAATACTACCTAAAGAGTTCAAGTATTTTGCTGAAGTATTCATATCCACCTGATTAAAATAATTAGGATTCATACTTCTAATTACTGCTGAGAAGTTTGCGTCTCTCGCTTTACCCATTTCAATCGTCTTCGTTAAATCTTTATTGTTTTTCTCAATGGCCGTTAATTCAGCTCCCCATATTTTTGATATTCGTGGCGTTTGAAAAATCGCTAAATCCACAAATACAAAGATGGAAACATACAATAGATAGTCCTTCCAATCTTTTGCATTAAAACCTACCGCATTAAGGTGAATCCCCATTGCAAAAATCAATAAAAAATACCAGGTTTTTCGCAAATTATGAGTTAATTCTTCATAAACCGATGTCTTAAACCAACTCAAATACAATGAATATACCAAAAAACATATCGGCACAATCCATTTAAACTTTGCAATGAAACTACCAACCTTGAATAACCATGTTAAAATACCAATTCCTGTAACCATACAATATCACCTCTTTAAAATGAAAAGCAAATCAACTACATATATGTAATTGATATAGAAAAATAAAAATCCTTTTTTAAAACCTAACTTTTTTACATTGTGAAATTATCACTCCTTTTTCATTAAATCTATATATTATAAGCAGGTCATGTTTGATACATAAGATAAATTAAGCCAAAATAAAAACAATGACTAAAAGAGCCATTGTTCGTAATGAATAATAAATAACATGTAGTTGTTTTATAAATTCCTGTTATATAAATGTATCTTTATAATTCTAATAACATGTAGTTTATATAAAAATAATCAATTACTACTTCTGATTTAACGCCAAACTTCAATAACATCAAATTATTTATATATATTCTATTCCCCCTGCCACAAACTTAATTTCAGTTATCTCACCATTATTAATCTTTTCTTGTACTCGATTCTTAATATCTTGAGCATGTTCAATCTTTAAATTTGCAAGAATTATACACGATACTTCCCTTTTATAAACGATAATATAATTATAATCTCCTTTTCTATCGAACTTGTTATATTCGAGAATTCTGTTATTAAATCCTGTTGATTTTCTTTTAAAAACATGATTTTTATAATAATCTCCTTCTCTATTCATTATATATAGAATTTTTTGGTCAAATAAAAAAGAGCAAGCCTTCTGCTCACCCTTTCTTCCCTCTCACTATGTTATATAGAAAATATCCATCTCTTCCCTCAATTCGTCTTAGGTTTACAAATACATCAGAAATGAGATATGTCATCATAAACAATAAATAACCATGGAAAGATAGAAATTCTCCATTTCTTATATAAAGAAGGGTGAAACCTGCGATAACAAAGCAACCAGTTATTCCTGTTGCTATAACTCCTCCTGCATATACAAAAAACAATTGAATCTTATTCAAATTATTCTGCAATGATTCTACTGCTTCGCAATACCCTTTACCAACCTCTTTTCGAAATGAAAGTCGCCCAAAACGAAATAGCAACTGCCCTTTTCCTACACTAAACTCTTTTAAAGTTAGTCCAAATAACTTCATGAAAAAGAAATGACCCGATTCATGAATAATTATCGTCAAGAATGGAACTGTACAAAATGCGAAAGCCAAGTAAACATAATACATATTACAATCCTCCATAGAAAAAACTTCATATAAGTATTATAAGCGTTTTATTCGTAACACCCCTCAAGATTCTCTTTTATAAAATCAAAATATTTAATGAAGAGCTTTTTAAGCGAAATATCCTCTTTATCTTGATGACGGCAAGATGGAACTCTTGGAATGAAAACTCCTGAATGATTTAAGTCCGTTGAAATATGATAAAAAATAACCATAATAAAAACGCTCCCTTTTCAATAAAATTAATAAAATACCTGATTTTTTAATAACACAGTATTTTATGCAAGAAGCGTTTAGGGTATAAGATTTTAATTAATAACAAATAGTTTTCGTATGAAAATCAATACAATAGAGCAAGTAGATAATATGTTTTGATAACACGAAAGTTCTTTATATAATCAGTTGTTCATGACAATTATGAATACGTGATTTTGATAACAAGAAGTTTTAAGTTATCTTCCTAACTTTGTTCAATAAGTTCTTTGTAGTTGAGAGTCGATACCCTTTCCACATGGTCGATATACACCAAGTCACTACAAATCTTCATGACAACTGTATATTCTCCAGTAGATGTATATACGTTATATTTCTCATAATAACGCCCAAAGCATCTTTTTATTAAATTCATTACATGAAGTTTAGATTCTCTATTTATAAGTGATATAGAAAATCCCTTCCACTCATCTACTATAAAACTCAAATTACAGTGAATTTCCTTTTTTGCTTCTTCTAAATCTTCATGTCTAATTCTACGAATCGTTAATGTTACATAACAAATAAAAACAAGTAAAAGACTACATCCTAAGATTCCTAAAGCCATAAACGGATTCGAACGAAATAGCATTACTAATGGAAACATAAGACCTCCAATAACGGGAATGCAAAATCTAAGTACATCATACCTATTCATGTTACTACTTCCTTTCGATTTGTTCTTTATAAATATCTTCAGCCCAATATTCAGGTGGATAATGCGTAACAAATAAAGGCTCTTCCTGTATCAGTTCATAAAACGTAGATTGCTGAACAATCTCTTGAATATCTACTATTTTTTCCTTAGATTCTTCTTTTAAGATATTCGTTACACACTCGATAAAATACTTAACATCCTGACTCATGTTATTACTCCTCCCTTTCATGATTGTATATACAAATAAAAGACAAACTTCTGTTTATTACACTCCCATCTCTTTAAAGAAATTAATATCGGATAACCTTTCTTTCTTTAGCTCAAATATCAATTCAAATGGTCCCCTTACAGCAACAAAGGAATAAGCTCCTTTTTTCGTATACACTTGGTACTCATCTCTTCTTACTTTTTCAATTATTACTTGTTGTCCTTTTGGAGCAAATTCAGGAGCAGAAAATTGTTCACGAATTAATCTCCTCAAGCGCTCGTCCTCTTTTACTTCCTCTTTTTTCTCGTTCAAATCCCCTATGTCATAAGCGATAAAAACCAAGAAAGTCATTATAAATAAAAACACACCTAATTCAAGTAATGGAGAAGATGCATAAAGATAGAGAACAAAACTCCCACCTAATATAAGGTATTTCATATATATCACCCTTTTGATTTTTCAACATATTTTCATTACCTTTCAAGCTAATTCTTCAAAAAAATTGACTTTAGATATTTGTTGATATTCATATCCGATTCCTTGTGTAGAAGAATATATAGACAGCAGATACTCTCCTTTTCTGGTAAAAATGCGGTATGTGTTTTCTGAAGCTCTTTCAAACAGAACTGTTTTTCCTTCAGGGGCATAAATAGGAGAATAAAACCTTTCATAAATACGAGCTTGTACTACATTTTCTACTACCGCATTTCCTTCTCTTTTTCCTAATTGATAAATAGAAACCATTATAGAAAAAGTAATTAAAACCGCAATTCCATTTAAGATACTCATACTCAAAACAAAACCAATTACAGTTAATGAAAACCCAATTAAACACCCGAAAAATTCCTTTTTTCTCATTTTACTTTCACCTCTTGTTTGTTAAGGGGTAATTCATTTTTGAAGTCTGTATCTGATACCATTTCAGCATGTGTTAGTTTCCCTACTCCATCGTACATGTCCATAGAAAAAACAAACTCACCATACTCACAGAACACACGATATCGCTTCTCTGTCTTCGTCATATATTGAAAAAATCCACGAATCAGAGAATCTGATTGTTCCTCTAAAGACTCCACAATAACATCTTCTTTTTTTACCCCGAAACGTTTTGATACAAATTCTTTTACAGACAAAACTTCTTTCCTTTCATCTTCTTCTCTATTTTTGAGATATCGTTTAAATAGAGGGAAAATATATAACAAAGGTCGAAAAACAAGAGCAAATAACAACATGCATCCTGCTATACTTAATATAGGGAAAGCAACTTGATATATTAAATCGGATATATGATTAAAAATATTCATCTACCTCATTCTCCTTTTTCATTTTTAACATGGAAAATTTGCGATACACTCTTTATGCTTCAATGCAACTTCTTTAGGTGTCACCTCAAGTAAAACTGTAAACTCACCATTTGCTGTCAATACATTGCATGTTGAAAGGTAAGATTGCTCTTTTCCAAGTAATAAGTGTTTAAAACAAATACTTTGTTCACACTTTACAATACAATCATCATTCTTTAATGCCATTACACTTTTTAACTTCCTATGAATTCTTCTAAAATTAACTTCTTTTGTATCAATTAATCTAAATATAGAGATGAAATTGTAGGTAAAAACAGCATAAATGGTTAGAATGATAGAACCTTCTATATTGCGATTCATCATGAAATTTGTTAACAAAATAAGATATGGAATGCCTACTGCTGTAATTTGCATTTTATTCTTTTTCATTTGAATTCCCTTCCTTATTTATCTTTAAAAAGTCGTTTTTTTACTGGCTCGTTGTACTTAAAAATCAATAATCCAATAATGATAAATAAAGTGATTTTAGGGAATAACCAATTGAATAAAATTGCTCCTCCTCCGATACAAGAACCTGAAATTACATTCTCCATAGAACCTACTTTTTTAAACCAATTTTTTAACATTTAAAATCTCTCCTTTTTATTTATTATCAATTCTTATATAAACCCAAAAATATTTTTAATGTATGTATTTATTCTGCAAGTTCTTTTCTATAATTCATATGAGAAAGACGCTCAACATTTTTAACTCTTATTCCTTCTTTATATACCTTCACAGTGCATAAGAGTTTTCCATCAGGAACAAACACCTTTAAATCTACATGGTAGGAGTCAAAGCATCTCTTCAAAAAATCCTTCCTTGTTAATCCTTTTTCTTCTTCTACCAAAACAAAACCATCATCCTGACCTGTAAAATGATTTTCATTAAGATACTGACTTAATAAGCGTTTAACCCTGTCGAAATCATGTTTTGCAATACGGTCATATTCTTTTTTGAAATAATGTATCCCAAAACATAATCCGCATAAGACAATTCCTGTAATTCCATATATGATTACAGATAGATTATCCTTAAACACATTTTTAATAAATGAAGCAAACACTATTATAATGTTAAGACCAATGAGTACCATCACTAAAAAGACAACATATTTTATCAAAGCGAATGCAGGGTCATTTTTATCAAACATTTCTACAACTCCTTACTTCTACACATTCTTGGGCTTATATAGGAATTGATAAAGTATCTATTCCTATATTTTTTTATCTCTTATAAAATTCTTTTGCAAAATTCACGTTTGAGATTTGTTTTATGTCTTTAATCCATATTTCTTTTTTACTTACTTTTACCTTACATAAAAGCTCTCCATTTGGAACAAACACACTGATGTTTAATTGATATGTATGAAAACATCGCTTCAAAATCTCTTTTCTTGTTAGACCTTTTTCTTCCTCCACTAATACAAAAACATCGTTTTGGTCAGGTGCATATTGTTTCTGAATATATGTAGTAAGATATCTTTTTACCCTTTCAAAATCAGTGTTTTTAATACGGTCATACTCTTTTTTCCAAAAATAAATTGCAAGACTTGCGAAAAACACTACAGTTATTCCTGCAAGCCCACACATTATTGGTATTAAATTCCTTGGAAAAAATCTCGAAAATATAGATAGAGCAAGAAATACATGTGCTAAACCTACCAACCATAGTGTCATTATCAAGAGCGAATCAAGTGGGTCATCTGAATCAAACATATATATATCACTCCTTTTTTCTTATTTTGAATATTTTTGGATTTATATAGGAATGGATGTTTAATCCATTCCTATATTTCTTTTACTTCTTCTGTAATTCTTCTTGAAAATCAATAGTAGAAATTCTTTTAACAGTTTGTATCCTCACATCTTTTGGGCTTACCTTCATCTCACATAAAAACTCTCCGTGTGACACAAACATACTTACATTCGTTTCGTATGTACAAAAGCATCTTTTCAAAAGTTCGTTTTTTGTTACGGACTTTTCTTCATCCACCAATAAGAATATATTTTTCGAATCAATACGATGGTTATTTGTAATATGATTCATAAGATATTTCTTTATCCTATCAATATCCGTGTTTTTAATACGGTTATATTCTTTCTTGCAAATAGAAAAAGTGATAACTGCTATAGTAATAATTGTGATAATAAACAAAAGGATACTTTTTTCGTATAAAACATATAATTCTTCAAAGAATAACAGTATTAAAAATGAACCAGTAATTATAATCATTATCCAATCCAATGCATCTAAGCTAAAATCATCATCAAATAACTTATATCACCCCCTCCAAACTTCTTTTTCTTCAATCTATATGTATTTAATAGCTAAAATCTAATTCTTTATGTAAATCAAATGTTACAAGCTGTTTCATTTCCATTAATACAACATCTGATTTAGACACATATACAGTGCAAAGAAATTCACCATCAGCAATGTATACTTTTACCTTTGCTAAATAGTCATTAAAGCAACGAGTTAAGAGCTTTATTGATGTAACATGCTTTTCTTCACTTATCAAAACCAATTTTCTTTCAGGGTTGTATGTATTCGAAGTAGACAGGAATTTTAATAGATAATCTTTTATCCTATCAATATCATGATTCTTTATCAGTTTATATTCGATGAAATAAGCAATAGTTAGAGAAATGAGTAGAACAAACAAAACCAATACAATTACGAAGCCTGTAATCACTCTATGCTCCCAAAAATAAGCGTAGTTTTTCAATAATAAAGGGGTAGATAAGAAAGCTATTCCCGCTAAAAAATCTTTGTAGTTAGTTTCAAACATACTTAGTCACCTTCTTAAATTCCTTTCAGAGCCTTATCAAAATCTATATCCGAAATCTGGTCAAGGTTTTCCATTTTACCTGTTCCATCTTTTAATAGATTAACAGTACAAGCATACTCTCCAAACATTGTAAAAAATCGAATGTCTTCTTTGTAAAAACCTTTTAAACATCTATCTTTGAAAGAGCTTTTATTCCCTGCCCCGTGTCGATGAATGATAATGTTCATTTCTCTAACTGTCTCTAAAAATTTCTCTTCAATTTCTTTAGGATGCTGATTTTCGTAAACCTTATAAAAAGAATCATTTATTAACTTTGTAAAATTTTCTCTCACACACTCTTCAATCAATAAAGTCTTTTTCGTTTTAGATTTTTTATAATTAAGATAAAAGTGAATGATTGTGATTATGACTGTATATAGCAACAAAATAATAAAATATGTAAAGAGATTACCCTTCACCAAAGCCATAAGAGACATACTTGTAAGACCTATCATAAACAGTGTTTCATAGTTGTTTGAATTCATATAACCCTACCCCCTATCTTTTATGGATATAAAAAAACAAAGAAGAAATGCAAAACATATTTTGTTACAACACTTTTTCAAAACGTACCTCCAATTGGTATCATAGTTAAAATAATGACTCCAACTACAGGAGATAAGTTACACACAATAGCAAACAACCCAAGTATGAGTGCAAATACGATAATAATTTCTGTAGCAATCATTGCTTTGACTCCTTAATAAAATCAACATCAGATACTTGAACTAACTCAAATGTTTGTTCTAACGTACCTTCATTTTTAATCTTTACTAAGTATTCTCCTCTGGATGTAAATACTCGAAAATCATTTACGTACCAGGTAAATACACCTTTTTCTCCGAAATCATAAATTACTTCATCTTTTGTAATTCGAAGCCTCTGAGGTAATTCGCTTTTTATTTTATTAATAAATTTTTGTGTTTTATCTTTAGAGTCAAAATATGCGAGTAAAATAGCAATGAATATAATCGTGCATGTAACAATTGTCATAACAAGCGGGAAACAGTAAAATAACACCCCAACAATCGCTAAAAATGCAAGACATCCACATCCTTCTCCATCCATCAACTATCCCTCCTAACCCATATATTTAATTCATCTATAAAATTAACATCCGATACCTGAGTTAATTCAATCGAATAGTATTTAGCTGATTTATTGTGTAGCTCCAAAAGAAACTCCTCTTTCGAAGTGAAAATTCTATATTTTCCAGATTTTAAATAGGAAACTTTATTCTTCGTAAAAATCAAAGAAAATTTCTTCCGTTGATAGTTTCAATCTGGTAGATATTGATTCTTTTACATCGCTAACAGACACATAAGAATCTGTAGTCATGTACCATACATAAAATAGCAAGCAAATTCCCAACGTTACTACTGTAGCTATAAGTGGACTCAAGAAAAAAATAGGGAAAACAATGGAATTCCAACAATAAAAAGAACGACCACCACGTTTTCATTCGGCACTGAAATCTTCTCCTTATAAAAGACCTCCCTCATACCATGTAAGAGAGAGGGTTTTCTTCTTATGCTTCTTTTGTTAGTGGAACCTCTTTCTGTTCCGCTTCGATTTCTGCTTTTAATTTTGCTAAATCAGCCTGTACTTCTTCATTTACTTCATTTGCCTGAATTTGTTCTAATTCACGTTCAACATCAGATTTAGTAATCAAAGAATGAACTTCTTCTTTTCCAGAAATAAATGCTTCTTTTTCATCAATTTTCTTTTCAATTTTACCAATCTCAGAAAGAGTGCTTCCTGTATCTAAATCATGACGAACCTCTTGAATCGCTTCTTGAGCTTTCACACGGTTATTTCGAGCAACAACTAATTGTTTTCTCGCTTCTGCTTTTCGCATTACTTTGGTTAAACGAACTAACTCGTCTCGTAATGCTTCTTCTTGCTTCATGGCCATATCTAAATTCACTTTAATTTCAGACATGATTTCTTCTTCATCTTTCTTCTGCTCTAAAAACTCAGTAGCAATGCCTTCTTTACCTGCTTTAAGAGCCGTTTTTGCTTTCACAAGAAATTCATCACATTTTTTCACTTGAGCTTCATACTCTTTTTTAACCATTGTTCGTGCAGAAATAGCTTTTGCAGTTTCAATTTGTACTTTTTCAAACTTTGCTTTGCTATCTGTAATTAACTGTTCTAACATTACTTCAGGGTCTTCTGCTTTTGAAAGCATTTTACCGAAGTATCCTTTGCAAACATTTTTAAATCGAAGTGATAAACCCATTTAAATCACGCTCCTAATATGTATTTTTTGATTTTCCATGTGTTTATTATAATTTATTCCATTGACTATTGTCAATGGGATAATCTTTTTTCTCTTCACTCAAAATAAAAAAGAATGTTTAAGCTACATTCTTTTTCGTAATGAATTGATATTTTATATTTTTAATCATGACAAAATCACCATTCCAAACTTCATCGAGTGTTACTTTCCTTTCTTTTAAAAGAAGGCTATCCTCATATGAAATATCTGGAACCATTTTTTCTTCATATGAATCTATTACAATTTCAAAGACATTTCTTGGCTGTATGGATTCATTCATAATCCAATGTTCATTCGTATACATTGCATCTGGAACAAAGCCTTTTTGATACAACTCTAATGGTGTAATTAGATTCTTTTTATTCTGTAAATCATCTGTATCAAATTCATAAACCGTAATCACTTTCTTATCATGCAAACCTAACGAACTGCCTCCCCAAGGAACAGCAGACAAGCACCCTTCAATTGTTGTAGATACACAAAAACGGGCAGTCGTACTATCTTCTTCTGCTAACCGCATTTCTTCAGCAGGAACTCTCGGTGTAAACACTTCCACTCTCTTATCTTCTAAAGAAATATGATATATCTTCATTCATAAACACCCCTCTAATAATAGATTTCAGAAATCAAAATACCTAATTTATAAATAACTAACCTATTATAGATAGCTGTGTATGTATTTATATCTACCATGAGAAGTGTTGATTCTGATTTTTAAATCATGAAAATTCTCTTACATAAATAATTGAAGATAAATTAATTATTAAATCTTCTTTTTCTGCATATAATATGGGGATAATTTATAAAACAGGTATTTAAATAATTTATTTAACAGGGAGAGAATTATAATGACAACAACAATTATTGAACAAGGTGCAGAAATCAAAAAGGAAATTAAAGTAATCAAATGTACATCTGATATGGAAATTGATTTTGTTTGTTACGATGCAACAAAAGATGAAATGTCCGTTTCTCAGTTTATGGAGCGTCAAACAATTTTTCTATTTAATGACCCTATTCAACGTAATGCTGTTTGGTCTATTGAAAAGAAATCTTTACTAATTGTTTCAATCTTAGAAGAGGTATCAATTGGTGAAATTAAGACGCAAGCAATTCGTAAACATAGAAAGAAATACAGAAATGTATTAGATGGCAAGCAACGTCTAACAACAATTCGTGACTATGTTAGAAATCGTTTTGCTCTTAAAGATTCACTTGTACAAAGTTTTGATGAAGTTGGCGAAGAAGTACGTATTGATGTTAGTGGTATGTATTTTAAAAATTTACCAAAACAATATCAAAATCGTATTCTGGCTTTAATTTTGGATATTAAGAGTTATGAAGACTTAGATGACTCTAAAAAAGCAGATTTATTCAAGCGTTGGAATAATGGACAGGCACTCAAACCTTCACAAATTCGTAAAGCAATGATGTCTTATGAATTACTACACGCTATTGCTGAAATGAAGGGATTAGAGGCTATTCAAGCAGGATTTAGTCCAAACGGGCTTAAAAATGAAAATCATTCAGATATGTTATTAAAAGCGTTATGTGTTTTAAAAACCCAAAACAACACTGCTTTAGATAGCAAGACTATTGACGGGTTCCTTAATCAAGATGCCTTCACAACAGAAGATATCGAGGAATTAAAAGAGCTTGCAACATATTTAAATGAATCATTTAAATTCGCAGATGAAAAATCTGTAAAAAAATCATTTGGGGCTTCAAAATCTGTAACACTTATCTACGTTGCAAAGCAAGCAATGAAAGATAATCGTTCACATGAAGATTTTGCTTCTTGGATTCATCAATTATTCGTCAAAGATTATAACCATACTGGTTATGCTACAACAAGTGGCACAACTAAGTTAGAATCTGTAAAACGAAAAAATTCAATTGGATTAGAGCATTATAATAAATGTTTTGCCTAATACAATAAAAGACACTCTATTTAGAGTGTCTTTTTCTTTTTGCTAAAGATTTATCATATCAATAACATTTTTAATCCATAAAAGAATAGATGCTATAAAATAGCATCCACTCCTTCGATAAGATATAGGGTATCTCGTCTTCTTCATTCTAACACATACTCTTTGCAACATAAAAAAGGAGACTATTAAATTAAATAGCCTCCTTTTTATTAACTTGCTTTTTTATTCATTTGAATCGCTTCTGTAATAGCAGAAATACCGCCTAATGTAGCCATCATTTCAACTGGAACAAACATTTTATTAGCAGGACCATTAGCCATTTCTTTAAGTGCCTCAATTTGTTTTAAAGCAATTACTTTTTCATCTGTACCTGATTCTTTAATTGCATTATTAATTAGTTCAATTGATTTCGCTTCTGCTTCTGCAACTAATTTTTTAGCATCTGCTTCTGCTTCTGCATTTAAACGCTTTGCAATCTTATTACCTTCTGCAATTTGAATACATTCTTCTTTTTCTGCTTCTGCATTTAGAATACGGGCTTGTTTCGCACCTTCAGCCTGAGCAATTTGACTATCTTTTTGTCCTTCTGCTCGTAAAATAGAAGATTTCTTTTCCCCTTCAGCTCTTAAGATTTCTTCTCTTCGTAAACGTTCAGCTTGCATTTGACGTTCCATCGCCTCTTGAATTTCTCGTGGAGGAATGATATTGTTGATTTCCACAGAAAGTATCTTAATTCCATAAGCATCCGTGATTTTATCAACAGCATCTAATAATCTGCTATTTAGTTCATCACGCTTTTTAGATACGTCATCTAAGTCCATGTCACCAACGATATTACGAACATTTGCAATTGTTGAATACACAATACCTGCTCTAAAATTCTCAATGTTGTAAACGGCCGCTTTCGGGTCTCTGATTGTAAAGAATACCACGTTATCCATCTGAATAGATACGTTATCGGAAGTGATAACTTTCTGCGGTTCAATATCAATAATTTGTTGTTTCGTGGAAACTTTTGCACGAACAAAATCAACGAACGGATAAATAAAATGCCATCCTGGTTCTAATTGGCGATGGAATTTACCAAACCTCTCAACAATGTAAACTTGACCAGTTGTAACAACTTTAATTGAGGATAATACAATCCCTAACACAATCACTCCAATAATTCCACTAATAATCATACCCATGACTATTAAAAACCCCTTCCATTACGCCATCTTTTTTAACGTTTTCTTCTTTTTATACTCATTGAAATTAATGAGGTTCGGAGGACGAGTGGTTTGAATCATATTCAATTGTCGCTTTCTTTTTCTTTCATATCGAAAGTTCAAAATAGTTGTTATAAACCAACTTCCTAAGAAGAAAATAAATGTACATATTGCTAATGTAGACAACATTCCTGCAAAGATAATACACATACTTTTAGAAAATTCAACAATAGATTGAAACAAGTCTCATTCTCCTTTCTTCTTAATGAGTAATTTATTTCCCTTATATCCAAGAACAACAAAATCCTCACCTTTTTGAATTGAGCTCCCTTGGTTAATCACAAACCAATGTGTATCCCCAAGCGATAATTGTTTTTCTTCTTCCTCTTCAATTGCAACTGGAGATGTAAAAACTTTTCCTTCTAATGAATTGGTAGGAAGTTCATCTCCTTTATCTTTAGAAAAAATTCGTCCTCGTAATGGATACATAATTCCCAAGATAAGTGTGCCAATTACAAGAAATACTGTGATTTGAACAGGAACTGAAAAATTTCCTGATAAGAAATAAGATACAAGTGCCCCTATTCCATATCCAAAAATAAGAAAAGTACCTGCACACAAATCAATTGCAATAAAAGTGAGAAAAACAACCGCCCATATAATTTGTATGGAAATCAACCCTTCACCTTCTCTCGTTGACTATAGTTAACATTATACATCTTTAAATCAACTATAGTCAATAAAAATAATCATACTTTAAATTATCAGAATATTAAAACCCTCCGAAACATAATCCTATATAAAAGCATAAAAACACATTTACTCAAATTACAGTATGATGGAACCTTAGTTTTAAAAACTAATAATTCGTTTATATATAACAAAAAAGCCATCTATATAAGATGACTGATAAAATACTATATTTCTTTAAGTAGTTCTTTTATCTTTTGTTTCTTTGTATTATCTTCTTTTTCTATATCTTTTATTTGTTTGATTTTATTATCTTTATCATATTTTACTTCATATTTATTTCCATCTTTCTCAACCGTAATGATATTTTTTTCTTTGTCTTCCTCCAAGGTTATATTCTCTCCAAAAGTTTTTATTATCTCATTCTTTAACGCTGTATCTTTTTCAGCCTCTTCGATATTGCTTTTAAAAACAGGATATAAAATAGGAGCTATTATCATCGCTAACAAAGAAATACTCCAAAATACCTTTGCCGTCTCCTTGTGAAATCGTTTGATTATTCCCCCCACCCCGAAAAGAAAAGTACCACATAATAAATATTGCAAAAAAACATTCATAATATTTCCTCTCCCTATCATAGATAATTCAAATATTTTTTAGAATTTCTTTTGTTTTCGCTCTCTGCTCTTCCTCTTTCTCCTTATCTTTCGTAATACTTTTAATCAATTCGATGTTCTTATCATCATTATAAGTAATTTCATATGTCCCTTCTTTATTACTGACAATCAATTTATTACCAGAAACATATTCTTTTTTTATATCTTTACCAAAGATACTAACCACTTTTTCTTCCATTACATCTATTTTATAAGCATTGTTCATCGTAGGAATGAAAAAGGGACCACTTACTACAAGACCTATAAATATCAACATTGTTCCAGGAAATTCACTTTTTGTTATTGCGACTTCAATTATCATTATAATAAAACTTAAAACGACTACGATAGCATAGCAAATTATAACTTTTACTAAAAAACTCATCTATTACACCATCCCCTTACAACCATTCAATATCTTTTTTCCTCTAAAGTTAAAACTATAAATTTTTCAAAATTTCTTTTGTTTTTTCTCTTTGTTTTTCTTCATCTTGCATGTTTTTTGTTATGTTTTTAATCAAATCTATTTTTTTATCTTTATCATAATAAACTTCATAGGTACCTTCTTTGCTTTTTACAATTAACTTGTTCTCATCCCTCACATATTCTCTTTCTATGTCTTCTCCAAAAATTTTAACTACTTGTTTTTCCATATCAGCATATTCAAAGAGTGTTTTACTAAAAGGTATCATAATAGGACCCGTTATTATCATGATACACATCATCATGCCAAAAAACTCAGCCTGTGTGAGATAAGTAAGTAGAGCGAATATTAGAACTAATACTACATAACATAAAATTATTTCTATCCACATAATCAGTTTCTCCCTATTCATAATCTTTTATATTTGTCTTTAACTATAGTTAATGTATAATATGTATTAACTATAGTCAATAAAAAACAAATATAATTAAGGAGATGATTGAATTGACAAATCGTAAAATTTTAGAAAAGAAGGTTTTGAACTACGCTTCATTAGGAGCAAATAGTAATAAATTTTACATCCTGGAACTACAAGAACTGGCAGATGGTACCTATCGTGTGTATTCTGAATATGGTCGTGTAGGAAAGACATCTCAAAAAATAACAAAAGATTGCCCTACGCTACCAGTAGCAAAGTCGAAGTTTAATACGACATTGAGTCAAAAAATCCGAAAAGGTTATAAAGAAGTGGAATTAGATGTCAGTGGGAACTCTCAAAGCACAGTGGAAGTATCAAAATCTACTACTAAAGAAGATTTGGATAAAGTACAAGATAAATTATTGCGTTTCATAGGAAATCTTTATAAATCTTCTACAAGTTACTTAGTTAAATCTATCCAAACACCTTTAGGTGCGTTAAGTGGGAATCAAGTAGCAAAAGGACATGAAGTATTAGACAGAATTGAATCCTTACTAAATTCTTCTAATAAATCATCTACGGAATTTGAAAGACTATCCGATGAATTCTACTCTATTATTCCTTTTGTATTTGGAGCAAGAGTTGATTATTCGAGTATGATAATTAATTCATTCCAACGATTAAATGACCGTAAAGACTTATTAGGTGTTATTGAGTCTGTTGTAAAAGTGCAAAATAGCTTAGAGAAAACATTAGATGATAAATATAAGGCTCTTGGTCTGAGTTTAAAAGTTTTATCAAAGCGAACAAAGGAATATAAACGAATTGTAGAAAAAGTTATGTCTACAAAAGGACATAATCACCACTTTGATTTCGAAGTGCAAGAAGTATTTGAAGTTGAAGATATGGCAGGTTATAATTCATTTAACCCTTATAATGTTTCAACTATGGAATTATTCCACGGTTCCCGAAATGAAAATATTTTAAGTATTCTTCAGAGTGGCTTAAAAGTAAAACCATCTTCTGCTGTTCATACAGGTTCGATGTTTGGTGGAGGTATCTATACTGCTGATTGTTCTTCAAAGAGTGCAAATTATTGTTGGGGATTTGGAAGTCGTTCAGATGACGAATCACATTATTTATTCTTATGCGATGTAGCTACTGGAAAAATTAAAGAATATGATTCTGCTCAAAGCCATCTACGTTCTGCCCCATGGGGATACAATTCTGTAAAAGGTGTTAAAGGTAGACATTTATTTCATAATGAGTACATTGTTTATAAAGAAAGCCAAGTTAAAATTCGATATATTATTGAATTCAAAGCAAAACGATAAAAAAGAAGGATTCCCTTCTTTTTTATTATCTATTTATTTTTATATACAAATAAAAAAGACCAGATGTTGTGTCTGGTCTTTTAACGATGTGCAATAAAGAGACAGTCCTTATTGCATGTAAAATACATATCTCATAGTTTGTATTAAAAAAACAGAAAATCGAAAACAGAAAACATGAATCTAAAATGAGATAGTATAGAGAATCTTTGTTTGCATACGGCATAGCTTCAAGACTCTCAATCACACATAATATCGGTACAAATATTTGGGAAGACAAATACGCTGTACCTATCAAAATTCGAGTTTTTGTGCTTAAAACAATGTAGAATACTTGTTTTTTTATTATAAAATTAACTCTTAAGCACATTCTTATATTAACACTTGCGTTAACTATAGTCAACATAAAACAAAAAAGCAAAACAGACAGCTTTACACCATCTGTTTGTGTTGTTATTTTATCTAATCGGTACTTTTAAAGTTTTTTCGCACATTAAACGGTCATTACGATACACTCTACATAGCATTGTATGTTTTCCTCTGTACATTGTTCTTTCTGTAACTGTTTTCCCTATTCTTTGATGAGTAATATCACTTCCGCACTCATCACCTTCATTCATTACAGTCCATTGAATTTGAGTATAATCATTGAAGTTTGGATATGCGATAAACTTTAATTCTCTACCCTTTGGAATTTTTCCTTTATACTCAGTGAAGTTTATTTCAACACCTGGAGCAAATAAGATTCTCATTTCCACATCTACCTGCTCCCTACTATTTTCAAATCGAGCACTTTTTTCAATACTTGCATTCTCTTGAATCTTTTCACCCCAGAATGAATGCTTAAAAAACTCATTCCATGCATTAATAGCGTCAGGCTCTGTACATTTATCAGTAAACAAAACATCCAGTTTATTAATGTAGCTTGTTAATCTGTTGTATAAGTTGTTTATCTTTTGTTCGTCTTTTTTAGTAAACAATAAAGATAATGATGTATCGGTAGGATTGTATACACTTTTGTCATTCAACAATCTATCTCTTATCCCACAAATTGTTTCATAGAATGTTATGTCTAACCTTTCATTAGAAGAGACAACTTCAGAAGCTAATACAGACTGTATTAATCCTCCAGGCATAGACCAACCATCTCTCGATTTGCAAAACATTTTTAAGAGCCTTACAACTCTTCGTAAATTATCATCCGATGTTTTATTTTCAATATTAAACCAATCCGTAATAGCCCAAGGGTCTCTACTTCTCCATTGACTGCCACAATGCTCGTACTCATATTCTCCATCATCATTCAGGAATCTACGATAAATAGCAAAATCAATATGATAACCACTGGCATACTCAATACGAACACAATTCGTTTTTGCTTCTGGTTCTGTACGGAATCTTGTACATTTACGTTTTAAAGCATTTACAATGATGTTCTTTACGCTTTTTGTTGAATCAGGAATATTATCCTTGTCAAAAATAATGGCCACGTCAATGTCATACTCATTTTCATCATTCTGCGTAACTGTGCTCATCGCAACGCTTCCTTGGACTACGGAATCTACTAATTTATAATCTTTTTCAAAATCAGCATTATATTCTGCAAGTCCTTCTTTTAAACGAGTAATATTCAAATCTTTTTTATTTCTCAACTCAGTTTGTTCATCACGAGACAATACAACATGATTATCATAAAAATTTTTGAATTTGGAATTCAAATTGTACATAACTACGTCCTCCTCTCTATTTTATGGAGCTGTTACAAATGTTCCTTTGTTGTTTTTATTTACGATAAGTCCCCATCTATAAGTTGGGTTTTCATACTGATAGGAAACAATTTCAGGCATACTTGTGTCATCTAACAATCTTCCTAATTTAAAAGGTACACAACTTTGAGAAGATATTAATAGATGAACCCTTTGAATATTATGATTTGATGTCTTTATATCCCTTATCGTATCGTAAATTTTCTTGACGTAACTATCTAATTGGTCTTTTCCTTGAACCAAGTTTTCATTAGGTGCGTCTACCTTTAGTTCTACTACTGGGATATTTCCAAACTGAGATGTATCTTGCGTTGAAATATCAAAAGTAATACTAACTTTTAATACAGCTTCTGTTACTGGTAGACCAGATAAAGTTTGAAGATTTGTTCGCAATTTTAGTTCTTCGTAATTCTTCTTTTTCTTTTCTAACTTGTAATACTTCTCCGTAAACTTGTTTCGTTCATAGAAATGATGGATTTCATGCCCATTTAATATTTTACCTGCATATAAAATGAGCGGAATAGGAGCAATTCCCGTATAACCCCTCTTAACCTTTCTACTCTCATTTTTGAAAGCTTCAAGTTTAAAAACCATTTCTTCAGTAATTGCAGGAACTACATCTTGCTCTGTTGCGTTCCTTTGTGCTTTCTTGAATCGTTGAATAAATTCAATTTCTCTTTCTTTAAAATCAAATTCATTTAAGCCCAAGGACTTTTGATTGTTTTCAATTCGATGGTCAGCATAACCATTAATGTTTAATATATAGATGCGATTTTTCAGCTTCCATATAAACCAAATACCAAGAGCAACAAAAGCTATCCCTGTTCCCAATTGGACATAATTTACATCAGTAACATCTGTTAATGTCTTCGCTTGTGTTTTGTCATTTGTGACCTTAATAATCGCAATAACAATTGAATGTACCTTATCCACAAGAGTACCGAATGAACCTGTAATTAATCCCATACCAAAGGCTATAAATGTATGTCCACCAAAAGTTTCTACACCCTTTGTACGATTAAATAGATAAAGGATTATCATAAAAATTGTAGAAACCCCTAAAATAATTCCAAATGTTACTACATTCATAATCTGTTTACCTCCTTTCTTGTAAAATATGAATATCCTCATGTAATAATTTAATTATTACGTTTTTTTATAATAGCAGAAATTATAATAATTTCCAAAACAAACGCTTTTCTTTTTATTATAGGAGCAATATTACTAAAAAACATTGACAATTGAAAATGGTTAAAATAGTAGACTGGTAAAAAATTCCCTTGTATACTTATATATATGAAAGAAAAAGGTGGGGTTTTAGATGGAGAAATTCTTAAAAAAGGTAGCAGATAATTCACTAACTATAAAGTCTCGTGCATATACTTATGCAGAGTTAGAAAAGGTGACAAACGAGTTAATTATAAAAACATGGGAACAAACAAAAGTTGGAGAATCTCTTGATTTTAGTGAAACTCCACTTATGACTATATTCCTTAATGAAGAAGAGACATCTGAAAAAATAAAAGGTAAAATCGTATTAGAATTATGGACCGATAACATGATTAAAGAACCCAATGAGAAATTCCATCTCGATATCATCTATAAGCCTTTTTATCATATTTATATTGAAATTTCAGATTCCATTATTGAAAGTAAAAAGATTTCAATGGAATATTTAAGTTCAGAGCAACGAACTGTTCAAGAATTGGAAAACATGATTGATTATACAATTCAACATTATTTACCTGAGTGTAAAACGAATGATGACCTTTCAAAAACATTATAATGGTTTCGGATATGAAAGAGTCCTAAATTTTAGGGCTCTTTTTGTTATCATCTCCCCTTCTAAAGTCTAAAATGTAAAGATATTACAGAACAGGTTCTTTCAAAAGATGAATATAAAAGGAGATGTTTGTGTTATGAGCATTACATTAACAACAAAATCACATTTAAAAAAGGTACATGAACTTTCGAAAAAATACCCTGCTTTTAGTAGTTTTGTTCCAGAACAAAAACGAGTATTAGATAATATCCAAAAATACTCTCCTAATGCACATGGGAATGATGTAGCAATTGATTCTACTGACATGAAATATTTTGAAGTAGAAACTCCAAGAGATGCATTAAATAAACTAATAAAATTATACGGTAAGGAAGAAATGATGCCATTAATGAAGGAAATGTTACATTTACAATTTTAAAAGGTGGTTTTAAATATGAAAGAGATGGTATTAATTGATATAAATGCTTCTGAAGTAGCAAAGTATAATAGATATATTCAATTGACTACAAAAGGTATAAAAACAACAGCAAACAAAAAGAAAGCAACTACATTTACGAAAGATAAAGCAGATGTCTTTATTTTGTGTAATAAGAACTTAAGAGCAGAAGAATTATAACTCATAGAAATGACATGTCGATAATATAAGTGACATGTTTTTTCTTTTTATAACAACAAATATCTATTATTCTCCTTACTCCTACTTATTTTTTCGCTAAAAACTACATATAATACATGAATTTATATAAAACAGGTTCTTCAAAAGAAGATTAAAAAAGGAGAGATTTCTGATGATGAAAGAATTTTTAGGACAAGTGGCTAAACATGATGTAGGTATTCGTGTAAAGAGTTCGACAGTAGAAGGAATGCGAAATGATGCAATTGCTTTTATTAAAAATACAACGCAAGGTTTCTGTCCAGTTCCTATTCCAAACTGTGGTGATTGTTCTTTAATTTCAGTTGAATTAGGTGAAAAACATGGTTTTGAAGATGGTGCATCTGTTACATTAGATGTTTTTTATGAGTTCGTACCGAAGAATCATAACATTTATGTTCAATCTGCTTATCGTGTTTTTACTGAAATAAACGGAAAGATTACTTCTGAAAAATATATTTCTTTGGGACAAGATAATGCGGAAGAAATTGCGTTACACATGTTTGTAACAACAGTTCATTCAATGATTAAAAAAGGGAAAGAGATAAAAGAAGAATTGAGTAAATTTTTACTACATACAGTGGTTTTAAAACACTCTACTGGTTTTTCCTTCTATGAAGCAGAAAACTTAAGAGAGATTGCTGAAGAGTGTGATATTGCAGATATTCTTCGCATTTATGCCAAAGGAACAAATATTTCTCATGATGAGTTAAAAAGTGTACCTGATGATGTAACAGGAATATGGTTTGTTTCTCATATCCATGACAATTGTGAGCATCAGGGATATGAATTTAAAACTGCGAAAGAAGTGAAAGATATTCTGCCTGAATTACTAAAGAACGCACATACATGTGATGGTGATGTTCATGAAGGCTATGTATTAGTATATCCTCCTCATGCAGTTCTTGTAAGCTTGTAATCATGATAAAACCCCTATCTTTTAAAGACAGGGGTTTTTCTTAGTATTTGAATAACATTGTGATGATTTGCCAACCAGTACCTACAGACCAAAATACTACATGGTCTCCTCTTTTGATTTGTCCTCTTTGAATTCCTTTGTATAACGCAATAAGCGGACTACTTGTACCTGTGTATCCAAATTCATCACCTACATATATAAATTTCTTTTTGTCCTCTCCTAACTTTTCTTGGACGACTTCGATATTCTTAAGTGAAAATTGAGAAAAACAATATGCTCCAATATCCTCTTTTTCTAATCCGTGTTTTGTTAGTAAAGAGTTGATAGACGATACAGCAGGTGGTACACAAACCGTTCCATCAAATGGAATCCAACTAATTTGCATATCTTTCGGCTTATTTTCTGGGTCATATATATTTGATAGGCCACATGCAGGGAATAAAATATTATGAGCATCTGTGCTATCTGTATAATACATGGAATCAATGAATCCTGTATCCTCTTCTATTTTCTCTAAAATAATTGCAGAGGAAGCATCTCCATAGTTTGGATAAGTGATTTCATCATCTGGATTACAATGAATCGAGTTATGGTCAGAACCCACAACTAATGCATATTTCACACTTGGATTAGACAGCATGTATCTGCATGTTTGTTCCACTGCTACGAGCATTCCTGCACAATTAGAATTAGAATCCATACAAATCGTTTCAGCCTTACCTTGAATCTCTTTATGCACTAAAATTGCATTTGTAGGGAATGTATACTCTGGTGTTTGAGTAGAAAAGACAATCATATCCATGTCTTCTCCTGTCATATTTGCTTGTTGTAACACTCGTTTTGTCGCTTCAATAGCCATTGTTAGACCATTTTCATTGTTATTTTTAATTATGTATCGACTATCCCTTCCCATCACTTTTAAAAATCGAGAAATATCTTTTCCTTTTTCTGCAAAGTGTTTTAAGTAAAAATCATTGTTTCTTGCTGTATCAGGATGATAAATATCTACAGCCTTAATTCGAATATTTGGCAAATCCATCTCCTCCTCGTTCATTTTTATATAAAGATTTTATATTTTATCTGCTTAAAGAAAATTTTATTACAAAAATTCATCTTTAGAAGATACAAAAAAGAGAGCCTGAATGCCCTCTCCTTCTGCTTGTATTAAACTTCTTTGATTTCATAATTTGCAAGGCCTGTATTTCTGGCAACCCTATTTAATTGCATTTTTAAAATAGTATTGTTTGAAACAACAAAAATCACCTTTTGGAAACCGTCAGCAATATATAATTTGTAGCACTCTTCTAACATAGGTAATACATCTGCTGATGTTACATTAAGTTTTGTGCAATCTAATTCAATTGTGTATTCTTTAGGGTTGAATCCTGCAATATTTCGTTTGTAATCTGTAATGAAATTAGCTCCGTCTTGATTAGACATCATACCTTCTACACTTACATGAAATACTTTCTGTGCTCGATTTGCTTGTAATTTGTAATTTCCCATAATCGAAATTCACTCCTAAGTTTATTAATTATTATATTTACCTATCTGGAATTTATATTATCATTGTATTTTACTGCGGTCAATAATTTTTTACCAAAAAGAAAAAAAGGATTGAATGAATCAACCCTTTTTCTGCCTTTCTTTTTTCTTGAAGCATAGAGGACAAAGATAACTTGTATCATTTTCATTATTTTCATTTTTATCTGCGCTACATAAAGCACCACAATTATCGCAATTTCGCTGTGTTTCAATCGAGTTATTATTCGTTTCTTTAAGAAAATTTAATCGAATATAGGTGATGTTTTTCTTTTTTGGAAGTTCGGGAACTATTATAGGTGTAGTAGGTTTTGTTACCTGTTCCACTTTTGGTTTATCTTCTGATTTGCTTGTGTTTTCTATATTCTTTATTTCTTTAATTTCTGCTTTTTTGCTTTCTTTTAATAATGCTCGTATTTCTGTTACTTTTTTCTTTTTTATGGCATTTTTCCTTGCTTCTTTTTCTTTCAACTTATTATGCTCTTTTACTATATTTGCTACTACTTTAGCTAATCCAGGATGATAATGCTCAATTAAGCTATGCGAAAAAGATGCTAAGTGCATTTTTCCTATTATTTTTTGACACATAACTTTGGGATTTAAATCTTTATCCAAACTCATTGAAAATCTTTCTGTTTCTGTTTCCCAAGTGACTGAATATGAATCATCTTTTTCTCTTTCAATATTTATATTCTTCATGTTCATGCAAAACACTCCCTTAATATAATTTTATATTATCATAACTAAAGTGTTCAGACCTGAATATTGCATGTACTTTATAGCATTTATTTATATTCTATTATGTAATTGATATCCTGGGGGTATCCTCGATACTATAAATATAATTAAGTTGTTCTAATTCTTTTAATTGCCTCTCGTTAACAACTACTTCCCACATTTTACTTTGATACATATTATTTAGTTCTAAGCAATCCATTACCATTATCTGCTCATCTTTTAGAAACTGTTCAAACTTAATCCAATGTTGTTTATCTACTTCTACAGTCTTTTTCATTTCCTTTTTTCCTTCTATTAAGATGGAGAATAATATTTTGAATTTCTTTACATTATCCACCTAAGTTCTAATAATTGGTGTTGTATAGCATTGAATAATCTCATATCAACACTTGGATACTGTTCTGAATGTATGACATCTTCATAATAAACTTTGAAATTTTGTAATTGGTAGCTAAACAAAACTTCTTTTTTAATATCATTTTTTAATGTTTTAGAATAAATAATGTAATCATCATCATTTCTATTTTGTATATATCCTAATTCTTTAAATAAATTCGTTGCCTTCATTTGAATTCTCCTTTTTATCCTTTGTGAACATAATATATTATTTGTGAAACTCTCTTTTTTCAATATTTAATGAAATTTTATCATAAATTTCTATTATGTTATTTCTAATGCGAATTGGACTAAAAATTGCAGTGTTATTTTTATTTTTCTACCTCAAAACTGAACTACTTAGTTTCGTCAGAGGTCTATCATACTTTTACATATCTATTTTTTACTAACGATAGGAGTGAGTTGATTATAAGTATGAGATAATAGCATATTCACTTCATCTATTAACTGTAATATCTGATTTACTTTTTAATAAGTCATCAATTTTTTCTTCTGATATCGAAATGATAATTGACTTCCTTCGTCTCATATATTCTACCTCTATCCTTTTCTTTATAAATTCTGCAACAGCATATGTCATCTCAACAAAAGCTAATCTCTTTTTAACAGCATATTGACTAATAATGCAACCATCATATATTTTATGAACAGGTAATCTAAATACTTCATGTTTTTCATTTGAATTATTGATAGTCCATACGGATACTTCATATATAATCCCTGCAAAACATTCTTCTGCATCAAAACTCCTCATTCTTGCTATTATTTCTATTTCCTTGATTTCATCATCACATATATACCCTTCTAACAGCGTCCACCCTTCACTTATCTTATAAAATCCATTTTGAACAAGTGCATCATTTTTATGTAGTTCTAATTCTTTTTGAAGCTCTTCTTTTTCTCTTTCTAATCGTTTTCTTGCTTCTCTTTCCTCTATATATTTCATAGCATAAGATATATCATTCTTATTTCTTTTATTAAACATATTCTTCTTCTCTCCTATCATTTATGTCTTTCTTTAAATAACTTTGCATTTGCTTTTATTTCATCTAATGTTGTGACTTTATTACGAGTCATATATTTTTTCTCTTCACCTTTTTGAACCAGTACAATATCCTCATTAACAATCTCAGTAACTTCATATTCGAAGTCTCTTTGAATATCAGGAAGTACCTTAGGTAAATCCGGATGATTTTCAGCAAAACCTATCATAAGGTTAAATGCTAAATCACTTTTATCTGTAAGAAATACTCTATCTCCAACATTTAAGGAGCTTTCTCTTACCGTATCATCTATTAGTTTCGCATAGATGTTTACAGAGTCTACTCGAATGTAATAATGTTCGTATTCGATTTCTTCCCCTCTATGCATAGACACTAATTCAACTTTATCTGCATTCCCAGCTATAAACATGATTTCCTGTAGATTACCATTAATCTCTTTTAAGAATCTTGCACCCACTCCCGAATAAACCTCAATTACATCACACTCAATACTCCCTTGATATCCAAATTTAACATATTTAAAATCTGTAATAATTTTCTTTTCTCCTTGTTTTAACATCACCATATTAATTTATCTCCCCTTTATTCTTTAATTGACTGGATTCATGTAAAAATAACTCTTCATTTAAGTTAAAAATACATTTAATATCTTCTTCACTAAACTTCATTTTTCTCATACAATCCCTGCAAAGTAGGGATTCTTTAAACTCTTCATCTGAATCTAAATTTATAGGCTGTTTTTTATTGCAATTGGGACAAAGTGCGTGAAACCTTAAGTCAATCAATCCCTCATTATCTGATAAACCTAAAAATAATCGAATACATTCTTTTTCTGGTAATCCCGTTGATTTAGAAAACCGAATTGGACAAATCTTGTTATATCCTCTATATATTTCTTTTTGAATATACACTTCTAACATTGGTATAAGTAAGTTCGGTGGATACTCATCTCGAAGCACTTCATTTTCTTCATAGCATTTATTTAATTGTTCTGAAAGCACAAAAACACCTCTCTATTTTGTTGACTATAGTTAATTTTAATATTATCATTATGTTTATAAAATGTCTAAATAAAATAATTATGAACCTCTTTAAAAGGAACTATAATATAAGGTTTTTAAGAGAAATGGGATTTTTAACAAATTGAATCTAAAGGAGAGAATTATATGTTTACATTGGAACAATTACAAAAATTAAGAAAAGAAAGTCAAGGGAATGTAGTAATTGAAGGATTGATTGCAGATATTGAGCTATTTCATAAGAAATTAGAATACGCTCATCGCTTTGCAAAACGAGATGAACTTTATGATGCTAATTATGTCGATGAAACATTAAGTGGATTTGATGGGGTATTATTTGATGCAGAAAAAATGAAGAAGTTGGTCAAAAAAGACGCTTTGATTAGATTCGAGGTTGAAAGATTAGGTACAAATGATAAAGCATTGGAGATTGTTTTCAACAGTTTCATCTTAGGCGATTTGAACATGGAACGTTTTTATAAAAATTTATAACAAAAAAAGAAGCTGTTATTTACAATAGCTTCTTTTTATATAAGAGTTCTATTATACTTCTTGAGAAACAAGACTTTAGCTTAAAAAATCAATGATAGCAAGCTCGCACATTAGACGAGTAATGTCAAACAAAGGAGTTTACCCACGAACCACCTGGGAAAATCTGTGGCTATCTACCATATATTTATTATACTTTGTTAAGTGTGCATTATCAATTGAATCAATGATTTATTAATCTCAATGGATATCCATTTATACAAAATATTTTTTACATATTCTTCAATTTCTTGTTCAAGTTCCTTAAATATAAATCAGCAATCGGTAACATCAATAAGAAGGACCATTTTAATGCGATAACTGTATCTTCTTGATTTTAGTTTAAATGTCCGAATATAACCCATTCATATACACACCATCCGATGGATAATAATACGAATGCACATGAATAAGATAAAAGAAAACCCATAATATAGAATGAAACTAAATAGCGTTCAGTAATAAAGTCTTCTATTCCAATCATAATTTCTTTCATTAGTAGATATAGCATCTTCATTGTATACTTCCCCCTTTTTATATTGCCTATATCTTCTTTATAAACAAGGTTATGAAGATAACTTTAAACCTTCATGCATCTTCAACTTATGTACGATATCTATGAAAAAAACTTGCTGTTCTTCTGTTAAAAAATCCAATTCACGATGGTTGTAATGGTAAATCATGTACTGTGCCAATAAAACATAAAAATCATCCTCATATTTTACGATGAAGGATTCTAATCTCTCTTCATCTAAAAACCAGGGCATCATCCTTAGATAACATTCTTGAATGAATTTAATAGTATATTCGGGATGCCTTTTTTCTCTGCTCTCAAGAAATCCCCACTCTTCGGAGACGTATGTAAAAAATTTCAGTATTATATCATTTATCTTAGGTTCAATAAATCTAAACACCATTGTTCTTGATAAAACAGGTTCTATACGCCCTGCTCCTTCGTATTCTTTCTTATCAAAAAAAATCTTTATCACTTTAACACCTTCTTTTATTGACTATAGTTAATGTTAACATGTTCAAATAAAAAAAGCATGTTTTATAACATGCTTTTATCAACTATTTAATTCAAAACAGTAAAGTCTAAATCCAAAATCAATTTCCTAATCAGTCGCTTATAGTCTTCTTTTCTATTAGATTTCTTTTTTAGATAGCTTACGATGGAAGGTAAGAAGCCCTCTCCCAAAAGTTCAAAATGGTCAACCCTCATAATAACCATAAATTCACCATATAATTCTTTTGTATATTTATTGTTCCTTATCCCTGACTTGTACATTTCATATTTATTTCTTAAAATTTCAGACGAACTATCAATGATATGAAACTTTATTAAATCATATCTTCGTAAAACGTCTAATTTTGTAAGTAAAAGCTCGTCATCCCATCCTAAAATGTTCTGTATTTCATTGTAATAAAAAGTAATGTCCCACTTATGAATCCTATTTGAAACCATTGTAGCATTCAATAAAATGGCATATATGAGCTCCCTTGTTCTCGGATTGAATTGGTTTAGCATTTCTCCAAATTCATCTATACATGAAATTAATTTCTCTGTATAATCCCCTAATGAATTCATCGGTAAACTATTTGTAAATCCTTGATAATCCTGTCCTTTTTTAAACATAACTTCACGAGAATAATCTTCTATTATCAATTCTTTATTTATAAACTGAAGAATTTCTTCTTGTTTCTCTATAGATAATGATTCAATAATGGATTGAATATCATAAATATCTATTGTTTGTAAACGAAAAGAATCATAATTGGGAAAAGGCTCGTATTTCTTTTTTTCACCAATGATGAGTACATTTAATACATTGTACTCTTTATCTAAATTGTGCCTTTTAAATTTCTCCACACAATCCAATATTTTCGTTCTTGTATTTGTTGAAGTGATTTGATAGCTAATCCCTACTTTCCTGTCTCCTAAATCAATTGCAGGTGTATTTAAAGTTATATGATTTAAATTCATCAGTTCCAAATCATAAATTAAATTAAGTAAACCACAAAAAAATGTTTCCGCTCTAACATTTTCTGTGACAGTATTTTTCTTTGTATCGAATTTGATTTCTATCGGAATTATAGATAGTTTCTTTTTGATTTCATCTGCAATTTCTGTTCTCTTGAATATAGGCATTTTTTAATCACTCCGTTCACTAATATATCTTCATTTTACCATACTTATATTTTTATCCAGAAAAACAAAAAAGGAAACTCATAAGTCTCCTTTACACCTGCATTTATTTCAGCACACTAAAATCTAACATCAAAATCAATCTTTTTAAAAGTTCGTCAAAACTTTCCTGTTTTTTCTTTTTACTTTCATCCCTAAGAAAAGTATGTATACAACTTAACCATTCAGCGTCATTTCGATAGTAAGAAAGGCAAATAAGACCTCTTTCATAATATACGGAATCCGACACTTCAAATAGTTTTTCCATCTCACCCTCCACGTATGCTGATTCAATCCATTTTTCATCTCTCAATCCATTTAGTTCATTCACTAATTCATCATAAGTCCACTTTAAATTTTTGGACACATCATATAATCTAAAGAAAAGACCATCATCGACTTTAATAGTTTTCTTCATTATAGAACAAATAAGTCTTCTTGTGCTAATATCAAATTCACTTAATTCTTCAGCTAACTGATTAATTGTTTTCTTATCCGTTTTCTTATATTCTGGTCTGGAATATGCCTTTAAAAATTTTGAATATTTCCCCTTTTTTAATTTCACCGTTTGATACAAATCATCTATATCTGGCAATGGAATATATAGTTTTACATAATTATAAATCTCCGCTTGTCTTTCAATTGATAATTCATCTATTTCTTCTCTAATCTCTGGTATATCAATTATATTAAATTCAAAATTGAATTCCTGAAATTCATGATATTTTTTCTTTGTACCAATGATAAAAACATTTAGTGTATCATAGTCTTTTTCCCATTCATATGATATGAATTTTTTTACTGATTCAATAATTTTCTTCCTGTCATTTGTTGAAGTTACTTGATAGCACACTTTGTTTTCTTTATCCCCCAAATCAATCCCAGGGGCATTTCTTATTTTCTTATTTAAATTCTTTAGCTTGTAGCCGTAAATCAAATTAAACAAACCTGCAAAAAACTTTTCAGATTTTATATTGTTATTTGTAAAATTCAAACGATTGTCAGTTTTAATTCTTGCTTCAATCAAGTTTAATCGAAAAGAAATTGCTGATGCATAATCAGTAAATAACTCATCTTCTTTCGGAATTTGCTTCATTTTATTTCATCCTTTCAAAAATATAAAGAGTATACAGAATAATCCTGTATACTCTCTATTTTGTTATTAATAATGTAAGTTCTCCATTTTATACTTAGCAAATTCGAATGTCTCATAGCTAATTGGATATTCGAGTTCTTTCACATCTACAATTAATTCTTTCTCTATTATCTCATCCTTACCTAAAACCTGTAAAACAAAAGCTCTTTCTTCCTCATTCCAATTTACATATTTACATACTTTCTTTTCTCCATCCACTTCCCTAATAACGAATGGTTTCTCTTTTAAAGAGAATTTAGCTTTATTCATTTTAAAGAAGTCCCAATCAAATTCTCCATTCTTAATTCGACCAAACTTAGAGAAATCATTATCTCTCATATAATATCCTTCCGCAGTACCACCTAAAGCACCCTTTTCATACCCAAAACATTGACAATGTGTAGCGAAGTCACAAGTAGGCGATAAATCACAAGAGCCACAGCAACGATTATCTTGAAAGACTGGACATTGGCTTTCCTCTAAAGGAATGCGAAATGCCTCTCTTCTTCTTTCATTCCGTCTTTCCAATCCCGTACATTCAAATACTTCTCTTTTTCTTAGCCCATGCTTTTCATCATGCTTATCTACCATTCTTCTCAACATATTAATTAATACACTCATTTATATATCCTCCTAAAATTAATTCAATTAAATACCTGTTTTTTATCTTCCAGACATTATATGCAATCAACAGAACATCTAAAAACAAGTAGATATAAATAATTGAATAGATATGAAAAGAGAGAACTATATTGATAAAAAGAAAGAAAAAGGAGTGTTTTTAAATGAGATTTTTATTTAATTCCATTATTAACAGGAGGTGTTTTAAGTAATGAATAGTTTTACTATTTTATTGATATTATCAACTATTTTTCTAATTTGTTCATTCGTAATTAAAGCAGATATGGTAGAGAATATTGATTTTCAACCAAATCCAATCACAAATAAAATGGAGCTGATTACAAACTTGGAATGTTCAAAACAACGAAAAATGCTTTTCTTTACTTCGCTTAGTGTTTTGTCGGCTTTTTGCACATTAAATTTTAAACAGATTTGTTTTATACTTGTCTTGCTTATTTTTTTCAATGTTCTATTTGAGATGATACCTGCATTTTTAATCCCTGGAGTTGCAATCTTTATTATAAAAAAACAAATAACATATATATGCTTAATTCCTTTATTTATAATCATGATGTTTTATCCAATCACTGCAATTCCTATAATTTTTGTATTGATGATTCTTTTTGGAATACTTAGTCAAAAACTGGTGATGAAATTCCCTTATATTCAAGACAGCGAACAAGAATTTTTTGATAGCTTTAAATTTATATTGCATTCTCTCTATGGCGGTATGTTATTTATACTTTTTTCAATTCAGCATAAGCCAGACGCATTATGTTTTTTCAAACAACTTGATAAATTTTGGGCATTCCTACTCAGCTAATTTAGAAGCAGATATTTATCTGCTTCTTTTTATTTTTTATAAATCGTTGGTTTTAATGAATAGTAATAGTTATAAAGATGCTTTTTTAAGAATTGTAGATTGAATATATCTAAAAACAAATAGACATAGATGATTGAATACATATAAAAAGAAAGAACTATATTGATAAAAAAGAAAGAAAAAGGAGTGTTTTTATATGGTAAAGATTATTTTTACTACAGTCTCATTGCTTTGTGGTCTATATACTTTTTATGCACTAACAAGAAATCTGGAAGATATACAGCATCCCTCGGAAAAAACTTATCTCATAAAAGGAAGTGTTTCGATAGTTTTAGGGGCAGTGCTTGGATGGTTGGCATTAGAGGGGCAGGTAATTCAATTTATTTTGATGTAAAGGAGGGATACAAATGAATGTATATATTTTACTTTCAATCGGTCTATTCATAAGTATTAATATGAGCTATCAAATTTTTCAAATGGATAGACAGGTTAGATGGGGGCATCATTCTTTAAATAATGAGTTAAAGGTAATGAATAGAATTACAAAAGCATTTGTTCCACCTATAATCATATTAAATCTATTTTTAATCAATGGAAATGAAGTGTTTTTGTGCTTATTTACAGAAGTCACTTTTCTTACGTTCTTATTGGGTTGCTTAGTTTTGCAAATTGTTGCAAAAAAAACCTTTATAGATTTTATACAAGAAGACATAACAGCCTCATGGAGATATAGTTTTAGTTTATTCAAATGGCATATTTTGATTTTTGTGATATTGACTATTTCACTTGTATTATCTCTATATTTCAAAGATTTATTACCAAAATTTACGTTGTTTGACTTTAAGTTTTGGATTTTTCTTGTTAAATAGCTAACTTGAGATTAGGAACAGATAATTATCTGCTCCTTTTTAGTATGTGTTAATTGTCAGATATTTGTTGAGAAAATTATTTTCCAGAACATTCAGTTTACCACTCTTTTATTTGTTGCTATGATTGAATTACAATATTTAGGAAGAGGGGATTCTATGCATACAGGGGTTTTAAGCAATGAGAGTCTAATAAAACTCTTAGATGAATGGTATAGAGAAATAAGGAAACAAAATATGGATTTAGCTACGAAATTAAAAAATGAAGTAGAAAACAGCATGAAAAATATTGATTCAAATGCTGATTTGCTTTTCTATTATCATTTACTTGAATTTAGACATGCGGTTTTGACAAATGGTATCAATATTTCAAAGGATTCATTCAGTAAAATTGATGAATTTGAAATTCCTTCAGATAATTTATTGTCTTATTATTATCATTTATTTAAAGCGATTCATTCTACATTCTTGTTCAATGTACCAGAAGCTCAAAAACATTTTGATGAGGCATACAAACGATTGAAAGATATACCAGATAAATTAGAAAAAGCTGAATTCCATTATCGAATCTCTGTACTCTATCATCATAATAATCAGTCCATTTTAGCCATACAAAACGCGTGGAAAGCTAAAGAGATTTATGAAGAACATAGTGGGAATGAATTAAATATTGCATCTTGCGAAAATGCATTTGCCTCCTCTTGCGTTCATTTAAAGCAATTTGAACAAGCAGAAGAAAGCTATAATACAGCCATAAATATTTTACAAAAAGCAAATAAGGACATGTTGGTTCTTCGGATTCGTAATAATTTAGGTTGGCTATATGCCAGTCAAAACTTATCAGAGTTAGCTATTCGTCATTTATCAGAAGTGTCGGAGAAGATACCGAATCATTTTAAAGCTATTTTTTTACAAGCAAGAGAATATTACAAACTAAAAGAAGGAAATATAGCTGAAGAACTAATTGAAAAAGGTACCTTAATTTGCAATGGATTAGGGAATGAAGAATATAAATGGCATTTTGCTGTATTAAGAGAATTAAATACAGGAACATCTATTGAAGAAACAGAAGAAGTAATAAAGTCAGGATTAGCTTATTTTGAAAAAGAAAGTCTGTGGGAGTATGTACAAGAATATAGTGAAATGTTAGCCGTAAAGTATTATAGCGTTGATAACCATCTAAAAGCTTCTCATTATTTTTACAAAGCACATGAGGCGAAAAAAGAATTGGATAAAAAAGGAGCGTTAAAATAATGAAGAAAATTAAAATTGTGTTATTAGGTATTGTATCTGTAGGTGTTTTGTCGTTTGGCATGAATTCTTTACCAGGAAAACAACAAGCATCCCACGCTGACTTCCCTGCTCCCAAGCAAGAATCATTCATGAATCATAATCAAGAAAATACCTTTGCTGTTGCAGGTACAAAAGGAACTGATTTATTGCCTGTTACTTATTATTCTCACGCTGATGTTTGGTAAGGCCATATTCAAAACACAAAAAGGGGATAAAAATAATTTATCTCCTTTTTAGTGTATTCTTATTATAGGAGTGCCATCAGATACCTATCTATGTCACGGTAAGCATGAATAGTCTTCTACATCCAAGAAGAGAATCTTAAATAAATAGCCCACACTGCACCTACGTAGGAAGCATAAGTATGAACCTCGTAAAAGAAAATATTTTATAGAAACCGCCACTATTATGGTAACAATTACATTAGATAAGCTATTTTCTAAATTATCTTATTCCGCCAGGATTATTTCACCTTAAAAATCCTATAGCAATATATTTCGTCAATATGTTCCTCATCATATAAATAATTGGCAGTCGATGTTTGTGTACCGATGTATTTTCCCCATTTACACCATCTCCAACCACCCCATTTAGACTGGTCCACTTTTCTTACCCTTGTCAAAGCAACTACATATTTTTCTTTTGACGTTTCTAATTCAGGAATATAATCTAAAATTTGTTGAGGGTTATCGCAAACACCATTACAACTAACATACCGTTCTTCTGTATCTACAATCGGTTCATACTTATCAATAACTTGAACACCACAAATTTCTAATAAAAAGTGAAAATTAAATTCAAATCCTGATTTCGCTAAATACATACCCTTACCAATTCTCATTTTATTCCGACGCTTTTTTAATACCTTTAAATCTACTAACATTTCTCTTCACAGCTTTCTTCGTTAGATTCATTATTTCTATTCTTTTGCTCTTCTAACTCTTGTAGCAAGTTTTTAATTCCTTCAATAGCTTCAATCTTGTCATTTTTCAAGTCTTTCACATCATCATATTCTTGATATAGCATCGAATATAGTTCTTCCATAGATAACATAGATTTTGAAAGCCCTTTTCGTTTGAGAAATTTCCAAAGAAGTTCTTTTAATAAATAGCTCTCTACTAATTTAATATTTAAGGAACGTAAATTGTAATACTCATCCTCTAACAATTCATTTGTATTTTGAGCGTTTTCGATTTTTAAAAGAGGTCTGTAAATATTTACTGCATGATTTAAATACTTCCTTTCAATATCCGATAACGAATCATAACGATTTACCATTTCCATTAGAACCTCTTGTCTTTTCATCCCTACTTCACCCCCTCTGCTTGATTCAGGAAATCTAATCCCTTTTTGTATCGCTTCTGTAGGCTTATATGCTTTTCAGTGATAACAGAGATACGAGACAAATCCATATTGTGCAAAATATCTTCTTTCTTCACCTTACGCCCAAGTTCATCTTCTGAAGAGCGTTTAATGAATTCCATATATGTTTCACCAGGTCTACGAGTAACAGAATCAATTCCTTGAATAATTCTTTCTGGGAACCCTTCTGAACGGAAAAATTCATCTGTTAGTCCTGCATCCTCTTTTGTATCATGTAAAACACCTACAATCTTCTCATCAATCGTTTCTAATTGATTCATCACATGCAGAGGGTGTAAAATGTATGGGTTTCCTCCTTTATCCATTTGTTCTTTATGAGCCTCATATGCAATTTGAATGGCTTTTTTTAATAGAGGATACCCTTCAGCTTTTTTGATTTCATCTTTCCATATTTGCATAATTTCTTTAGTCATTAGAAAACCGCTCCTTTATTAAGTGATTCACATGTATTTATAGAACTTTCGAAATTCCATATTTTTTAACTAACTTATAGAAGTTACTATCAGGTTTAATATTTAACGCCAATTTAGCAAATCCATCTGCTAATTCATTAAAATCATCACCAGTATGTGCATCTACTTTACAGAATGTCACCTCTATATCAGGATTTTCAGCAAAGAATTTTTGCATCCATTGATAATAGGTCTCCGAAAATTTATTATCCCTTTTCCAATATCCAGTAGCATGAAGAGCAACACCTTCATAATCAAAGAAGATGACCAACTTTTTAGCCTTTTTCTTTTTCGCTACTAAAAGAGCCTTCATTGTACCAAGTAATTCTCCACCTATTTGTTGCATAGCAATTTCATCTTTATTACTTCCCACGCCATTGTCAACATGAACGACTGTTTTTTCACCTTCTACACAAATCAATCCATATGAGTAATTCTCGATTTCTTTACTGTAACTACCATCAACATAACAATGAAGAGCATCTTTCGGATAAGAATCATCACTTTTTCGTATGTATGGTTCATCTTCTTGAAGAAAGGCTTCTGCTTCTTCTCTTGTAGGAAATCCTTTGTACTCAGAAGCAATACCATGTAATTTTTTATTAACACCTTGAACCAACGATGCTGTTTCATCCCATGAAGTTAAAATCACATCTGTAACAACTTCATTCTTTTGTTTATCAAATCCCTTTTTAACTGCGTAAAATTTATTTTTGGCCATGTAATATATCTCCCTATAAAGTATTTAATCTTTCTTTCTATATAAACGTGTTAAAACCTCTGAAGTTCAAATTTAATCTTTTATTAAATCATATCTTTTTTATTAACTACAGTCAATAAAAAGAGGCGTATAAAAACTATACACCTTCTCCCATTCAATTTATCTTATTCCGCTATATTGATAGTATTTAAATACAATTAACTAAATCTCAATCCTAATTTAGATATAATGTCAATCTCATCAAATCCTGCTAATTCATTATTTCTCCATGAATAAGAGTGTATGAACCAGGATAACGTTTGTTTTACCATATTGAGGTAGAACAATAAATCAACATGTAAATCATGATTGGTTTTACCTTCTATAGATTCTTGATAAGTAACCCTATCCGAATTTGGCTTAAGGTTAACATTACCCAACCAAAATGCAATTTGTTTGAATCGGTCTTGTAAATCCTTAGGTTTTGTATAAACCACAGCCATATACAACCTTCTCTTTTCTTCTCTTTCATCTAAACAGTAAACTTTCTCTTTTCCTTCAATTATTTTAGATTTCAATAAAGAAGGGCGATTTGCATCGTTAGAAAAAGTAGCTGTCTTTTCTTGTTCAAAACATTCTTTTATAATGCTATTTATTTCTTCCCTATGCTCGTTTGTAAATGGTGCATAAGCAAAACGTTCGTGAGTAAGATAGTCTAAAGCTAACAGAAGCGTTTCTATAACGATTAACAATTGTTTTTCCATCGCTCCTTCTTCTTTTAACTTCGGTAGCATCTCTATTAATTCTTGAACATACATATATACAAGATGTCGTTCATGGAAGCTTTCAGGAGATAATAGGTCTACTTCGTCATGTAAGTAAGGTAACCACTCCTTTTTAATTTCTAACTTTACCTCATCCCCATCTTTAGCGTAATGATGCAGGGATAACAGTTTGTTTCCATTTTTAAATTCATCAGCCATGAGTTTTTCCATATTGATTTCCATAAATATCACCAGTTCCTTTTCTGTGAGTCTCTTCATTTTCTTATACTTATATATAATAAATATATTTTTAACTATATTCAATAAAAAGAACGTAAGGATAAACCATACGCTCTTTTAAAACCCTTATTTTTTCACAACTAAAAACTGCTTATTATCAAAATATGTTGAGTCGTCTACAACTCTTAGATTAAAAAATTCTAAAATTTTATCTAATGAAGTATGACATTCATCCCACATATCTGTACTGATAACAACCGATTCCTTTTGACCATTTATAATTTCATTAACTTTAGATAGACCTTGATTTAGAATATAAATATCCATTTCAATATCTCGACCATCATCTTCTAAGCTACGAATACGCTCAATTTCCTCTTGTACAATTTGATAATCAAAGATACTTTTTAGGTTATAGTCATAACTTGCAATAGGTTCGTCTTCATTCCCTTGATAGTTGTGGACTCTAAAATTATCGTTATCTGAATCTAATTCAACTACGGTAACAAGCTCTCCATTAATCATGATTTTAATAGATGGATACGCATCGTCATTCACTGCAATTGCTGAGATTTCACCTTTTGTTGTATTGATTGCCATTGTATTTTTAACTGTTGTCATTTTCTTTTCCTCCAATATATTGTTATATTTATTTAAAATAAAATGAGTTTATAACAAATCTTTACTTTGATTTTTTAATTAACTTCATCAATTTCCATAAAATCCGTATCAGTTCCTTGAAGCATTCTCAAAAATTCCGTTTTCGCTTTTTCTATTGCCTCTTTTTCTGAATTTGCCTTTATAGAAACCCCTTGATTCATGTAAATCACATATTCATTTGCTGTACTTTCTTTTTCTTTTAATAAACCTGTTGTAGTTACACCCATGTTTATGAGCCTCCTATTAATGAATTTGTTTTAAATACCTGTTTTATAGTTTCGCTTATTATATGTATCTAAATGTCTATTTATTTCAATCTTCAACAAAATAAAAAACCCCGCTACTATTTAGCAAGGTTTCCTTTTGATTCAATGCAGTGCTTAATTATCAAAACTAACTCGTCTATTGAATAATTAAATCCATTCATTTCAGCAAGTAGATTGTTAAATTCATTATCATTCAGACACTCTTCATTTAAAGCCAATAATATATTGTTTAATTGATTCAATAGTTCTATTTGTTTATATGTCATTTTAGACCCTCCAATAATTGAATTGATTTCAATACCTGTTTTATAAATTCAATTATTATATGCACTCTATAAATTGATTATTAAGAGTTACAAAACATAGGAAAAAAACAAGAAACCTATTCAATAAAGCATTCTTCTCAATCATCTATAAACGTCTTTTGCCATAGAATAAAAAGAATCATAAAAAAGGAGGGAATCATGATAAAGTGGAGAAAATAATGACTATCTATTAAAAGAAAAAGGCTACGAATGTTTAGGGAAAGCAAAGGAGGTATTAAAAAGTGAGTAATAGCATATTAATTAAGAATTACGGATTAGATGTAAGTGATTTTGAAGTAAGTCCTTTTGAATCCTTAAACATGCTACACACAAGAAGTGCATTGAAAAAAATCATTCATGAACTTACAAATGAAGAAAGAATTCAATTGTATAGTTACGATATGCTTTTAATTCAAAATGCAAAGAAAATGTCAGAACATATCAGGGAGGTTTATGATTTTTCTTTATCTACTGAACCTTCATCGGAATGGTGGTGGCACTTAGATAAAGTAGCAAAAGGAGAAATTTCTTTTCATCTAAGTACAGATAGCGAATCAAATATGGCTATGTAAAAAAAGCTCAATAATTGATAGCGAGCTTTTTTATTTGGCTCGGTTAAAGTAAAATGTTGATATTTGATAAAAAAATAACCCAACTCTATTTATGTTGGGTTATCACACTATTTATTCGTCAACGGTATTAAAAACACGGCGAGAAATATACAGTGTCATACTCGTTCGTTTCTCCATTTTCATTTTCTATTATTAAATTCTTCGTCGGACTAATGTCCTTTACTACATACTTATTCCCCTCTTTAAAACCAAATTGTTCAACAGCCCAAGAAGCAATAACCGTATCTCCTTTGCCCACAAAGTATTCTTTAACAGAACAGCCTATACTTACTTTCATTTTTTCACCTTTCCTAATTCGCAAATTTTGTCTACTACATATAAATTTAATATCAAATTTGAGATTTATAGAAAAACCAACAATCTCTTATAACGGAGCCTTTTATTTAAATACCTTTAATCTTCTAACTCCACTAACTCACATATAAAGTCTTCATTAACATCCCATCCATAAGCACCTAACAAATCTCCAAGCTTACTCAGAAATTCGTCCTTTTCATCTTCTGAAATAGATTTATCGCCATTATTTAACAAACAATTTAATTGAATCCCCATTTGTTTGCCTTCCGTGATTTCATCCAGTTCATAATCACTTATTTCCTGTTCTGTTAATGGTCTATCATAAGCAATGGAACCAAATTTTCCATAGGCATCATTTCTATCCACAAATCCTTTTGGCTGACAACCAGGGGCACATCCCCTTAATCTGTATGCATACCAATATAACTTACTCATTTATTACACCATCCTGTTAAATATTATTTTTATTGATTCATGTTAATTAATATTTATTATATCTTTCACCTTAATACTTGACGATATCTTGCAACCTATGTTCATGTACTGCGAAACAACCACCAAATTCTTTCACAATACTATGAATGATATCTGGAGCTCCATAACCTCTCATACTAATAAATAAATGTGGACCATCTATTTTAGTATGTTCAAAATCCGTATTATGGGTTTCATTAAAGTACATTTCTCCAGTAAATGTTCGGTCTTCCACTTGATACTTAACGCTAATTAAACCACCTGTTCGCTTAAAAGAAAAACGTCTAACATTCACAACTTCAGCATATTTTTCTTTAATAGCCTTTAAAACATCTTGAAATGCTACACCCTTGTTTAAATATCCATTTGAGTTTACGTTCATTACACTCTCTCCCTTTTGATTAGATTCATTGAAATACCTGTTTTTTATATTCACTGCTATTATAGAATCCGATTCAGATGCTTATTCTTTAAAAGAAAAAAGAGGCGAAATTTCGCCCCTTTTAACTTAATTCAATAATCTCTTTTACAGCCTCAGCAAACTCATCTAAATAAATAAAGAAGTCATGCATACATGAATGTTCTCTTTGGTATATATACCAGTATAGCTTATCAGCCTGTGCGTCATTTAGATTATAGTCCTCTTTCAATACTCGAATGCAATCCTTTTGCATCTTAGCATTTAATCTGCTTTTTTCTTCTTTCCATTCTTCTTTACGTTGTTTTAACAACTCATTTTGTCTCTCAACTTCCTCTCGATTCCATTTAACAGATTGATTTTCATCAAACACATGGTCTTTTGAGATAGTTTTATATCCTGGATGTTCTTGAAGCGGTTGATAGAAATCTTTTCGATATGCTTCTGAAATTTCATCAATACAACTGTAAGGAATTTCTTTGACACTATTTTTGACGAATGTAATTTCATGATTGCTGTGACAATATTCACAATTTGTCATTTCTTCTAAAACAGAATCAACTCCACCTTCTTTTGAATTGATTGTAAACTCAACTAAACAAGTTCCTATTTTTTCTTTTTTATCATAAGAAAAGTTACGTAAAAATCCATCAAATGCATCATTTTTATTGCAAAACTCACAATTATTCATAGAAGATACTAAGCCATAAGCATCATTCTCTTTTCTTAATCCTTTTACCTGTAATTCTACTACAACTTCATATTTAGCCATTTTTAATTCTCTCCCTGTTAAATAAATTTTTAAAATACCTATTTTCTATATTCCATTTATTTTAGATTTCAATTGGTCGAGTTATTCAACTCTCTGGGACTTTGCATTAAAAAATTAATTAAGATAAATTAAAAAAGAGCATTATGCTCTTTACACTTTTGAAAACTCATTTATTTTTTAACAAAGATTGACAAAATCTATTAGATAAATCATATATATCCGATTTTCTGCTAATAGTCCGAACCCACCTTTTAGGGATACTATTTACACCGTAATATATCCCTGCCAAGCCACCTGTTAAAGCTCCTATTGTATCTGTATCTTCTCCTAAATTTACAGCCTTTAATACAGCATCAGAAAAAGTTGTTGTTGTTAAAAAAGACCATAAACAAGCCTCTAAAGAATCTACTACATATCCTGTGCTTTTTATCTCATGCTCCTGATAAGTAGAAATATCATGTTCTAAAATTCGTTTAAAATGATTTAATTCTTCTTGATGCCCTTTGTTTTTGTAATAAGGGATAATGACTTCTTTCATCTTTTCATATGCTATTATTGGTGAATGATAATTTAATAGTTGTATAGCAAACTCCACATATATACTGCAAGCAATCTTTGAACGTATATGGGCATGAGTAATTCCAGATACTTCTTCTATGAGCGGAATTTTATCTTTTGTTTTTTTCTCCTTCAAGTAATAAGCTAACGGTAACACTCTCATCAAAGAACCATTCCCATTATCTTTTTCGTTTTGCTCTCCTGCTTCAGATAAATTAATTCCTGCTTTTATCTTTGAAAGAGCCTTGAAGGTTGTTCGGCCAATATCAAAAGGCAACTTATCATTTACATTCCAATATCCATAATAATACCAATCACACATTTTTTGTTTGATATCATTCAAGTCATAACCACGAATCAAGCTTTCTGCTAAACAAAATGTAAGAGAGCTATCATCTGACCAGGTGCCAGGTGGTTGATTGTGTGTACCATAGCCTGTCATGGTTGTTATCTTGTTTATTTCATCTCTTAATTGAAATTCAACAGGAACACCCAAAGCATCTCCTACACAGAACCCTAATAATCCTGATAAAACTGGGTTTTCTTGGTTTTTATTCCTGTCCATTTTGAATAATCTTTTAAAAATAGATTGTTTCACTGTATATAACTTATTATTCATTTCATCACTCCTTGAACTTTTTATACTTTATCTTCTATTCATTTATCTTAGGCTTTTATTTATATACTCATTCCTTTCAATGTGCTGAATACAAGTGATACAGACTCACTATAATATATTGGTATTAAAAAACTGGTTCTTATATTAAGAGATATAAATAGGAGAGATTTATTATGACTAAAAAAATGTATGAAGTAGAAGCAGTAGCAAGAATTTGTGAGGTATCTGCAATTGCCACTTCTTTACGAGATGCAGGAAATATTAAATATGAAGCAGATGACCTTTATGACTGTTTCGTTAACATTATTGAGCCTATTTACAATGAATGGGCGAATCAAACCGTTGACTTCAAATCGTATGAAAAGGAAGATTATATTACTGCTTATGCAGAACGTGTATTACTTGAACGTTACGGTACAAATAAACAGACACGTTGAAGAATTATATAAAAGGAATTAGTTAAGTCTATATCTTATCTTTTTACACTTCTAAAACAAAAGGATGTGATATAATTTATAAAACAATTCCTTGAGAAGGTGAAATTATGAAAAAGACTGCTGATGAAATTATGAAATCTATTGAAGAAATGAATAATAGCGAGCGGATAAAGTTATTAGGTAGTCTATTTGATAAATATTTTGATAATAGACCACCCAAAGAAGAATTAGAAAAAGAAAAAGAAAAAATGCTTTGGGGAGAAAATGATGAAGAATAAACGTGGCGAAGTTTGGTTTTTGGAGTTAAATGGAAAGAAAAGACCTGTTGTAATTATTAGCAATGATAATATAGTCGTTGAATTGGACCGATTAGTTGCTACTGTTACAAGTCAAGAACCCAGAAATGAATTTGATGTAGTTCTTGAAGAATGGGAAGAAGCAGGTTTAGATAAACCATCTGTAGTCAGATGCTCAAAAATAAATACGGTGCATTACAAAGAACTATTGTTTAAAATCGGTAAACTACAAGAGCATGATTTAGAAAAAGTATTAAAGACAATACGAAGTTATTTTTAGGCTTGGATACTATCCAGGCCTTTTTATTATGGTATTCTTAGTAAAGAATATTGAAGTTTATTTCTTATAAAGGGATATAAAAAGAATCGTTATACATATTAGTTGCTAAATATTAACAGTAAAAGGAGTATGTACCTAATGAATACTAATAAAATTGGAAATAGAATTAGGGAAATTAGAGTTGATATATTAGACTTAAGTCAAAGAGGTTTGTCGGAAATTATTCATATAAATAAATCTATGATTTCTTTATATGAAAATGGGCAAAGAAAACCTTCCAGGGAAACAGTAGAGAAAATATCGAAGTTATCAGGTATTTCAGCAGACTATATAATGGGTATTTCAGATAGTAAATATACAAGCAAAGATGACACCTCCGAATTAGAAAAAGAACTATTAAATACATTTAACAAAGTAAAATCATTGCCTTCAGAGCAACAGAAGAAGATAAGAAGAATCCTCGAAGACGTTCTGCAATTAATAAATTTAGACAAGAAGTCCTAAAAAAATATTTAGGGCTTTTTATTTTATTATAAATGCATCTTCTCTCCCATATGATAAGTAGATATTTATAAAACAGGTATTGAAAATCAATGAATTATGAGGAGATGTAGAACATGATAACTTATACACAGGATTTAAACGTCATGCAGGAAAAAACGTCTGGGGACATTTTGAAATCATTGACTTATATGGAAAATAGAATTTTATATTTTAAGAATGATGTGCCGATTGCATATGGAGAAGCAGAGTTTGAAACAGATGGTTCTGTATATATTCAATACATTAAATGTTTGAAAGAGAGAGTTGGACATGGCACAGAAATTATTAGCCATTTAAAAAAACAAGAAGGAATTACCGAAATTTGGGGTGAATCTATTCCAGATGCTGTTCCATTTTGGCATAAAATGAATGTTACATTTGACAAAACAGAGTTTACACGTTTTATGGATGAAGATGAACTGGAAGAAGGCTTTCTTATTCCTTTTTCATTGAAGTGTGGTTTATCAAATATAAAAGAACGAATATAAAAAAGTAAATATTAGTCAAGCAATTAACAATGGCTTTAGCAATTTAAATAGACTATTTTTAACTAAATTAATTATTTGATGCTAAAATTAATTATGTATAAAAGATAAATATTGAGAATTAAAGGAAGGTGCGGTTATTATGTTGGAAGAAGTTAAAAAAGATTTTGAATTGGGTTCTGTTTCATATCCTCCTTACATTAATTTGACCGAAGAACAAGTTGAATGGCTTATTAAACAAGCAGAGATAGTTGAAGCAATAAGAGAAGAAATAAAAGGTAGATGGAGTACAGAAAAAGTTTCAGTAAATCGTTTGTATGGCATTTTAGAAAAATAATAATACTTAAGAAAAGATTTTAGGTGATGGCTGAAAATATGAAAGGTTAGAAAATGGTTTCGTAATTCACTATTATTTAATATTATAGAGTACGGTTCTTTTTTTGTGCCGTAGACATCTAAATAAATGTTTGAAATTATATTTCTTATGTTATAATGTATTTGAGGCTTCTTTTTATGAGCCTCATAATTTCGAACAAACAACGTATACTAATAAAGCGAGAGTGCTCCAACACTCCCGCTCTTGTAACCAAATTACTTGCAAAGTGGCTTGGTTCATAATTTAATTATTTGTTTCTTTTTTCGAACCATCCTGACTCTCCGATTTGTGCAGGGTGGTTTCTTCTTTATCTGAAGGCTTTTTTAGGATATGTTCCGTGACAGCTCTTGATACACCACTGGACACACCCTTAATAATCGCTAAGAAGATTTCATCCATATTCGCTCACCTCCTTCCTACAAAAAGTAGAAAAGAGTGAACCAATACCACCCTACAATTCGATTTAGTTACCCTTCTATTATACCATATTTTTCATGCACAAACCTTTATTTTATGGGCTTTTTTTACATGAAAAAGTAATTAACGGCTCTTTTTATAGGTCTTTAACTTTCACCCTACTGTAAAATTTCAAAATCATGGCAATCTAAAAACTTAAAGATTAACCTCTTAAGAGAACCTCTCCTACACGCATAATTCCTAAACTTCCTACAACATCATTTAATTCTTCAATTGACTTAAAGATAACATTGTTTTCTTTATACACTTCGTACCCAATAACTTCATTTACTGCTTTAATTGATGCATGTAATTTTGAATTAGCTTCTACATCTATAATTTGCCAGTCATCATCTTTCGGGTAAACAACCACAACATATTTATTCATACCTACTCATCCTTCATTCAAATCATTTATTTTTCTTTTGCTTGAAATAGTGCCTTTGCTTCTTCAAGGGATTTCCCACACATAGGTTGCTTTGTCTCACCATCTAATAAGTAGTTAGATGTCATTATCGGGCCATATGCTCCTTGTACCATATGCTGTTCGGTTACACATTTATTTGCATGATTATAGTAGACTCTATAATAGTAATCTTTATAACCATCATCTCTACTGTCCACTTGTTTATATATTAATTCCTCAACTGGCTTTATTCCTTGCTTAGTAACAGATTCTTTTTCTTGGTGTTTTACTTCTTTTTCTACTTTATTATCCGATGAACTACATCCGAATAAAAGAAAGGAACACCCTAAGGCTACTGCTAAATATTTTGGAATAAATTTCATAATCTCTACTCCTTTTTAGTGCCAATGTGTGAAAATAAGTAATGTTGGCTCTACATCCATTCCAAAATTTTCTTTTACATGCTCTTTGATTTGCCTTTTATCTTCAATGTATAACGTCTCATTATATTCAAATAATGAAAAACCCTCAAATCCTTCTGGGTCATAATCTAAAACTTTACCTATAACAAAATATTTGCCCGAACACCCATCACTTATATATTTTATTTTTGAAGGATGTTTATCTTGGTATTTCTCATATTTCTCCCATTCAACCTCATCATATTTGTCATATCCGATATTAGCCCCAATCATAATATAATGTGTTTGTACTGAGCTCATTGTCTTTTCATCCTTTCTTCTTCTACAGTTTTTCTTAATTGATTCCCTAACCTTCTACAAGAAAAAGTATTTATATTAATACTTTTTTCAAATTCTTTTAATCTATCCATTTCTTTTATAAATTCTTTATTCGTTAGAATCTTGTATTCAAATACCATACCTTTATAGCAAATCTCATATAACTGTAGTTGTTTACTCACCCACCTTTCTGCTTTCTTCCTGTTTTCAAACGATTGCAAACAAAAATGGTCATCGACTCCTAAAAAATAAGCATACATATCTCATTCATCCTTTATATGTTTCAATTTCTCCGTAAAATACTCAGCAAGATTCACATCTTGTTTTTTCAACCAAACCGCAAAAGAGTATCTATCCACGCCACCTCTTCCACCAAATTTGTTCTTATCATCATCCCGAAAATGAAAGAAAATATCCTTTAGCTTATGTTGTTTGTTCATTTTGTCGAACATAAAATATATATACTTGTCTGCTACTTCAGCTATATGAAAATAGATTCGAATATGATGGTTTCTATATAATTTCACCACTTTTTCTATCTCACAAAATTCTTGAAACGAAAGATTAACGAATGGCTCTAATTTCGTGATAAATAAATCCACTTCTTCTTTAATATTTACTTCCTCTTTTGAAAATGTAATCGAACCGTCTTTGGGAAATAAAGAGCGAACATTATCAGGACATGCAGGACGTGTACTTGCAATTGAAAGTGTTAATTGCTCTTTTGTATTGTGACACCCTATATAAAATATGTGGTTTAAATAATTCAATCGTGAACGCATATATGCCCCTCCCTTTTGAAAGTTATGAAGATAACTTAAGGTGTTAAATCCATTCACAATCATAATTCTGTGAAATCCTAAAGAATTCTTTTTCTGTTAGTTTTGCATAAACTGTAATACTGATATCACTTGATTCTTCTCTCCATAATTGCGAGTCTTCTGTTCGTGTTTCAAAATCTTTTAGACTGGACATACGGATTAGTAAGAGAGTTAATAATTCATACTCATGAGGTGTTTTTACATGAATTTTTGCCTGTTTTAAAGATTTTTCACCAGAACGCTCTTCTTTCAAGTAAACACTATCAATAATGAGAGAATTTAATTCCGTTGTATGTAATATAGGTTCCATTCCTAACGAATCATAAGCAGGGAAACAGCATCTTTGATTCCAATCTAACCACTTAATCCAAAAACTTGAGTCCTTGTAGATTACAAGACCTCGTGCAAACGGAAACTGCAAAACATCTCCTTCCGTTATTAAAGTACCTGTCTCATCTTTTCGTTCAGAAACATGTAATAATTTTGCGTATGGGACTTCTGTCAATTCGAAATAATCCGTTGTTTTATAGATTTTTCCATCTAAACCAATTTGATAAGGCATATTCTTATTAAGAAAATCTTCGACCTCATATAATTTATTATTATTTTCATCGAAAATTTTAAACATTTTTATTCATCCTCCCCTTACTAAATACCTACTTTTAGTATAACAACCAAATTTAATATTGACTATAGTAAATAAAAAATAAAAAAGACTTCTCGTAAATGAGAAGTCTTTTTTATTTCATTTAATTTCTTCACAATTAAAATACTTCTTTAAATATGACAATTCTTTCTCTGTGAAGTAACTAATTACTTCATAACAATCATCTTTTGCATTTTCAATCCAAAGCATGTTATTATCTCTTCGAAAATCATAACTATGGACAGAAGAAATATTTATCAACGCTTCTGACATTTTTTCATACTGGCTATCTACAAACCTATGGTCAAATTTGATAGTAGCTTTAATCATCCCTAAATACTTTATCATCTTTTCTAAACTTTGTATTCTTCTTGATTCAGTATAGAAACCCCTGATATTGTTATTATTCTTTATACCTCTTTTAATCTATCTTTGTATTCTCTATATGGCAACTTGCCTATTATTGTTGATAATCTCAAGTAACCCACGAATATCTTCATCGAACCCTTCACCGAAACACTTATTTAATTCTTTCTCAAAATACATAGAGAAAACATGATTCGTTAAAATATTTTCTTTCGTTACTTTTCCTACATATCCAAAAATCTCTAAGTTTCTCACGCCATTTTCAATCATTTTTTGCTGTGCTTTTGTGAACATTTCTACTATCTCCCTTTTAACAATTAATCTTTCATACCTGTTTTATTTAGAAATCCACCAATTATTATGAAAAAAGACGCTATGATATAGCATCCTATCATTTTTTATTTTGTTTCATTATATATATAATTTTTTAAATTCCGCATATAAAATATAACATAAAATTATATTATTTTAAAAATATGGTGTTATATTTTATATGTACCCTATATACTTTATTTCTTTAAATGCTCAACTGCTTCTGCATACATCTTATACAGTTTTCTTTGAACAGTTTTACTTATTTTTTTCATATTTTTCATCCCTTTTTATTTTCAAGACCAATTCATTATCTATCTCTTCTATCCATCCTATTTTTTGGCTAATCGCTATAATAAACATCTTAATACCTTCTGTTATTTTGACAGATTTGTTTTCTTTCTCCCATTCTTCATAGAATAAACAAAACAAATCTCTTGTACCTTTTCTTCTTAATTCTATTTTCTCAAATTTATAGTGAATATGTAGCTGAAAAAGAAGCTTATCTCTCAATTCCTCTTCCCAATCTATTGCAGTAAGATTCATCATATATCTCTCCTTTTCCTTTTTTGTTGACTATATATAATATATTATATAGAATTACAAGATGAAAATCTACATAATAATTCCAAAGGAGATGATATAGATGGAGAGTATAAAAGATATGGAGAAAAGAATTGAAAGTATGTTTTCTAAGATGAGTGATGCAGAGTTTGATAAATTACTAAAAGATGCAGGATTTGAAGTTATCCAAGGAGGGAATGGAGAAATTATATTTACAAATGGCAAGTAATTTAGACCATGTATACATAAAAAGCCATCTCATGACAGATGGCTTTATCTTATATCCATTTATTAAACATCTGTTTCTTCTGCCATTTTCACAATTGTTGTTTTACCTGTACTAAATGTTGTAAGGAACGGGATGTCTCTTTCTTTGCATAATGCCTTTATCTGCTTCATCGCTACATGTTTACTTACTTTCAACAAGTATATCACCATATCAGATTTGTTTACGAGTGGTTCTAATATCGTAATATGACTTCTGGCATCAGCCCAAAGGAATTCTCCTCCCCTTTCCTCAATACTTTCTTTATAAATTGATTTCTTAGGTTCATTTCCCACAATTAGAATCCTTTTTCCTTTTAAAGATTCTTCATCTATAATAATTGAATTTTCATCAGCTATTTTTTCGTCTTTTTTATATGTAGATTTTTTATTTTTGAATACTAATTCGACCTCAGGTTCATTGTCCCTTGTATCATATGACCAAACTACTTTTGCTATTTCTGGTCTATCAGCAGGATACGCAATATCTATTATCATATCTTCTTTTAAATGAAAATCTATAACATCATCTTCACTAAGCAGTATTGTATAGGGAACTTCATTGAATTTTATATTTCTTCCATCTTGTAAGCTTTTCCGAACGACTAACATGTTTCCATCTTTTTCTACGGGACAGAAGTTGACTTGTACACGATTATTATCTAAAAACCTTTCTGCTCGTTTTGCTAAAGAATAGTGATATTTCTTCATCTCTCCATTAGCAAAACCATCTTCAATTGCATATACATAATCATGATGCTTTAAACCTAAGTCTCTGATTACTTTCTCAGGAACAAAACCATTTATTTCAGGAACATAACCGCCCCTAATTTTCCTTTCAAACAAATACATTTTAGTTTGAGTGACTTCTACTTGAGTTTGAAGTTTATGCTTTGAAGATTCTTTTCCCATCTCAAAAACATTTTTGTCTTTTTTTACAAATTCTTCTGTTTTTGATGCAATCTGATTATTTTCTGTTAGAATATCTATTTTTTCTTTTTCATAATTAACAGGATACAAGGCAAGTAAATTCTTTTTCGTCTCCTCTACTACTTTTAATCCTTCCAATAAATCAAAATACTTATTCGTTAATTTTTTATGTTCATCCAAAGATTCTAAAGTTAAATGTTCAAGTGTTTGAATCAGTTCTTTCTTTATTTGTTCAAGTATTGTATTATCCACAGAAAATGACTCCTTTCCATTTATATATTTATATTATATAAATGGAATAGGAAAAGCAAAGGAAATAACAAAACATGAATAATTCCTGCACAAACGCAAAAAGACTACATTATTATGTAGTCTTTTCATGATGGGTAATATTAAATACCAAACTTATTTTCAAAGTCTTCGTCTGATACTCCATATCTATTTTTATATACATCTGCTAATAAAATATCCAAATCTTTTTCATTATCTACAGTTTTAATTTCAACAATATAGGCTTTGTTTTCCATAACAACTGCAACATCTGTCCATTCCTCTTCTAAACGCTCAAGAACCTTATTTAACTCATCAACTGATAATTTTTCAATTAAAGAGTTGTAACAGTTTAATTCTAAATCCTCATCAATCGTTTCTAATTTCTTTACGATTAAATCCCTGTTTTGATTATCTTTTAATTGACTAACTACCCAATCCACCATACGTTTTGGTTGACTCGCTTTATACAATAACTTTTCTGGCTGAATTACCACACCATATGGATTTTCAACAGCATCTCTAAATACTTCATAAATCGCTTTGCATCGAGCACCATCTTTAACATCTGATAACTCATCATGTCCCCAGACATCAACAAGAAAACTTTTTCCTGTTAAATTGTTAGACACAGCAATGGTTTCACCAACACCCTGAAAATCTAATCCATGTTCTTCCTTTGTTTTATGTAGTGCATCCAGTAATCTATCCATATTCTCATCCATTGTAAATTGCTTTTTCATCATTCATCAATCTCCTTTTTAACTCATTCAAAATTGAATACCTATTTATATATACTCACTTATTATAACAAATAAGAAAAACGATTATTCTATAAAAATAGTAAAAGGCAGGAAGCCCCCCACCTTTTTACTTTAACAGAGTATCATGTATTTTGTATACCATAGCAAGTAATCTATTATCTTATTTCAATATGAATACCATCCAATTCACTCATTCCTTCTCCTGTATGTAACGCACGAACAAGTGGCTTACACTTCTTAAGTAAGGCTTTCCCACGCTCTTCTTCCTGATACCATTCATCATTTTCATCCTTCATATATTCTCGAATGGTATCTGCTTGGCATACCATAGATTTTTTACTTTTGAACATATCATGATAATCATCATATTTTGCTAATACATCTATTAAATACTCATTACTTTTTAGATATTTATACCAAAGTAATTCATAAAACATAGATAAATATCCTATCGGCAGTACAACATTACCAATTTTGCAAGCAACAGGTTTTTTCCCTTTTGCATCTTCCCATTTTTTACAAGTGTAATATATGCCATCTTCACCCTGAAAAACCTTAGACTTTTGATAGTGGTTTTCAATTGTATCAAATGTATCGTGTACTGAAACTTTTGCACATAAAGCTGTAAAACGTTTATCACCTTTTGTAGAACACTCTAAAATATTTAGTTTTCGAATTTGAATACAATTTGGCGAGTCATCCAATCCGTTCAATATACCAAAATCCAAAATCTCGTTCAATAATTTCTTTTCTATTTTTTCTCGACCACCAACAAAAACCAATAATTCTTTTGCATCTTTTACATCCATTTTTGCCGTGCCTTCCTCTACTGCTTCTTCAGTAAAAATCGCAGGAAATGTATCTTTGAACTGCAATAGTTTATAAGTTTCTCCTGATTCCGCTACTAATTCAACTCCATAAAATACAGCCATGTAAAACCGCTCCTTTTTAATAAATATGAAATATACCTAATTTATAAAATATCCACTGTATTTTATTGAGTTTTCGAATGATTTATAATCAGATGTCAAATGAAGTATAATAAAAAGACTTATACAAATTAGGGAATGTAAGCAAGCATTGAAGAATAAAAAAGGTGGGATTATTTATGTTAAAAGAAACATTAATTGTGGACCATACAAAAAGGAAACGAACTTTATCTAATAAGTCACTATTGCGTTGTCCCAAATGTAATAAGATTGGGGAGCGCCAAGTTTCTGATAACAAAAAGTATGTTCAATATGTACATAAGAAATATAATTCAAACAGATTTGAATCTTGTATGATGAAAACACACCAGGAAAATTTATCGAAAAATATTGTTAAATAAATGGAAACATTCCAGAAAAGGACTATCCTATTACAAGTTGAAGAGAATTAATAATGAAGACAATAATTATTGGGGACTACTATACTTATGATGATGAATTTACGAAAACAATTATGTTTGTAATTCGTAAAGGGAAATACGAAGATGATGATGCAGAGTATTATGAAACCATCTCATTATTCGGTTCTTTAGGAGTGCATGAACGTATATTTGATGTAGAGTTTTTCCAAGACGAAAATATCAGGCTTGCTACACAAGAAGAAGTTAATGAATTAAGAAGTCACTGTTCAATTCCCCCTTCAACAGTAAGAAATAAAATGGATTATCTTATTTCAAAACACTGGGGTATAAGAAATCGACCAAATATTGTGTTTAACCCAGATGAATCTTTGGAAACAGTATATTTGGGCGCATATCATGCAGGAACAGAATCTATTATTTTTAGGTCCGAATTTTTGATTTTAATTGAAGAGTCATATTTTGAAAAAGTTCTTTTGCATGAATTATGTCACTGGTATCTGCATATAACTGGTGCAAAGTGGCAAGACAAAGATGTTCGTTTTGCGGAAGAATTGTTGCGAGTTGGAGCAGGTGAAACGGCTAATCTTCACAATGAAGAAGCAAGAAAAGCATTCGAGATAGCATCTAATAATCTTAGTTAATACAAAAAATCCCTTATACTAATGATTATTAATCTATATGAATTCGTACAAAACTATTGTTTAAATATTAGACATCCATATATGGATGTCTTTTTTCATGTATAATAATATTAACTGTAGTTAAATCTGACTGAGAGGAGTTTTTACATACAATGAGCAAGACAATACGTTTAATACAAATAGATGGCGATAGAGCTCATATCAAGAAAGTTTCGAATGACTTAGAATCTATAAAAGCATTGATTGGAGGTGGCTATTTAGAGCAATTTTCATTAGGAAATGGCTTTGTTGGTTTATGCGATGAAGACGGCCGAATGAAAGGATTCCCTATCAATACTCTTGGTATCGCAGGAGTATTAGTCATTTCAAAATATTATAAAGGAAATGATGCAACACAATATGGAGAACTTGATAGCCTAACAGATGATGATATTGACCTGATAGCTTCTTCTATCACTAAAAAGGGGATTTACTTCCCTGGATAAAACACAAAAGGTAGATGAATATAAATTTATCCATCTACCTTCTCTTGAGTTACCCTTTTACTAAAGGGTCTCACGGGTCACCACCCGTATTATCGACTTCATCTGCTCACTACACATTTGTTTTGGTATGCCATGTTTTACAGAATTAATGTCATAGGTAGTCGAGCTGTTCTTCTATTAACATTAATCATAGAATCCTATATCTATGCTTTTCAAAAGAAAAACTATTTTGTAGGCTTTTTACACCATGCTTTATCATAGGAAAATCATCCCTGATTTATTCCAAAACAAAAGAACTGAATCCAAAATAAATTGAAATACAGTCCTTCATGCTGAAAATTTCATATTCTGCTTTTCGTTAAAATAATGTTTATATACGTAATTTACTACCGCATTTACATCTTTATCAGATAAGAAACGTTTACTATTCCACATTTTTGTAAGATACAAATCTTTTAATAGCCTTAATTGTGTTTCTTTATTCCATTTAGATTTTACATATACAATCACATTTTTATATACAAAACCCGTTTTCTCTTCTTTAAGCATATACTGGATGTGCTGTTTTCTTGCGTTTGCAATACCTACAATCTCCTCCACATGAAAACTTGTATAATTACAAGGTAGAAAAATTAAGTGAAATGCAGATAATCCTAATACTTTTTTTGCTTTTGTTAAGAAAAAATGTACTGACTCTTTTGGTATATCGTTGCTATATATTCTAATCATGTTGCCTCACTCACTTTCAGTTAATACCAATTAACACCTTTTTTTATTTAACCCCAATGAATACTATAAGCACTTGTGTATCAAAGTATTCGTTCCCAATAAAAAGCAGAGCACTATTTGCACTCCGCTTTTTAGGCACTTAATTTATAGATTTGTCGTATCACATTTTTATTTGCAATTTTCCCATGTTCTCCTGCATATACAAATAGAACTGGAACATTCTTTTTATCAGAATATACCTTGCTTTTTTCTTTTGCCCTTCTTACGTTTTCTGAATAGAATTTCTTTCCTTTTCGACTACGCAGGAGTTCTTTTTCTGATTTAATTTGAATGGCTCCAAGTAATTTATCCGCTCTAAAAATTTTATAATCAATCGCAAATTCAACATCTTCACTATCATGAGCCCTTTGAAATCTTAACCAATTAAATCGTTCATGCAATGTTGAAATTGCATTTATTTCACGAGAATAGCCCATCCACGGGACATCAATGACAGAAATGTAAATGAAGTTTACATAATCATTAATGGATACATGTTTTTTTCCTCGTCTTGTTGCTTCTTCATACAGAAGTTCACCCATCTCAAAAATCTCTTCTAATTTTCGACCGTGTTCAAAATTCACAGTTCGTTCTTTGTAGGAGAGAACATTTTTGAGTTCTTCTGATTCCTTTTCATCTAACGTATATTTCTTCACGAACTCTTGTTTTTCTGGTGTCATACGCTTGATTAAACCATTTCTTTTCTTTCCACTTGCGAAATAATACGATTCCCATTCATAAAAATTGTTCGCTTTGCTTTTTTTACAAAGTTTCATAAGATTTCCTAATGACCAAATAGAGTTCAACCCTATGGATAGGCTTAGTTTATTCATTTTAGAATAGAGCTCTGTTTGTTTGAATTTTAACCGCTCCGCTCTTGTTTTAATAATGTATTTCATGATGATTCACCGCCTTTTTATTTACTATTGTCAATCCGATAATTTAATATTACTATTTTCATAAACTATAGTCAACAAAAACAAAAAAAGACCTCAATAGGTCTTTTGGGTTAACTCTTCATATATAACAATTATAGCTCTACATGAATAATGGGTACTAATATTTAGAGATATACAAGTGGAGAAGTTTATTTCGCCAGGTTCTTCACACCTCACAGGAATTATTTTGCCAGGTCTCCCACACCTCTATGAGATTTTTTAGCCAGGTATCTCTTCCTCTATCCACTTGTTATATAGAATTATAGTGTTTACAACGAAAAATAATTATTACTCAATAACATTAGCAGTTTCTACTTGATTCATAGGTTCTTCCATTTCTTCTTTCAATAACCTTAATAATTGAACAATATCAGTAGGATGAAACCTTAAAGATACTTCATCTACCTGCATCCAATCTTTTTCTTTTACATAGTGAGAGGCAACAAAATTTATCTTCTTCTCAATGACGACCTTTCGATTTTCGAAATATCCAATAGCAATAACATTATCATTTAATTCCACGGATATATTCGTCCAATCCCATCTGAACTTTTCTAATACATGAGCATAAATAGAGAAATTCATTTCCCCATCGCACATTTCTAACTTCTTTTTCCCTTTTATTATACTTTTCATTACAAAACTCCTTTACATTTCTACATTCTCGTTATCGGATTCCTTAATAATTTCTTTTATAGAAGCAGTATCAGGATAAAAATAAATATTATAAATTTCATTTTCATACGGAACAGAAAATCTATCTTTGTTTCTCGCATCTTTCTTTATCTTAATATCAAAACTATTTACTTCATCAATAGTTATTTTCTTTATCGCTTGTTGAGTTACTTTTTCCCTGTCTTTATTAAGATTTATTTCTATAAACAACGTGTATCCCACGATAATAAATACAGATATGATTACACTTAGTACAATTGCAATCCATTGATATCGAGCAGTATCACGAATGTCTTTGTGAAGAACAATTTTTGTATAAAGAAAAGAAATAAGCATACAAATAGGCAAGGTAACACCTGCTATACAGATAAAATCCATCTATATTCCCTCACTTCCTCATAATTATGTATTTTAACACTTCGTAAACTATAGTCAACAAAAAGAGTGTACTTAAGCACACTCTTTTTCACTCCATATTCTTTTTACATCGACTGATTGAACAGTTACTGTAGTAACCTCATCTACATAACAATGATAAGTTTGTGTAGATTGCAATTGTCTTTTTATCTCCACAACCGTTCCTAAATTAAACCCTTCAGAATCTTTATTTTCTAAGATTACTCCTGATTTTAATTCAATATATACGACAGATGGTTTGAACATCGATTGATTCGCTAATTGTACTTGTATTGACTCAAATGTAAACTTATTTTCCCCTATATGTTTATTTAGATAGGGAATCAAATCTTCAATATCTCTTTCTTCTACATTTTTTGCTTCCTGTAAATCCAATGTGAATAAAATAGCTTTTCTAAATGATGAACCCTTTCTCATTTTTTTAACGTATAATCCACCATTTACTCGAATTACTTTTTTACACATATAAAACACTCCTCAATAATGAATTTCTTTAAATACCTGTTTTGTTATAATCCATTTATTATAGATTTTTTATGGCAAAAATATAAAAAACCAAGCATGTTTATCTGCTTGGTTTATCCACCTGATTTTTATAATGATGATTCTTTGTAATACGCAATAAGAGCTCTATAGTCTATGTTTTCAAAACTCTCACCAATTAATTCGGAAACATACCCCTCATCTACACCTATTAATGTTTCTTTTATTTTATCCTCAATAGCTTCGCTTACTAAAGCAATAAGGTTCATTTCATCCATGTTCTCATTATTAACAACGATTTCTTCGACCTCTTTGCCATGCCATTTTGAAACTAAAGTTGTTGCTAAATTATCAAACTTTTTCATGATTATCCGCTCCTTTTTTCTCACTTTTAAACACCTGTTTAATTGAAGTTTGCCATTAACACTCTTTTTCTAAGAAATACGCTTTCCATTCTTTTGAACAATCTGTAGCAAAAGATTTTGCACTTTTCATCGCTCGCTTGTTCCATTTGTATTGGCCATCTTCCATAAGCCCTAACATTGTATCTCCTATCCATTGCTCTAATCGAATAGGAAGCCAACATCCATTCATTAAATGAAAGACAAATACAGGGTCGGAAATCCAGTCGCCACCTTGTTTTCTATAAAAACCAACGAGTAACGTATCTTGAACCTTTTCAATCACAAATGGTAAGAAATTCTCTTTTTCAATTCGAATCATATCATTCTCTTTACTGAAGAAATCTGATATAGAACCTTTATGTTGCTCAATAATATTTTCCACTACTTTACGAAATGCTTTGAATTCAAAATCCATTTGAATCGCTCCTTATAAATAAATTTAATAAAAAATACCTACTTTGTTATATTCTAAGTATTATACTTTCGCTATAAGATAAATATAAATAAATGCTTTATTATCCATAAAAAAGACCCCTTTATTTAAAAAGAGGTCTACAATATTCATACCTTATTTTATTATAATCTATATTCTCCTGCTTCTACCTGTGCATCTTGACTTCTCTTTACAGTCGTTTGCTTTACAAATACCTTTCTTCCATCTTTTAGATATCTCCAATGAGCCCTTCTTGTCCAAGCCATTGTCTTTGCATGATATTCTCTTTTAGGCAGGTCATTATCAATACGAAATCTATAAATCTTTCTCCCTATTTTTCTACTATTTTTAACAACCCGTCCTTTTGAAGTGTTCTTTTCATGAACTCCGTTAATGCTCCTCACTCGAACCACTTCCGTATCGTCAATAAAGTTCATCATGAAATAACTAACTTGCATAAATATATTAAGTGTATACCACATTAATCCATCTTGTTTCGAACGAAATTCAGCCTTTAACATTCTCTCCCTTATATCATAAGTGTCAATAATTTCATTTTTCATCACATCACCTTTTATAAAAGAATTAAATTCTATCATTATTTCTCCATACATATCATAGATAGTGAAATGTACTTTATCTGTATGTAAGTCAAACATAATGTAAGTCTGTTGCGTTATGATTCCCATCTTTACTTCAAGTTCAATCACACCTTTTTCTAAAGGAAATCCACCTTTTTCAGCATCATAATTCTTTTCAAACCACTTTTCGACTTTCTCCATTTGGTTAGCAGATAAGATGATTTTATCGTAATCTCTTGGTATCACGACATCCTTCTTTTCTTTAGCGTTTAATAAAGAAGCAAGTTTTAAATAATTCATGTTTTTTCCACCTTTTTAATAAATTTTTTAAATTACCTGTTTTATATCATCTTCATATTGTAGGAGTAACCATTCCCATTCATAACTAATTAAAAATTTAATTCGCAATAAACAAAAAAAGAGAGTTTTTTCACCTCTCTTCTTTTTATTACTCATTCTTTTCATCTTTTAGATATAATTTCACTTCTGACATATTCTTGATTACTGGTTCTTCTTCATGTATGATTTTCAATTTGTACACCCCCTTAGGAGTAGTAGCTGTATAAACAAGCTCTGAATCTCCTGTTTCCAATACAACATCTTTTTCTTTTACACCAAGCTCTTTTGCAACAACTTGTATTTTTTTTGTCTCAGAGTCATCCAACCTTTTAACTAAATGTTGTTGTTGACTGTGAATCGCCCAGAAAAGTGAAGCCATAAATCCAAAAACAAGAACCAATGCTAAAAATACTTGAGATGCTTTTTTAGTTAAATCATCATTATTGGATTCCTTGTTATTTACTTGTTCATCATTTTCTTTATTAATACTACTCAACATCATCACTCCTTTCTACTTTCTCTACACGATTCATTTCTGTAATAACAGGATTGTCGCCTTTTATATCTATTTTGAATTGAAATTGACCTTTTGATGTGCTTGCAAAAAAACCGAATAACTACTCTTTTCATCTAATAGGATTACTTCATTTTCAGAAATATGTAGCTTGTTAGATACTGCTTTAATTTTATCTTTGTTATATTTATCAATGTATGTATTATGCTCGTATGACATATAAATGCAAAATACAATACCTCCATCAAAAATAAGGAAAATTAGAAAGATATCTAAACTCAAGGTAATAAACCTCTTCATGTTACTTCATCATTTTATATTAATGTATAGATTTTATTTATCTGTGAACCCCATTTTTACTTGAGCCATATGTTCTATAACTGGCTTGGATATCCCTTTCATTCTTTCGTCCCATTCGCTTTTATCAGTAATTTTGAATTGGTATACACCTTTTGAGGTTGTAGCTGTATAGAATTCATTTTCTTCATTTTCATTATTATCTTTTTTTAGCACGATTTCTTTTGGCGGTATGCTTAACTCTTTAGAAAGAATTGTCATTATAGCGGAATCTTGATTTTTAAAAAAAATCTCTCTTTTTTCATCTAAAGAAGCGAACACAAAAAATATTGTATAAATCCCTAAAACTAAAACAGTCAGTCCCAAAATGACCATCCAAGTATCTTTATCTCTCATTCATGATTTTCCTTTCAAAGTAAAATTATTTTTCTTTTATCTTTACATCTTTGAATCCAAACACTAATTTCCCTTTGTCACTCATACCCTTTTTAATTAGATGCTCAATATAGGATTATATACATTTATTTATATAGGCTTCTTTACTTTCCATAATTATTTTTGTCTCAACAGTAATGTAAGTGTATTCATTCTGAATCTCTCCTATTTTTAAGAAGCTTCTTTCGTGGTGATTTTTAATTCTACAATTCTCTCTATTTTTGGTTGTTCTCTATTGTTGTCTTTTAGTTCAATAGAATACATACCTTTTTCAGTTTCTGCTTGATATACATTTGTTCCTTTATTCTTCAGAATGATTTTTGACTCAGGAACATGAATACTATCTGATACTTCTGCTCGGATTTTCGAAATATACTCATTGTGTTTCTGTTCATTGTTTTTAAAGAAATACACCAAAAATGTAATCATCAGCATAAGTAAAACCATACCAATTGCAATCTTTATAAAAGCCTTGCTCATATCGTCCATAAAATAACACCTCCTTCATCTTTAATAAAATAATACTAAACTCATTAACTATAGTCAATGTAATAAAAAGTATCAAAATTAGTCTATCCATTAATTACACAACTACGTCTCTATTTGAGAAAATATATTTAACTAAGTTATCTTCACAACTTCTGTTTATGGTCAATAAAAAAAGACTACTAAAAAGTAGTCTTACTGTTCTTCTTCAGAGAAATATTCAATATACGCATCAAAATCTGAGTCTAAACATTTTAAAGATATTTTCTTAGACCTATCTAATTCACGATAATGTCTTTTGTAGTAAGGATTATCCCCCTTAAAATTTGGGTCATCCACTAATGTATTCTGGATATGCCTTTCTAATTTATCAAGTATAAATCTATCTACCCTTTTTATATCTAAACTTCTAATTTCATCAAACGCCTGTTTAATGTATGCATTGTATATATAAAACACAACCATTTCAGCTTCAAAACATCCTGAAGGAAAATAGCTTCTAAACTCAGGCTTCACAGATTCTCTTGCTTTATCAAATAATGACTCATCTATATACACATATCCTTCTGGATACTGCTTTACTAAACTATCGCAGACTTCTTTAATTTCTAACAGTTCAGGCTTAGACTTGCAAAGTAACGATATGTATTTCAATATGAAGACTTCAACATCGGAAATCTTCCTATTTAATACTTTTGTATATAATTCTTTTACTTCCTTTAGCACTTCAACAATTAACTTATCGTCTTCTACCTTATTCGGTTTCTCTTGTATCCTCATTTTCTTTCTCTCCTTTTACAAGTTCAGTCCCTACAGAAAACAGTAAATTTCTAAATGGAATAAAATCACCATCATTCGCATAACCTGGTCCTTTCGTAAATACACGAGGTTCATTCAAGTTATGTGCCTGATACTTCATATAGTCCTTTGCTTTTTGTTCAATAAAGAATGTTGCTACATCGACATACGATTCTTTTCTCCATTCGATTTCTGGCATTTTAACGTCAAACACACGGAAATAATCATGATAATTCTCTACAGTAATTAACTCATCGTATGGATTTTTATATTCATTGTTAAGCATTTCTTCATACGATTCAATTTCAATATGTGCGATTTCACCTATAAGTGAAAACCATGATTTCACAGCCTCTACTTCTGATTTTATCCACTGGCTTCCATACACATTAAGTTTAAATACAAGTGGTGTGTCTTCAAACAAAAATTCAATTTCACTATCATATGGAATTGTCTCATACACTTTTCTTTGTACTACAAAATACGGATTACCTGTTGCATGATTTGCTTCTGCACCAGGAAAATGATTATTCACAAACTCTTTCAATAATTGTTCTTGTATCTTTGTGATTTCGATTGTTACTTTTGTCATAATACATACCGCCCCTTTTTATAAATTCAAATTAAATACCTGCTTTCTAATATCTACTTATCATAGAATTTTCTAAAGAGCTCTATAACAAGAAAAACAAGTCTATCTTTTGGCTATCAAATCAGTATTTCTTAATTTAAGTGATGTTAATGGAATATAAGGAATTTTACTGGAAATATGTTTGTGAATTTGCACTTCAGTTACCAATTCCTGATTAGGCTGTTTATAAAAAGGATTCTTCTTTAGATTTACTTCAATTATTTGCATATCTACATTCAGTACGCTTTTCAATTTATTTAACTCCAACTGCATCATATCCTTTTCGACTTTTCAAATCGTATCAGATGCTCTGAAACCGAACTTGTATTTCCTGTTAATTGATTGATGTCATCCCTTAATCTTCCTAATTCACAATCTGCATAAAAAGCAATGCCAAGCAGAATACAAAATGTCAAAACAGTTAAGATTGTTAGCATGTCTTCACCACCGTTTTATTGTTTTTTGTGTGGATTGTAAAACTCCTTCGTTTTTCAAATGATTCCTAATTTTATTGGACAATTCAATATCCTCTTTCCTTACGTTTCCTTCCATATTCCATGCATAATACCATTTTTCTAAAATTAACTGTAACTCCTCATTATTCAGCTCTAATCTTTTATCCTCATTACTAATTATTTCTATCGTTTCAATACACTCATCACCATAAGCTTTTGAGGGATACCTTTCGTGGAATTTTTCTTTTGCATCACTCTCATTATCTGCGGTTACTTTGTAAGTTTGAATTTCATTTGCAAATCGGTTATAAAACACTACTACATACTTATGCATCGTTAACCTCTCTTCTATATACATCTATAAATTGTTTATTCTTTCACAGGTGTCATATAAATCTCTTTTGCTTTATATTCTTTTGGTATTTTGTTTACTGCTTCTTCTGGTGTATCTCCCTCTAAGAACGTCCAGAACGAACGCCTAACAACTTTACCTTTCACAACAGACTCTCTTATGTAATTCGCTTGATACTTCATCCTGTTCCCTTCTTTCGTTAAAATGTTTTATGCCACCAAGCTTTAAATGTTTTCTTCCATTTCCCATTCACTAATTCAAATCCATCTATATAACATTTACCGTTTATCGTTGTTATATTTTGCCCATTCATTTCTTCATGAAAAGGAATAACTGAACTCCCTGAAACAACAACTCTATCAGTTTGATTTACAATAACTGTTCCTCCACAAAACGCTCCCATTTCTATCAACCTTTCTACCAAAAGTGGAATTTTATTCTATAAAAAAAAGAGGAAGCAAACTCCCCCTCTTTTTTAATTTCATTTATTAAGCATCTAAACCATATGCTTTCACAAGTGCGGCCAAGCCACCTTGGAAACCTGCTCCAACAGCATTGAATTTCCACTCACCGTTATGACGGTATAATTCACAGAACACAACAGCCGTTTCAATTGAGAAGTCCTCTCCTAAATCATAGCGAAAAATTTCTTCATCTGTATCTTGATTCACTAATCGGACAAAAGCATTTTTTACTTGTCCAAAGTTTTGCATACGTTTTACTGCATCATAGATTGTTACAGTAAATGCGATTTTATCTACATTAGAAGGTACTTTATCTAAATGCACGGTTAATTGCTCATCATCACCGTCTCCACCGCCTGTTAGGTTGTCCCCTGAATGAACAACAGAACCACACGTTGATTGTAAGTTGTTATAGAAAATGAAATCCAAGTCTTTTGCACATTTTCCGTTTGCAGCTAATAAAAATGCAGAAGCGTCTAAATCGAAATCATGACCACCATCATATTCCTTAACATCCCAACCTAAACCAATCATTACATTTTTTAGATTCGCTCTACCTTTCGTAAGGTCTACTTTTTGTCCTTTTTGTAATTGAATTGCCATGATTCATTCCTCCAATGTATTCTTATATTTAAATTGTATACTATTATAAAACCATATTCATAAACTATAGTCAATACAATTATTTTGCTTTATAATTAAATCAATACATATAATAAAAAGAAATTACGAAAGGAGATGATTATATGTTCTTTCTTTGGAATGCCTTCAATATAGGTTTAGTTATTGCATCAGGCATTTCGTTTTACAAGCATGACGTAAAATTTGGAATTATTTATGGTGTTATTGGTGCTATGTCTATTCTTTTCAGTACGCTATATTACTATAAGCGACACATGACTCAAGAAATACGAGATATTTGTGCTAACAATATACCTGGAGATTGTTTAGATTGTGATATGAATAAAAAAAATGGGTTTGACTGTATTGATATTGAATGTGGTAAGATGCAGATTTTAGAAATAGATTGCGATGGTGTAGAATGCATGAATGCAGATTGCTGTAGTTTATAACAAAAAGAAAGGTGTATAACATGATGAAACCTACAATATTTTTATATAAGGCTTGTTTATTAATACCGTGTCATCGAAGAAAAGAAAGATGTTTACATATAAGAGGAAAACAAATGCCTATTTGCACACGATGTTTTGCTATACTCTTAGGGCATTTATTCATCCCTCTATTTTTCGTTTATTCAGTACCTTTTTATGTTGGTGTTATATTACAAATACCTATGCTTATTGATGGATATACTCAACTGAAAAAATGGAGAATGAGTAATCATTTTCTACGATTTATAACAGGTGTGCTAAGTGGAGCAGGATTGTCTATATTAATTAGTGCATTTATAAAGATATTGACTCTATAATGTATTTTGGGGGATAATCGTGCAAAATAAAAAGTGTTATTAGACAGTAAAAATAATCGGATTTATATTAGCTGTATTAATAGTGTATGGTTCATGTAAACTGAATAGTTTTTCAGATAAGATATTGTTCAATTAGTATCAACCTTACCAAATAAACTTTTTATAGAAGATTGACTTTCGGCTTCTAAATATGAGAAACTGTTATGAGCTGTTAGACTTATCGAATCACCAAAAAGAGGATGCATGTGATGTACATCCTCTTTTTATTTCCGTATTAGAACTATCAATTTTTCTCTAAATTTTTAATTTCTAACTTCTCTACCTTGCTAATTATAGGTTTAGGTTCTCCTTCTTTGAAGACTACATGATAAGAGCCTTCTTTTGTCTTTACTTCATAAAATGTTTTACTACGACCAATAGAATCCATAGACTCTATTTCATCTTCATTTTTTAAATGTAAAATTTCTACGATTGCGTTCTTCTCACACTTTGCATTTTCAACAATCAAAGCAATCGCAGATATCATAAAACATAATATGCTAATACCTAAGAATAAGAGTGGTCCTGTGCTTTTAGAAAAAAGTACCCCAAACATAAATATAAATGTTAATACAGAAAATATACACGCTGAAATTTTTAACATAAAATATAAACTTAACAACGTTCCGTAACCTCCTTAATTTACTATAATCTTTATTATGTGAACTTCTTGCATTCACTAATTCGTATAATTTTTGTTGTCCTTACATCATCATCAAAAATTACAACGTATTGTTTATCTAATCTGTTTTAGTTTTAGAATAAAATTATTGTAAACTTTGATTATTCTTCTAATAAATTTAAATTCTTTTCGAAATTCTTTAATTCACTAATATTTAATGTCTCTACATCAACTACTCTTTTTTCTTCATCTCCTACTTGAGTAAACATTTTTTCACTTCGATAATTTACCGAAACATCCCCGTAATACCAAGGGAACAATCCACTACCAAATCTAACCTTGAATAAGATTTCTCTTTCTCTCTCATCGAATGCAATGTCAGTAGCTCTTACAACAATATAATCTTTCCCTTTTCTATCTCCATTATCTATCATATATAATGCCGTTTTATAGAAAAGTAAAAGCCCCTTTCTTGCAAATTCAACATCAATTCCATAAGTATCACTAAATTTATAAATTTGTTCCATCGTTTCTTCTTGATTAATTAATAGTTTTACAACCATATATATCGCCTCTTTCTTTTGTATTATTTGATATCTTATTAGGCAAACGATGAATTTATCATTTAAATTCCGTTTATAAATGGGCTATTCAACTTTTGTTGACTCACAAAATCATATTCCACAAAATATTCTTTTTCTGGAAAACCATCAGGGTCAAGATTATCTTGATTTATCTGCTCAAATTTCAATTGAGACCCTTCAGCATGAGTGACAAAAAGATAATATAAACGTTGATTTTTCAATAATCTTTTTAACAACTCTAATGACGAGATTCTTTGTTCAATCAATTGAAGTCTCTCATCATTTGAAATTTCGCTAAAGAACCATTTATCAGTATATTCATTCACTCCCTCTACGTAATAGTTTAAATAGTATTGATTTTTGTTTGTCTTAGTAATAAAAAATAACGGAAAATCATAATAATCAAAAATATGAATGGTTATAAGGTTCAGATATTCATCCATCGTCATCGTACACATTATTTTACCCTCCTTGTAAATACTCTATTTATCTAATGTACAGTTACAATTTTTTACTAACTGTAATTTAAGAATAGAAGAAATTCCTGGTTTGAATTGTACAAAATAGTCTCCTCTTGTATCCTTCACTATCGGTTTTATAAGCTATATCAATTTCCTTTTTAGAAACATTCAATAAGTATAAATCTCTTTCATCCATGTGTTGAATTGCATGTATCATTTTCATTAACCCTTTTATACAAAATATTCAGACCTATCTATTTATGTCTGTTATAAGATTCATTCGCAACAGTATCTACTCGCAAAATCTCCGAAGTTCCTTTTTTAAAACGAACATCATATGTACCTTCTTTTGCGTATACATGATATACATTTCTATCTTCATTATCTTGAGAAATATCAAATTTATCTAAATTTAATTCGTTTTGAATCGAACTTTGAATGGCCTTATGTTTTTCTTTTATTGTTTTGTTTGAATCTGTAACTAATGTAAAAGATAAAACAATCATTACAACCACTAATAAAATAAAAACAGGCTTTTGCTCTTTAATTGAATACATAATGCCTAAAAGAACAAGTAAAATTGTTCCTACCAATTCTATAATAAAAATGTTTCTTTACTTAAATTCATTAAAATATCCATCATTATCCCCCCTAATTAATTATTTTACAGCTTCTACATTGTTAACCTTATCGAGTTTAAATAGCATACCTTCTTTTACATAGGCTTTATAGGTTTCTGTTTTTGTTACTACTTCATATGTACTATAATCCAATTCATTCATTTCCAATTCAGTAGGGTTTATATCTAATTTTTGAGCAATTAAATACTTTACTTGTTCCTTTTCACTTGAACCTTTCTTGTTTACATATCTATCTAATCCTGAAGTAGAAATTGATTCAACGTAATTTAATTTATCCAGTTTAAATAGTTTTTCATTCTCATTGAAATATGCCTTATATGTTGCCGTTTTTGTTGCTACTTCATAAATATTGTTTTTCATATTACTTAACTTAAATTCAGATGGCTTTATATGTATTTCATTTGATATTACACTTTCAATTGATGCATAGTGTTTAACTTCTGCTTCGAATTTTTCATATATAATATAAAGAGCAGAACCTGTCATAAGTACCATTCCAAATAACACTCCTACAAATCCTTTTACACTTTTTGAATTCTCATTAATTGCTATTAATAAAAAACCTAAACCTAATGTGGCAAAAGCTAAACAAAAAAAACACTTTTGACATCATTAAAATCTCCCCTTTCTACAAATATCGAGTTCACCATTTTACGACATACTCAATGAATATCAGAGGACTCATCTCCTCTACTCATTGAGTAACTTTTAAAACTAAATATTAAATTATAATGATTAATAATTATAATTTCTTCACCATAGCTTCCACATTCACTGCACCTTCAGATGTTTGCACATAATAAACACCTAACGGAGTAGTTGCTGTATAACGGTTATCTTTCTCTTTATCAATAATGACCTCATCTTTTTTAATACCTAATTTGTTAGCAACTGCTTCTTGAACTTCAGGTACAACATCTGTTTTCTCTACACTTGTTTTTTCTTTATTTTCTTTGCTATTATGTAATGATTCACTATCCTTTATTTTTTCAACCTTAAATAGTTTTCCATTCGTTTTAAAATAGAATTTGTATCTATTATTTTTTGTTGCTACTTCATATATATCATTATCCCTATTTACAATTTTATATTCAGAATCATCCACATGTAATTCTTCTACAATCGCTTTATCGATTTTTTTATTCCACTCTATATCATGCTTTATAAACGGATAAGACATCATAATCCCCCCGATAATCATCCCCATTATTCCTCCAAACATATAAAAGCCTTCATCCAATTGCATTGCTGAAGTAAATATGGCAACTCCTACTACTGCCAAGAATAATCCAGCAAGAATACAAAAAAATGTAATTATTCCACTCACATTAAACACCTGCGTTCCTTATAAGAATATATATATATAAACTCATTTTATTTTTAATTGATTCTTGTAACATTGTTTTCTGTTGCATCCTTTTTATCTTTCTCACTGCGTAAGGATTCCCCATCAGTCTTTCTTTCAATACGCAAGAGTTTTCCATCACTTTTAAAGTACAATCCATATTTATTATCTTTTGTCACCACTTCATAAGCATTTTTTGATTTATTTATAATTTCATATTCTGATGAATTAAGAGACAGCTCTTTCTTAATGGTATCTTGAACATTTTTCTTTCCATCCATATCAAGAGCAAAAAGAGGAAATGTTCCTGCTATAAAAGCAATAGCCAAAGATATATATAAACCTGCATATACATACATTGAACAACACGGAGAAGAATCCGAGACAATCTTATACAGAAAGTAAAACATCAACGCACCAGATATGAATGCAATACTAAAGCTTAAAAAAATAATCATCCCTAATCCCATTGATATAACCCCTTTCGTCGTTAAATAATCTCACCATTTAATAGGTAGTGAACCTTATATCGGCATGGTTTCTCAACTTTTGGCTCATCATTCGCTGTAGAAAGATAATCAATTGCTTTTTGAATTGTTTTTTTCATTTCTTCAACTGTTAACTCTCTTTTAAAACTATCCAAATCTACAATGAACTCATTCGTGTTTAGGATGTTAGCTACACTTTCAAAATCTATATTGTAGTCATCTATTAAACAGTCATTATCCTCTGCCCATTTCTTTGTTACTACAAATAGATTATCTAATTCCATACTACACAACTCCTCTTCCAATATATTTTTTCATCTCTTTAACTATCTCTTTAGGAGTTACGATATCTTCTATCCCTGTGCCTTTTAATTGAGGGGCAACATTTAAATCCACTGCTAATAACTCATTACCATCTTTTACGTAATCAATTGCCACCAATGGAAACTCATATGGGTCTAAAATCCCATTAAACGAATACATTTTTGACCAACAATCCACTATATCAACCTGAACATCTCCTACGTTGCTTCGCCAATCATTATGGCTACGATAATCCAGGATAGTCTTCTTACGACCAACAGTTAAAACTCTCCAACTTTCACCCAATTTCCCGCAGAGCAAACTACAGAAAGTATCTATTGGATATGTATCTAAAGCCTCTTGTAATGTCATTCGGACTTTTCCATTCCCTTGGTGCTTATGAATATCTGTATACACAACCACTTCTGTATGCAGAGGATATTGTTTTGCAAGTTTATGGATATATCCATAAGGAACCGTTTTAATACCTTTAGAAGATAAATAATTGAGCATTTCAACACGATTCATTCCCATATCATTTCTTCGTACAAAAGGCACTCCTGTTCCATCAAAATGATGGTCATAATAATCATGAAAATTTGTTAGCAGTTTTACATTTTTACTCATACTTCTTCTCCTCCCTATCAGTCAGTACAACTACCACAGTCACTTCCACCAAAATCATTTATGCAGGAAGTATCTACGTCAGAAGAACCACCTGTTTTTATCAAATCATCATCATTAACAGTTGTATGAATTGGATTTAATGGGTTTAATGAATTTGTTATATCCATTGAATTAGTATCATTGGATTCTTTTTTTCTTGCAAAAGCTACAGCATCAGTCTGCACTTTATAACTTGTCTTCCCTGCACTCGTGGGACCAAAAACAAGATTATGCAACTGTATATCTTTTTCACAATTCTCTTTTGAATAATTTTTCCGAAATAATCTTGTAAATAGAGTCAATTACACTCACCTCCTTTTTTATGTGAACACTTCATAATCATATATCTTTTCATCGACTATTGTCAATGAAGTAAATAAAAAAAGACACATCATTTACATGTGTCTCCTCATACAACTACTATTTTATAAATCAAGATTGCTTCACCATAGCCTTAATTCCTACAGTATTTTCTTCTGTCTCTACCACATATTTTCCTGACGAAGTAATTGCGGTATATAGATTGTTTTTGTCTTTTGTTACTACGACTTCATCTAAATTTAATTGCAACTTTTCTGAGACTAATTTTCTTACTGTTTCTGCATCATTTTTTTTAGATTCATTGCCTTTATTGCCTTTATTGTCTTTATTTTTTCTACCTTTGTCAGAATCTTTATCTTTATTTTCTTGCTCAGGTTCGTATTTAATAATTTCTGATGAAAAAGATTTGAAGGTAAATTTATATGTATTATCTTTTGTAATTGCAGTAGTTTCTCCCAGTATATTCTTGAATTCAATTTGCGACTTTGGAATATCCAACTTATTGGCGATTGCAGTTTCACGACTATCCTCCTGAAAATTATCAAAACCTAATAGACCAAATATCACGGCAAGCAATATTCCAATCACTAAAATCATTGCTTCTTCTTCTTGGATATACCACACAATCCCACCAATGCACCATACGATTGATAAAACAACAAAAAGAATAAACATTATTTACTTCACACTCCTCTAAAATATTTTCTACTCTTGTTTCACCATCGCCTTAATTGCTACAGTGTTTTCTTCCGTTTCCACAATATATTTACCTGACGGAGTGATTGCAGTATATAGATTATTTTTATCTTTTGTTACTACTACCTCATCTGTTTTTATTTGTAATTTACCCGCAATTAATTCTCTAACTTTCTCATCACTATTTTTATCATCTTTTACTGGTTCTTTTTCAGATGGATTCTTATGTTCTTTTGATTCATCTTGTTTTTCCCAATTGATTAGATGAGCTGTGCCCTCTTTAAACACATACTTATATTCGCCACCTTTTGTTGTTGCATAAACAGTTGGTGCTAAATGATTAAAATCAATGTCCCATTTATTCATATCCAACTTTCCTGCAATTACATTTTCCCTGTTATCCTCTAATTCGCAAATCTTATATCCTCGATAACAAAGCCCTATACAAATTACACACAAAAACATCAAAAATGGCATGAGTTCTACACCATAAAAATCATCCCATCGAAGGATAGTGAAAATAATTAATCCAATCAGAAAAATTGTACAAAATACCATCCCTCCTATAAAGAACGTCATCTAAATCATCCTTTCATTTTTTCTTAATAACGAAAACCAACGTTTTAGTAGGTGGATAAGCAATAGCTCCCACTATGTCCTTATAAAACAACAACCTCTATAACTCCCATAAAATATATCATTTTTATTAACTATAGTCAATAAAATAAAAAGTGGCATTTATAATCAATACCACTTAAAAAATCATTGTTCTTTCTTTAAAACTAATTTAAGTAAATGCTATAGAAGTAGAATAAGAAAGAGTTAATTAGAGCGGGGAACCCTAATATAATTCTTTTGAAAAGTTATCTTCATAACTTTAGTTAATTGCTGTAGTTAATAAGTTCTGCAATTCTTTTCAAAATATCATGATTCTCACATAAACCCACTTTATGACCAATTCTTTTCCTATTTTTATACAGCCAACATTTTCCTTCCATTTCTTCATTCGTATAAAATGTAGGCTTTTTCTTTTTACATTTCATAATTTCTTTAGCATTTTCATTCATGCTTTTTCCCACAATCCAACTAACTCTTGTTTCACCGATAATATACGCTTCTGAAAAACGTTTTCTAATGGGATAATCCATATTCGTCCATGACATTGGTTCTAACACCCACACTTTATCTCCGATATTCATATTCCTTACCTCCTCAAGTAAGCAAATCAATAGTGACCATTATCCGTCCTTTTTTATATCCTTTATCCCCAGGATTGGATTTGTTCATTTAACTTCATCATAAAATCTACATCACTCATCAATTCTACCAAGGCTTCTTTATCTTCATTGGCAACAAGTATCATATAGTTCATAAAATCTTGTGTTTCAGAAATATCATTTATAATTTCTTTTTCAGTACCTTCTTTATCAATCATTCCTTGATAAAAGAGATACCCCTGATATAAGAGATACTTATTTTTAACAATGTAATAACTTTTATCGTCTGTATAAATAACTAAATCATTATAGATAAAGTTTTCTTTAAGAGATTTATTTAAATCTACGATTCGTAACCCTTCACTATTAAAAGAACAATATTTCCCTATTCCATGAGCATTTAATTCTTCCTTCGCAGTACGAATAATGTGGTCTGCTTGTATATTCAATAAACCTTTTGCTAATAATCCTGAATTATCTTTTGTCATTTTTCATCTCTCCTTTTCTTTGAATCCATAAAATAAAAACCTGTTTTCCCCTCATTATTAAATACAAAGTGATGATAGGAAAAATAGTCTTTTGTATATACCCAATCAGCAACATTAGGGAAAGTACTTTTTACCTGTTCCAGATAAGATTTTTTATAAGCCCTCTCCATATGAGGAATATGGATGTTGAGTTTTAAAGTATCTATTTTATTTATTTGTGTCTCTGGTCGAAAATGAATTAAACGAATATTTTTTCTATCTTCTAACAAGGCTTTATCTTCTTTATCTACATGCAATAAACATACTAAATAAATCACATTTTCTTCTACTGATATATTTGCTATTTTCTCAAACATAGTTCTAAGAAATAGTGTTTTTTTATGCAAGCTTTTCCTTGCTAATGAAGATGTATTTAAACTTAAAATATTAGCATCACTCTCAATAAAGTAATTCATTTTCCCATTCAAATCATTTGTTGTTTCAGCATTAATATTCACGACTGAATAATCATAATGAAATGAAAGATACTCTGATATTTGTTCTGTTGTTGTAATTAACTTAACGGGTATATCCTGCATTTGATAAGACTGTAGTAAATGATATAAGAATAGTCCTTGACCACAACTTGCATGGTTATAAAACCTATTCCATACATGGATATCTTTCATGTCTTTCGAAAAATCCACAAAAATTGACTCATCATTATATTTCTTTTTGTACTTATTACATAATATTTTTCTAAATGGTGCTTTCATATATATAGTAGCGTTATGAATTCCTGCTGAAATCCCACCTAAAAACAATTGCCACCCACTAAAACCAAAAGCATTCATACTAACACCTCCTAATTTTTAGTCATTACATTCAAATCATACATATTATATAAACTATAGTCAACAAATTATATTGTACCTATCTTTTTTCAATAAAACACAAAATAAAAAGGACATCCCATAAAGATGTCCTTTTGTTACTATTCCTGATAATCTAAAATATCTGCAATCTGCTTTATCTTTTCATAATCTTTACAGAAATCTAATTTGTTTCTAATTTTATATCTATGTTCATGAACCCAACAAGCCTGTTTTACTTCTTCCTCTGAAATAAAAAATGTACGGTCTTTCTTTTTAAGCTTCATACCTATATCTGGTGAAGTACCAGGACTATATCCAATAATCCAACTAACTCTCGTCTCCCCCACAATATATCGCTCCACAAATTTCGCTCTAAAATTCGTTCCATGTGACCTATTCCCATTTTCGTCTTCATATACTCTTATGCTGTTATCAAATATCCATACTTTATCGCCTATTTTCATTATTTCATCCTCCGTTAATAAATTTTAATAAATACCTGTTTTTAAGTGTTCTAAACATTATAGATAACTAATTTATACTTCATTCTGATAAAATACGTGCTGTTTTATTAATAATTTCTTCAATATCCCTTTTAGATAAGTAGATATGGCCTCGATTATATTTATCTTTTTTCACATTATCAAACTCAATTTCTAATCTTACTAATGGCTTATCTCTTTCTAAGTTTACAAGAAAAACACTATGTTGGCCTGCAAATTCCCATGATTGACCATGCGTTTTTATATCTTCACCGTTCATTTTCTTTAAGTAGCTGACTAAAATCTCCTGAATTGCAGAAAACTTAGTAAATGTTATACACAAAGATATAGGGGGCTCATCAAAGGTTTGACCTGTTATTTTAAATTCAATACGATTCCTATCCTTTTCTTTGTTGACCTCTAACAGTGTTTTCTTATAAGAATCCTGGAATACTCTTTCGACAGTTCGGAATTCTGTCTTTATCTTTTCTTTTCTTATTGGTTCTGCCTCTACTGTCTTCACTACTTTTTCGACTTCTTTTTTCGTTTCTCTCCTTAATTCATCTTTCACCTCTTCTTGCTGGTCCTCAATACTCTGATGAAATTCGTCTAATAATTGTTTGGACTGTTGTTCATTTAGAAAGAATTTAGCTTTTCTCTGAGTATCCTCGTTCCTCTTTAACAATTTAATTTCTATCCATTTGCTTTCCTCATTTAAAGATAATTGCAACTCTGTTTTCTTAGAAGGAAAACTCCAATATTCACTAAAAACAGATATATTTGCTCCGTTTAATTTCCGTAAATAATTATAGAATATCTTTTTCATTTTTTTTACTTTAAATTCCGTGATTAACAGAGAGATAGGTCGTTCATTCATATTCAAGTTCTTCATACTTAATTTTATACTACCTTTTTGTTTCTGCTCTTCAATCATTAATGCTGTGTGATTTAAATCGTCTTGAAACCTCACCTGACTCCCTCCCAAATTATCTCTAAATCATACAATACACACTTTAGATAGCTAATTCAATGTTTAATCATGTGATATTTGATGAATGCTTATTCGAATTCAAGTTTCATATCCTTAATAAGCCCTGATTGCAGAGCAAAATAAATGGCTCCTAATAATCTTTCTTGAGATATTTATTCTGAATTATCCTCTAATCCATGAAATAACGTATTATTTCCATTTTTATTTTTAGTATATAAAATCGTCCATCCTAAGTTATGTACATAACATTCTTCTCTTTCAACTGAAATCTAACTAATATCAAATTATCATTTATAAAAACTATAGTCAACAAAAAAAGAACATCATATAAGATGTCCTTTTATCTTTCCTACAATATATTCTATCTCTTCTAATAATTTTTTGGAAACAGTACGATTCAAACGCACGACTCCAAATCCATAATTTTCATCACTCTGATTACTTATTTTAATTTGTATTACCTGGTCATTCCTATGTAATTCCATAAAAATCTCGGCTTGTTGATAGGGAAGCCTCCAACATTCACTATATACGTGTACACTATCTCCATCCATTTTTCGGAAATAATTATGTATTGCATTTCGAATTTTTACTAACTTAACCTCTGTAACAAATAAGAATACAGGTTGATTATCTGTAGTATTCCCTTTAATCATTAATTGAAATCGTTTCTGATTTCTTTCTTTTTTAAATACTAATTTCGTATTATTACAAATATCTTGAAATTCCAATTACTTCATCCTCCTAAGTAAAATTTAATCGTAAATTACCTATTTTATATAGTCAATATATTTTATAAAAATAAAATATTTTTACCTCATAATTATTTTACATAGTAAAAAAACACCTAAAATAGGTGCTTTTAGTCTAATTATTAATCTTCGCTTTTTATTTTTTTCTCTATCATTTTCTTCTATAACAATTCATTTTCTCTATACACATCTGTCGGATGAGTATATCTGCCTGTATCTTCTTTTCTTCCGCAACAATAATCACATAAACCATCAAAATAATCTGTTTGCTCTTGTGCTATTTTTTCATCCGTTCTAAATTCTGCAACAACCATATTATATATTGTCGTATTTATCAGACCAAGAGAAAATTTTTTCTTCACCTATTTGATACCAAATATCACCATACTGATTTTTTCTTCCTTCTACTGTCATTCTATAATTTTCATGATTTCCTTTCGTACTAAAAACAAGAATACGAATACCATTAGCACAAACTATAGGAAACACACTATTACTTCCCATGTATTTTTCCTTCAACCTTTGCACTTGTTTAATCGTAATATTATTTATTGTTTTATCTGTAAATAAATATCTATATGGTTGCTTTTGAAATTTAGCTTGCCCGATGGCCTCAGCACACATCATTCCAATCCAACCATATTTACTCTCTTTTAAAGCTTTTACACAACGGTTAATATCTCCTGTGTCACAAAAAATCCCTCTACCTTCTTGAACATCTTCATACGCATTCTGTAAAGTGACTAAGTACTGTTTATCATCTGTCATTCTAATAGCGTTAATAAGCTCTTTATCTTTACATAACGCCTCAATAAACTTCATATGACTCTCATATTCATGTCGTAATTCTTCTGCCTTTGTCATCCCTTTATAATTTGTCATTATTAATCGTCTCCTTTATCCTGTTTACACTTTATTTTTTTAAATACCTACATATATAATCCATTCATTATATTGTTATGTATCAATGAAGATTCATAAATAAGCATAGAAAAAACACCTAATACAGGTGCTTTTCAAAGACTATCAGATATATTTTGTTTAACATGTAATTATTATTCTTCTCCTACAATTACTACTTTCACTTCAACAAACTTAACCTCTGGATATTTTTGTTTAATCAGTTCTTTTCTTGAAAGCCCTGCTCTTTCAATTTTACAGTTCAGGTATTCTTCACTTACTATCATTGCACTATCAAAATCAGTAAGAAAAGGGTTATTAGGAGTAATTCCCCCTATCCAACTAATCCATTTTACATATTGATTGTCTAATTGAATGATATAACGTTTCATAGTTTCTCTCCTTTTTTATGAATAAGAAATGTACAACAGTTATGCTTCATTATTTTCCCCTTCATTCAAATAGAGGACCCTCTACTCTTTTTATATCTTCTACTTCTACAACCAATTCCTTCTTTTCATTCCAACTCAATTTTTTTATCGCATGTACTTCCATTATATATTTCACACCGTCCTCCAATGAACTTATATGAAATTCATCTCCAATGTAAGGTAAACCTGCACCAACTTCAACTTCAATAACAAATGTTTCCTTCATAATAAATACCTCCATTATAGTAAATAAATTTTATTTTTTTACTTTTTATTAAATATAAATATTTTTTATCAGTTCTCCTTATATACAGTAAATAAAAATTCAGCACACACTAAAATAGAATTAATTTTACTAAAAGACTCCACTGTTCATTTACTTATCATTAAGCTCAATAAGAATCTTCATTTGTTCCCCATTTTGTGCAATTCTTGTGTAATAATGAAGAATATTTCCTTTTAAAATTTTATAATCATGTACATAATCTTCAAGAAACACACCTTCATGATGTTTTAAGTGTAAATCTTCTAATTTTTTAACTGGTTTTCCTGTGAGAGGATTGAATTTACACGAATCCCACATCATCTGTTCATCAAACACACTCCATATTCTTTTTATATTTTTCCCTTCTATATTATATCTATTTAAATCTACTGTTCCACCAACTTGAATATCTAACATTATCCTTTTCATTTTATATTACCTCCATTATATATTCTTACTAAAAAAACAATTTATCTAAAATACCTACTTTTTTAAATTCCTACTATTATACTTCAGCTAAATAAATAGCATTCACTTTTATCTTTTTAAAATAGATTTTGTTATTTCATTTCTCTTTAATGAGTAGGTGGACTTATTATACAACATATTCTTTCGTATATGGGATATATAGGATTCAAAAATGTTCGATAATGATATATTATCGAACATTTTTTCTTTTTTAGTGAATAAATACATCGTGTCGCAGATATAATTTAGTATTATTACAAATGAAAAAGGTATTTGATTACAAATTAACTGCAAAGGAGCATATGCGCTGTGGCAACTTTTAACCCTTGATAAACCAGGAGATACAGTTAGGAAAAAAACATGATGCTCTTAACTAAGTGGCATATTCAAACAATAAACAAAGGAGAAAAGGCACCTTCTCTCCTATTAATGTATTGATAAAACATACGTACTCTTAACTGAGTGGGCAGTATTTCATGTATGAATGGAAGAACTGCACGAAAGAGTTTTTTGTAAACTTTTTCTAATGCAAGTTAGTTAACAATAATGATGTTATGTTAATAACATCTCAAAAGGGAAATTGCGAATTTCAATTATTTCAATTGATTATGAGTAGATTTATCATAAAAAACTATTTAAATCGAAATGTTCGATAATATATTTATTTTATCTTCAGGAGAGAAAAGCGAGTTCGAATGACCATGAAATGTTGAAAAAAGAACACTTGTTTGGTATAATAAGAACGAACGTTCTTGTTGGTAAGTAATAAAATCTTTGTTAATTGTAATGTGTCTGTGATATTTACATATTTGTTGTCTATAGTATATGATATGGTTTTTTTAGAAAATACAGAAAAAGATAAAGAGATTCATCCCTTTATCCAAAGAAGTTAATATAACAATATTTTCTACTTATTTTTACCATAATACGGTACTTTTAGATGTAATAAGCTTCAAAAAATTCATTGACTATATTCGAGATTTTGTTATAATTAATAACGGAAAGTTACAGCTTATCTTTCATCTGGGTAATCTGAATATACATATATAATAGATACAGGGAGTGGAAATTACGTTATGGTAGCTAATAATCAAAAACATATGAAAGCATTAATTCTTACAGAGGGTGAATTTGTTAACGCAGTAGAGAATAAATTAATTGTAGATGGGATTTCCGTTCGCAACGTATTGGAAGAAGGAGAAATCGTAGACAAACTTTTCATTCCTGTACTTCCAGAAAGATTTCGTTCCGAATCAACACTGAATAAACACTTTGCAGAAGACGTTCCTTTTGTAGAAGAAGAGGTAGATGGTGAAGTTGGAATCAGTATTAAATTTGTAGAATTTAAAAAGATTTTAGAACAGATGTATAGCACAAGTCTTACTGGAAAATATACACCAATGGAATTTGATGGATTCAAGAATTCAATTGATGCATTATTTTTTGAAATAGCATAACATTTTTATTTATCAATTCGTATATTGTTATATTGCACATGAGATTTTATTTGGCGATGAATCTTATGTGTTTTTTTTATTGCTCAATATGCTATACAATCTATCCTATTTTTTCAATTAATACAACATCAATATTATATATAATAGCTTTAATATCGTCAATGGTTTAATCTTCATATTTCGACACGAATCGACAGATATGCACAAAAAACATGAAATCTTTACATAAAATTTACAAAAGATAAATCTCTACATCTTTCAAAAAGACTTGTGACTAATATCTTATCACGGTCAACGTCTATTATATATAAATTTATTACTTTTAAAAAGACGTTTTTCAAATAAACACATAAAAAACATGCAAAATACACATAGAACACACATAAAACACATAAAACCGACAAACCTTATAGAAAAAGAGGTAGATATGTATACTACCTCTTTTTTCTTACATTTTTTCCTTTGTAACCTGCGGTTCTGTAATCATCATTTCTTTGAACCAACCTGATAAAGTATACGTAACAATACATATCAAAATGCCTAAAGGGTCTAAATGACCTATCATTATCACTCTCAAAATTTGTATTCCAATAGAACACAAGGCAAAAACTCTTAATAAAACAAATAAATCATGTGTTTCTCTTTGTGCAAAAAGAAATAAACTTCCAATCAACATGATAAGAAATAAAAAGCTTGTCATAAAAGGAATCATGAGTTCTGAAATTAATAAAAAGATACCAAAATAAATAACAATCTTCCTCCCTCTTATATATAATCCATAACATATATGCTTACATAATGCAGAAAAAGTTGTAGTTACATTCCATGTTAATAAATTTATATTTTTTGTATATTTAAACGGATATATATTATAGAAGAACAACGTAATAAATACCAGGTAAATCGCTGTAAACATTTCCGAAAACCTACCTGTTGCCATTGATTTGAATAATACAAAAACATTTAATATGCATAAAAGTAAAAAAGGCACTTCTTCTTTTAAAAACGATAGTTTCCTTCGTTTTAGTCCTATTGGTGGTTTCTTTTGTTTATTTTTTTCGGCCTCTTTCTTTTCTAATTTTTCTATTTCTTTAAATCTTGTATTAAAGGGCATTGTTCCCTGTGCATCTGTACCTATTCCCTCTTCATCTTTTAGACTTCGCTTAAAGTTATCTGCTCGAATCATTTCTGCACCTCCTAATTATTTTCTCCCCATTATATGTAAAAAACAATATTCCTACTATACAAAAGAATACCTATAAAGTTTCATCTAAAACCCCTCCGAAACATAAACCTATATGTATATATAAAACTGCATCTAAAAATTAAAAATGAAGTACTAAAATGTTTACGCAAAAGAATGGATTATGATAACATATTTTTAAAGAAGGTGAAATTATGGTAAATTCTTTGCATATAGGAGAGTCTATAGAAGATTTTCTTCTCTATTTAGATGGGTTACGATATTCTTCAAATACAATAAAAGGATATCAATTTGATTTACAAGGTTTTTCACTTTTTATTATGAAAAGAAATGAATCACCTATCATTGAATTTAAAAAATTTGAACGCTTTTTACTTTCCTATATAAATAGCCTACGAGTGTATGATGATGATAAAGAATATGAAATTTCTACAATGAATCGAAAAAGAGCTTGCTTTCGGAAATACATTAAATTTTTATACAAATGGGAACACATCCCTTTAGATTTTTCACACAAAATAGAATCTATGAAAAATAAAAAGAATCCTAATAAAGATATATTAAATCCCGAAGAATTATCTAAAGTGAAAAACTACTTAAGTTCCATTACACACTCTCGCTTTTCATCACAAAAAAAACAACTAAAACAAGTTCGAAATCGTTTTGTTTTTTACTCACTTCTTTATTCTGGAATGCGGGTGTCAGAATTAACAAATCTTAAATGGAAGCATATCAACATTACCGAAAGTGTTATCACTGTCGAAGAAGGAAAAGGAAACAAAAATCGAACAATTCCTATCCATGAAGACTTGTTTCATGAATATGAATTATATAAAACTACACTGCTATCTATTTGGGGAGAGAATCATCCTATATTTTCAGGATATCTCCTACCACGAAACGAACGAAATCCAAATATTCCTCTCACAACAAAAACGATTCGACTCATTATTCGAACGATTATTGAGGAATCTATGATTTTAGAAAAACATATATCTCCACATAATTTAAGACATACATTTGCATCCTATAGCGTTTTAAATAATATTTCTATTCCTGTTCTCTCGTCTATCCTTGGACATTCAAAAAAATCTATTACAATGGATGTTTATGCACATGTCATTGATGATAAACAAAAAGAAATTGAACTTAAAAAACTTTCTTTTAGCTCTGGATAATTCCAGAGCTTTTTTATTTGTACAAACTACCTATTTCACATCAATAATATTGACTATAGTTAATGATTTTGTTATGATATTAATTAATGAAAATACATAATTGAATACGTTACACAGGAGGTTTTTCATGAAGAAATTTAAGTTTAAAAAAATAAAGAAGAAACCTATCATTTTCTTCTCAATCTTTTTCTTTGCAGTTGTAATCCCTTTGGTTTACCCATTTTTTACAGAAAAACCAAAAGAAATTTCATATACTTCCTTCACGAAAATGTCGCAAGAACATAAAGTGAAAAAAGTAACCATTGTAAAAGATACTGGAACTATTTGGTTTGAAGATAAGTCAAAGAACACATATCAAACACAAAATCCTCGACATCAAACCTTTAAAAAAGACCTATTGGAGTTAGGAGTAGATGTGGAAGAATATACTCCTATTGATGTAAAGAGTATTTTCTCTTCATTAGTTACATTGATTGTTTCTGGATTCTTCATTTATCTGATTTCTAAACAAATAAAAATCACAACAAATATAGGGAAATCTGAAAAAGCATCTAATCCCTCTTCTGAAAAACAACAAGTCTCTTTTGCGGATATTGCAGGGAATGCAGGTGCTAAAAAAGATTTGGAGTTACTGATTAAGTTGCTTCAAAAACCTGATGAATTTTCTAAACGTGGGGCAATTATGCCAAAAGGTGTTCTTTTATATGGACCACCTGGAACAGGGAAAACTTTAATTGCAAAATCCATAGCAAATGAAGCACAAGTTCCATTCTTTAGTATTTCAGGTTCTGATTTTCTCGAAAAATTTGTAGGGGTTGGTGCATCTCGTGTACGTGATTTATTCAAAAATGCAAAAGAACATGCACCTTGCGTTGTATTCATTGATGAATTGGATGCGATTGGCGGTCATCGTGAAGGAGAGCGAAATTCCGAAAGAATTCAAACCGTTAATGCTTTGCTTTCTGAAATGGATGGCTATTCTTCTTCAAGTGGGGTTTTAGTAATTGCAACTACTAACCGAATTGAATCATTGGATGGAGCTCTTATTCGAGCAGGACGCTTTGATAAACATGTTATGATTCCATTACCGCAAAATCCTCAAGAAAGAGAAGCTATTATTAACATTCATGCAAAGGGAAAAACTTTTGCAGATGATGTTTCCTTTAGTAGTTTAGCAAAACAAACGATTGGATTTAGTGGTGCAGATATTAAATCACTATTAAATGAAGCAGTACTCGTTTCTATTCAGGATAATAAAGAAGCAATTGATATAGCGTGTATTGATAAAGCCTTATTTAAGGTGATTATGAAAGGACATGCAAATGAAGATGTAACACGAAAAGAAGATGAAATTCGTTTAGTTGCTTACCACGAAGCGGGTCATGCCCTTGTAGCGAAATTATTAACTGACATCTCAGTTCCTAAAGTAACCATTATATCTTCTACTTCAGGAGCAGGTGGTGTAACATTCTTTACTCCTTCTAAGATGGGATTATTTACAATTGAAGAAATGAAGAATAATATTAAACGTGCTTATGGTGGTCGAGTTGCAGAATACTTATTATTTAATGATAAACAGAAAGTAACGACAGGTGCACATAATGACATTTTACAAGCTTCAAAAAACATTAAAGAGATGATTTCTACTTATGGTATGGATGAAGAAATTGGTATGTTAAACCTTGATGTGTTACATGTTGATGAAAAATATATTTTAGAACGTGCAACTAAGTTATCAAGTCAACTTTATGAAGAGACTGTTCAGTTACTTAAACAGAATCGTCATTTATTAGATGCAATTGCAAAAGCGTTAATTGAAAAAGAAACGCTATCAGAAGAAGAATTGGATACTATTATCAATGAACATTCTGATGTATTGATTGCAAGTTAAAGGAGAGATGAATTCTCTCCTTTTTACTTATGAATGGAGATGAAATGATTGGAAAGGAAAACATTTTACAGTTTTGCCATTACTTTTCGACATGATTTTATTTATGAAAAATCAGATTTAGAATTTCATTTAAATGTTTATTATCATAAATGGACATTCCCTAAGTCCTTTGACCGTTTTATAAATAGACATTTTGTTGAAACAAATCCTGACTTCAAAAATAGACCATTGAGTTTAGAAGCCTTCGATTATTTATGGGATTATATAAAGGGAATGCATAATAAAAAGGAGCATGAATTGTCATACTCCTTTTACTTATTTATAGGCCGTTATCTAATGTCTCATAGTAAAACATCCAAATTGGGTATCCATTTGAAACATTGCAACATTCCATAATTGCAGTTAACTTCACTTCCTTACAAAAGTATTTACTTAGAAAGCTTTCTATATCTTCTGGTGTTCTATTATGGAAACTTTGACCTTGATTTCCCCAAACATCCATGCAACATTCTTCAAATTTCTTGTAATCCCACTGTAATAGTCTATCTGAATAGACTGTATTACTTTTACCTTCTACATAATCCTTTTCCCATACTACATACGGGTCATAACTATAAGGGTAATCCTCTTTTGTTTTCTTTACAGGGATACCATTAAGGTCTACATAGCTAAAATTCATCCAACCTGTTCCATCTGAATCAATATACATGATTTAACCTCTCCTTTTCAATAAATAGCTAATCCTTCTTGACTGTATTTTTTAAATACCTTCTTTATATAAATCTGTCTATTATATTCTTTTTTGCATAAAAAAATAAATTAACACCAAAATAAAAAGCGTTACGCACCATATTTTGATGCTTGGAACACTTTTATTTAATATCAATATCTACAACCATATTTGGACATCGTTTTCTAAGTTCTGTTACAAATTTCTCTTGTTCTTTTGGAGAAATCTTTATACTACCAAATGGAGCCAATTTATAAAAAATCTCAATAGCATCAGAAGAACCTGCAATCCGATAACCTACCAGGATATTTTTTGTTTTTGTCACTTTCTCAATATCTTCATATGCAATATAGGAACGAAAATAACCACTTTTTACAAGTAAATACTTCTTTGCAAATATATATCTAATCTCAATAAATGTTTTAGCTAATAGGTATGTAATCATCAGACCAATTGTTAGAAACCAAAGACTACCACCAATGAATTCATTTTGTTGAGATGCAATATCACTCAAGGGAATCGCTATTGTAGCCAATCCTATTGAGACCGTAATAAAAATCATGAATGAAGTTAATAGAATTCCACGTTTTGTTTTAAATACCATGATTTCACCTCTTCCTCTCCTTATTAATAACGTAATATATTATTATAATTATCTATTTTTACAATCATAACAGTTACTACAAACAAGCAAGGCTTATATTAACGTTCCTCTGATAACTAAATATTGATTAGGAGAAATGCTTGAGATTAATGTAATAATTGATGTATCCGTACTCGATGTATACTCATTGAGTTTTTTAGATTCTATCGCTTGTTTATCAGTTATTTTGTATAAGAATATCCCGTTTAGGGTATTAATTTTCAACGCATCCTTTATATCTAATTTTTCAAGTTCCTTAAAAAACTGTTTATATTCATAATCAGAAGCCCCTTCTAACACTACATTTCCCTTTTGACCAGGCAATGCTGTGTTTTTCACATGACCTATCACTTGCTTTACTTTTTCAAAATTTGTGCCTTCTCCAATCGTGACTTTTAATTTCATCTTAGGAATTTCTATAACCCCTAATGAATTGTCAGTTAATAGATACTCTTCCTTATTAAAAGAGTCCAGTACACATGACACTAACTCTTTGTTTTCTTCTGACAATTGATTATTATCAATTGTAGTTTCAACAGTTTCAACCATTTTGTCATTTTCTATTTTTCCTATATGCCTGATATATGCACCTGCTACTAAAACAGACACCAAAATCAAGACAAATAAATATCCTATTGCTTTTAATATTTTTTTCTTCATCCACAACACCTCTCCTGAATTGTAAAAAAGCCCCTTTCTACAAAGAGGCTTTTTCTATCATTATTTTTTGTATTTAAGCTACTTCTGGCTTTGCATCATCTGTATTACCAAGGATACCCCACTCTACAACCTGAGGGTGTTCCTCAAGTAATGCAATTACATCTTTTTCGCTTTCGAAAAATTTTGTAATACGAAATGGAATGTTTAAGTTTGTTGGGATTAATCGAATACCACCCGTTACTTCATCCTTTACTACGATAAATCGAACATCTTCAAAATATCCTCTGATAGCAACTGCCAATACATCGCCATGTTCTAATTCAATACATTCTTCAGTTTGAGCCATTTGAGATTCCATAAAGACTTGACTAATACGCTCCATAGTAGCAAAGATACCTTCTGGATTCGCAGGTGCAGTAAACGAATCAGGAATCATATGCAGAAACGGAATCATTCCCTCGAATGCACCTTTCGGAATCTCATCTTTACAACCAAGTTCCCCAGAAGGGTGACCAAACATTTTGAGGAATTCATGGAACTCTTTGATTTCCTCAATAAGTTCCTTAAATTCTTCCATTTCTTTCAGTTCTTCAGGTAATTGATGTAATCCTAACATTTTTGCTAAGAATTGCTCACCACCGAATGGACAAGCACCTGCACCCATGCAACATACTTTTTCATCAGTCGTTTCAATATCTGGCTCTACTTCTGTTTTTCCAAGTTTAGATAAAGTTTCATATGCAATTAACTGTAAAATTTGCTCATTTTTAGCTACCGTTTGAATTGCTTTTTGATAGTCATTTGGATTGCCCTTAAATTGAACCTGAATACTATTGCCAGTAAAGATAAGCTCAATAGCTACCTTCTCCGCTTCCATTTCGGATGCTTCTTCTTTTACGTCTTTTTTGTCATCTACTTCAAACCCATTCACTAACGCTTCAGTTAGAACTTTATAATTATAGCTTGATTCATTTAACCACGCTTTTGTATGTGGTTTATTCTGAGTTAATAAAGCGGCCATTACAGCTAATACATCCATCTGATGAATACCTGTTGATTTCCCTTTCATAGACTCTTTCACATCTTCAATCTCCATAGCAATTTCTTTTGATAAAACAATTTTATTTTCCATTTCGAATCACCTCATAATTTATTTGTATGAAAGAATCGCTTTTATACGATTCAATATTTCTCATTATATAAATGTAAAAATTATTTAATTCCTTTTGCAGAATGAAGTATTTTCTTCCAAACAATAATTGAAATGCTAAAGCATATTATTTCAAAAACTGAAAGAATGATGATATTCCACTATTCTGTATATGCACTAATTGTCATGCGTAGACAAAAGTCCGTTATACATTCTGCAACCACTATTAAAATTAAGAATTGAAGGAGTACAATAAGACTTGTAGCCCCTTTGTATAAAGTCAAAGCATATAATTGTAGAATGATAACTACTATGCCTAATACGGTAGCCACATTGTATTAAGTATGATATATTTCATGCAACTCAAAAACCACTATTAGTTATAAAGAGATACAGGGAACAGTGACACATCCAAAACCAAACAAAACCAAACAAAATCAATAAAACAAATCTTATCATTCTCTTAATCATGTAGATGCCGTTTCTGAAATATACGAAATGATTTCCTCTATGATTTCATCATTTACAATTTCACCATTTGTTTTTGAATACACATAAAAAACATCTACTTTGAAATCTTGTTTGTATTTCTTATTCTTGTATTCATTTACATCCTTTGTCTCTTTTAAATACGGAGTATCTTTCAAATAACTTGGTGGTTTTACTTGTATACCACAAATCAATCTATCATTTTCAAATAGTTCATAATCTACTTCGTATTTATAATCAATACGACCTGATGTTTTTTTACAAGATACAATAACTCCTCGTTTCTTTAGCTCTACTTGCAGTGCATCCATTGTATGACGTTCTCTAACAACAACGCCATTCCAACTCTCAGCAATCACTCGATAAAACACCGCATATTGGCATTCTCTTTTTGTTAACCCGTAAGGATTTCCTCTATTTACGATTTCGTTATAGAGAACTTCACCCTTGAAAGCTAAACTTTCTCTGGTTCTTCCATACTCGTAATTTAGTTGCTTTACAGAATATGGAATCTCACCATCAGGTCGAATTAAGATAACCTTTCTTTTTAGAGTATCGCTTAAATTCATGCTCTTTAATTTCTCTAATCGTTGAATACCAGACTGAAAATAAAATTCTTTCCACTCTTCTTTCGTTCGAAAGGTTCCCTTTTCAATAAGAGATGCTACTGAGCCAATACTCCAAGAAGTATTCAATCTTAACTCATTCCAGATAGAATTTGTATAACGGAACTTATCAGGCTCCATTTCGTTTTTGAATAAGTCAAGTTGCAAAGTAACACCTCGTTTTTTGGTTTCATGTATAGGTGTAGGATATAGTTCAACCAAATTGAACGCATTTCCATTACCTGTTGTTTTTTCTTCTTGTTTTATCTAACCTATTAGATATATTCTTATCATACACTTTTCATCTACTATAGTCAATAAAAAAGTCCTTGTGTATAACAAGAACTCTTCTTTTTTTAATTCATTTATGAATGAACGAGATTATCTACGCTACATCCAAGAACAAGTGCTTTAATTGTTTCTAAAATACTTTCCATTTGGTATTTCATTGTATAAATATAGTCTGAATACTTCGGACACATATCACTCACATAACTGCAAAGTGGTAATGCATATTCCTCTGTTTCTTTGATATAGTGTTGGATTTTTTCTTTATCAAAAAAGTACATCGTACTAACATTATGACATCTATCTGCAATTTTGATTAAGCACGTTTTAAAACACACTCTCATTTGTGCATAATACTCATCTGAGGTTAAATTAGCAGGGACTTCAGATTGTTCAATAATAGTTGTCTTTGTTAATCGAATAATAATAGTAACAATACTTTCTGGAAGATGATATTTTTCTAACAACATTTTCGCTGTAACTTTGGTATCCTCCAAAATATCATGTAGCAATGCTCCTGCAATAATTTCTTCATCATCAATTCCTAAAGAGATGATTGCATTCGCTATACGAACAGGATGGCTAATATATGGTTCCCCACTTTTTCTCTTTTGTCCACTATGCATTTCTTCAGCTAAATTCAATGCGATAATAGCATAATGATAACCTCTTCCTTTTAAATAACCTCTTAGATAAGCTAACTCTTTGTGCATTTGCATATTATACATATAAACACCACCCCTTCATTTATTGCTATTAATCATAAAATACATTTTGACAATAGTCAATAAATACATTACGTTTCATTCCATATATTTCAGTCCTCCTCAATAAAAAAATAAGCTATCATAAACGATAGCTTATTTTCTAATCTTTTCTAACCATTTAAGGATTTCAAGATATAACCATACGATAGAAACTAATAAAGCGAATCCAAAGTATGCTTCCATATATTTTGGTGCTTTTGCATTTACACCATCTTCAATAAAATGAAAATCAGCAAGAATATTTAATGATGCAATACCTATAATCACTAAACTGATACCAATGCTTAATGGACTGCTGTCATGTAAGAACGGAATCATAACACCACATAACATAAGAATAATATCAATTAAGTAAATAATTAATATAGACAATGTGGCCACTTTTACTACATTTAAAAACTTTTCGTTTACTTTTACAATGCGAGTTGCATATAAAAATAGCATCGCCATGACAACCGCTACCGTAGCTAATACAGCTTGTAAAACAATCCCTGGATACTTATGTTCAATCACTGTAGATATAAACCCAATTAACACCCCTTCTAAAGTGGCGTAAATAGGTGCTGTTAACCACGCTATTTTAGGAACAGATGCCGTTATCAGGGAAACGATAAAACTCGCAATCAAAATACCTATAAGCAAACCAATAGATGTTTTCGCTCCCATCGTTCCATTCTTTATTTGTAAGAAGGAATACAAACTTGCTCCTAATAGCATAATTAAGTAAATAAAAGTTTTTACTACTGTTCCTCCTACCGTCATGGTTCCTTCATTACTGTTTGATGTTTGCTGAAATCTTTCTTTATCTTTCAACATTGGATTTTTCAATTTAATTACCCCCTTTTTTGGTATACCTTATATTAGATTTTAGTAGCAGGTTTTATAATTACATTTGGTTTTATCCAAATAAAAAGACTGCTATTCAAAGTGTTTTGCAGTCTAATAGTTGATTAATAAATGGTAAAGAGCCTTAGCAATCGCTAAAGCTCCTAAACTGAAATACTGATTGGAGATTTTACTAATTCAGAATTCTGTTAGAAAATCTTTACCCAACCTGACTATGTGTAAAACATAGTAAAGTAATGAAAGAGTTTATGTTTCTATTAATTTAATACTCTGGTCGCACTTGTAACACCACTTGGATTTAATTTAGAAATCTTAATTACATCTCCTGTTTGAGGAGCATGAATATATTCATTGTTACCAATATACATCGCTACGTGATGAGCAGGTTGCCCCCAAAAAATTAAATCTCCTGGTTGCACTTCACTTACAGGGATTCTTACACCTGCGTTTTGTTGGTCTCTTGCAACCCTTGGTAATTGAACTCCTGCAACATTTTTAAAGATATATTGCATGTATCCAGAGCAATCAAAACCACTTGGAGTTGTTCCTCCCCATACATATGGTAGTCCAAGGAATTTTTTTGCTTCAGATATAACGTTTTGTGCTTTATCTGTTGATACTGGAGACGCAGGAACTGTAATAGAAGATGAAGATGTTCCAGTACCTTCTTTTTGAGTTATAGCAGGTGAATTGTTGCTATGATTTTGAATACCTGCTATCGTTGGAGACTGAACATTAATACGAAATTGCCCTTGCTCTTGTAAGTTCGCTTGAGCTTCTAATTGTGCTTGACGTACCGCTTCTTCAGCTTTTTGTCTTTCAATTTCTGCTTGACGTGCTCGTTCAGCTTCTTCAACTTTTAATTTTTGAAGTTCTTCTTCTACTTTTGCTTTAGATTCTTCGATTTTTTGTTTTTCTTCTTCCGCTGTTTTCTTATCTTCTTTCAGCTTGTTTGTTTCTTTTTCTAAATTTGATGTCTTTTTATTTAGTTCTGTTTCTTTCTCCTTTAATGAACCTATCATATCTACATCCGCTTCTACGATTGTATGAATCGCAGATACTTTGCTGATAAAATCAGTAATTCCTTCTGAAGATACAAGTGCATTAACATACTTGAATTTATGTGCATTTGTTTGTTGAATTGCACTCAATCTATTTTTAGAAATTCCTTTTGTGCGGTCAAATTTCTCTTGCGTTTGTTTCACATCTTCTTTTGCTTTTTCTACGTTCTCCTCAGATTTTTCTATATCTTTATTTAACGCTTCGAGTTTTGTCATAGATTCAGTGATATCATTATCCAGTTTCTGAACTTTTGTTTCTGCTTCTTGGATTTCAGGACTCGCAAATACATGTAATGTATTGAACGACAATGCAGTAACCAACGTTGCTACCGCAATCGCCTTTTTATTCCTCTTACTCATCAATAATCATCTCCTTTAAAATTTTTATATAAAATTAAATATTTGCCATTTACTATAGTTTATGATATAAATTTTATTGACTAAAAACAACGAAAAGAATCCTATGTAAATAACTCTTAACAATTTGTAATATTTATGTAATATTTCTAAAAAACCAATCAATTTTAAGGAGTAAAAAAACACTCCCTATTTCTGAGAGTGTGGCATATGCTTCATTGTTGTCGGATGTACTTCTCCCATTCTTTCATTTTTTCAAAAGATAGTTTTCGTTCACCATCAATAGAAAATTTATCTACCTGAATATGATTAAAACTTTCTACAATGGGCTTTTTTCGACTAATAGATTTGATTTGAATGTCTGGATTATCTAACTCTGTTCCTGCTATCAGACCTTTTGCTTTTTCTTTTGTTGTAAATAGAAAAGCTGTTTGTTCGTAATTTTTATAGATTTGGTTTAGTCGATTAATGGTTACATACGTTCTCATCTTTTTATTCCATAACGAATAGATATTAGGTTGAAAAAAGAATAGGTTGTAAAATTTGAAGTTTTCCGCTTTTATCTCATGCTTGGAAAATACATATTGTACTCTTCCCTCTATTCCGTTTGTTAATTTCACTCTAATGCCTTTCTTATTATTGGATTGGGACAGGATTTCTTTGATATATCCTCGTTCAGTGTCTTCATTAGAAGTCAAAATCTCTACATATAGTCCTTTAATTAAGTTCTTTTTTACTGTTACATCAATATCCAATTGCATCACCTCCTTTTTATCTGAATTATATGCAATTCTTTTTTAGCTCAAAAAATAAATTAAGTTCTATTGCCTATAATAAGTAGATTTAAAGTATTAGGGATTTCAAAAGAAATTTATTATTACAAGGAGTGTTTCTTATAATGAAAACGAATGATTCAAAACAGATTTTATTGAAAGTTGCTAAAGAAATTAAAAATCATGGTGGAAGAACATTTTATGTTGGTGGCTATGTTCGAGATAAGTTTATGAATAAAATAAGTAAAGACATTGACGTAGAAATCTATGGTATCACACCAGATACTTTACAACAGATACTCTCTAAATTTGGTTATGTAGATGAGATTGGTGCCTCTTTCGGTATTTTAAAAATCCATGGTGTTGATATAGACTTTTCAATGCCTCGTACAGAAAAAAAGACTGCTGATGGACATACAGGATTCTCTGTTGTCGTTGACCCATTTATGGATACATTAACAGCCTCAAAACGAAGGGATTTTACGGTAAATGCTATCATGGAAGATGTTTTGACTGGCGAAATAATTGACCACTTTAATGGAATTATTGATATTGAATTAGGTATTATTCAACATATCAATCTGGAAACATTTGTTGAAGATGAATTAAGAGCATTTCGGGCTTGTCAATTCGCTTCAAGATTTAATTTTACGATTGCAGAAGAAACAATTGATTTATGTAAGACATTTCGCTTTTCTCTGCCACGAGAAAGAATTTTTGAAGAATTTTCAAAGGCATTATTAAAAAGTGAAAAACCTTCTATTTTCTTTTCATACATGAGGGAAATGCTTATTATTAAAAAATTATTCCCTGAATTACACGCTTTAATTGATTGCCCTCAAAGTCCAATTTTTCATCCTGAAGGTGATGTATGGGCACACACATTAATGGTGACGGATGAATTAGCAAAGTTAAAACATCTTTCTACTAATCCCCTTGCATTTATGTTGTTAGGTCCTACTCACGATATGGGGAAACCGATAACGACTGTCATTCACGAAGATGGTAGCATTACTACTCGTGGACATGCTGAAGAAGGTGTGTCTATTGCAAAACAGTTTTTAAAACGACTAACAAATGATAAGCGATTGATTAAGAAGATTCTAAACATGGTAGAGCATCATATGAGACCTAATCAAATTTCATTTGGAACAGACAAGGCTGTGCGTAGATTAATGGTTGCTACAGATATTACAGACATTGTATTGTTTGGAGAGGCTGACCATAAAGGTAGAGGGATTTCAGAGGAAGAAAAAGACTATGCAACAATAAAAAAATGGTTTAAAGAAAAAATCGAAAAACTAAAAACAGATGAAAATAAATCAACTATCTCTCCCCTTGTTACAGGAAAAGATTTGATTCTTGCAGGTTTAAAACCTGGTAAAGAGTTTAGTATTTTGCTAAAAAAAGCATTTGATTTGCAAATTGAATATGGTTTATCTAAAGAAGAAATTCTTGAAAAAATATTGTTATAAAAGACCTTTTTAGGTCTTTTATTTTTTGACAATCTTCCCTCTATTATTTTATCCTATTTCTCTTTTGTTTTTATTAAATATTAAAAATACGGTACGTGAAATTATTAATCGTAATAAATAATATAATAAAAACTATTTATTCTATAAGACCATTAAAAAAGGTTACCTGATTTATTCAGGAACCTATCTTTATTGTAACTCTTTATTATACGCAAGTGATGTGCATTTCGGACATACATGTTCACTCCAACTTACTTCACTCACTAATCTAATAGACATAGCATCCTTACCATAAAATTGCCTTGTTTTTTTGTCCCACATATCCATATTTGAATCTTGTTTACATGTTGGACATTGGATGTTTTTACTCATATAATCATCTCCATTTTCAATTATTTACAATCCTTATTATTACCTTTATAAATGTACAATTCTAATCGTCTGTTCCTTACATGTCTCAACAAGCACACTTCTTATTAGAGTAACCTGTACAAATTTCAAATTTTAGCATCTTCCAATCTATCAAATAACTCTTTTATTCAGCTTTTTTCCTTCTTTTCCTCTTCTGAATCGTTTTAAATTCCTCTTGTACAATAGTTCTAATTATTAATGGAAACCACCCTAAAACAATAAGTAACGCAAAAACAGGAAATAAGAATAATGAACCCCAACTATAACTACCTGTTTTAATTATCCATATAAGCATTGCAACTCCAACTAATAGATATAAACCGATTGCTAAACTACCATCTACCATCATATTATTTCCTGTCCTCTCCTATAAAATGCAAATTCGAGACCAAATAACGCTCTGGTTTAGTTTTAATCCTGCCATCCGTGTCCCAGTACATTTTATCTATTTCCATGTTAGTTAGATGTTCTAAAGGTCTTCTCATAAAACAACCACCTTTCAGAATTTAATGCCCTTCTTAATAAAATTTAAATCTTTTAAATAAAGATTTCATTTACATTTCTAATTGTTTTGCATTTGCTACAGAAAAGATTTTAAACTTTTGGCTTTGCAGTGTTGTTGATAAAATAAAAGTATCTACATAACTATGCATTTGATTTGCATCTACGGTAATAAGCATACCTTCATGCAACTTTACATATATTCCCCTCTTGAATCCATCACCACGCATAAAACCCTCTCCATTAAGACACCTTTCAAGTGCTTCCATCAAAGGCAATTCATATTTTTCGTTCATGTGCATTTCCTCCTCTACTATTCAATTTCACAATTACTCTGTGTCTCGAAATCTTTATATTTAGCTATCTTGAATCGAACATTTCTGGTTTAAATGGATACGTATTACTTAATAGTTATTTCAATCGTTTATCCTCAGAAAGTTCTTTTAAACACTTTCTGCACAATCCCCTGACTTCTGTAGGGTTCTCCAACTTCACTACCTTCTTATTATTTAAACACAAATTACATCTACCTTTCCCTATGTAAATATTCATTTCATTATCTCCTCTCTTGTTTAGATGCGTTTATTCCTCCAAAATTCAAGTGTAAACGTGTAAACATTTCTCCAGTCAATTCCATAGCATCTTCAGCACTAATTTCTTTATTGTTGTACTTCCCTTGTAATTCTACTTGATATTCAATAAACGTTAGTATGTTTATTATTTTTTTTTATGAGCAACAGCGTCCATAATCTATTTACTCCTTATCTATAATCTATAAATCTTTGAAAACTAATGATTTTTACATCATCATACTTATACTTGTTTTTTATTCTTGTTTGAATTTCTTTTATCCAAAGTATTCCTTTTTCAGACGGATGTTCAAACAAATTAATGTGGTCATTATCAAATCCCTGACTCTTCCCTTTTACATACGAGTACGACACAAAATAATCATAATCAGTTAATTTATGCTTCCCACTTCTGACATTTTTGATATCTTCTTCCGAATATCCAATATTTAATTCGTAATTACACCTATCACAGTTATTTGATAAAGAAGAAGCCCCATCTACTTCACAAATCCTACACTTCATCTGATTCTTCCCCCTTATAGTCTGTGATTTGATACCCATCTTTTTTTGTATATTTTACTTTTGCTATCACTTTATCTTTCTTTACGGATTCCTTATCAGAAAACATTTTGATAAAAATTGTTTTATCTTCCTTTTCATCTTTTACAATATTTTCAGCAACTGCTTTTAAATTTTCTGGTGTTAAAAACTCATCAACCAATACCTTGTAATGCTCTTCATTTTTCTCTATTTCTTTATTTACAACAGTATACTCACTGCCTTCAGGATGGTTTACTTTTTCGATGGACTTGTTCATGGAATGGATTTTATAGAATGAAAAAATTGCAATAACTGCAAATAATGTATATATCACACTTTTTATCTTTTTTATCTTTTTCAGCTCCATGATGGCCATAGCTCCTTATCTTCAAAAAGTAAATCAACATCTTCTTTTTGTCTTTTATCAAGATTGTTGTAATTATCTTCAAACCACTTAATTTGAGATTTTGTAATTTGATAAGTATGATTTTCATCAATAACAAAACCAACAAAACCCCTGGAAATCGGAATGTAATTTTTGAAGCGATTCAAGTATTCATCATCTGGCATATAAGATTCTCTTAATTCGCCCATCTTTTTATATTTCTCTTTTTTCCACTGTTGCTCCTCTAAAACTTCTCCTGCAAAATACTTATGACCTCCATACTCGCATGGAATCAATGTAGCATCAGGTGTTAACCAACCAATTAAAGAAGTCACGACCATCATTCCTTTCATTTCATATTGACTATAGTTAATGATAGCTTTATGATAATATCATGGAGGAGATTTAAATGTCAAGAATTCTCATAACTGGAGATATACACGGGATTTTAGATGTAAAACGACTGTTAGATATAGATTACTTAACAAAAAGTGATTATGTTATTGTTGTAGGGGATTTTGGTTTTCCATGGAATAACTCAGAAAAGGAACAGGACTTATTTCAACAATTGATTAATAAACCATTTACAACTTTATTTATAGATGGAAACCATGAAAACTACACACTACTAAATAAATATGAAGTGAAGACATGGAATGGTGGAAAAGTTCATTTTTTAAGCAACAACATTATTCACCTAATGCGTGGACAGATATTTACAATAAATAACAAGAAAATTTTCACTTTCGGTGGTGCATCATCAACGGATAAATACAGAAGAATGAATGGTATTGACTGGTGGGAAGAAGAGCTTCCTTCTCATGCAGAAATGGATGAAGGTATAACTAACTTAGAAAAATATAATTATAAAGTAGATTATGTTTTGACACATACATGCAGAACGGTAACATTAGAAATTCTATGCAGGCTATATGGATTCCGTCCAAAGCCAGATTGCTTAAATAAATACTTGGAGTCTCTTTATGAAACTTTACATTTTTCTCATTGGTATTTTGGTCACTACCACAAAGATTTGAAACATGTAATGAGAAACGAAACTGTATTATTCGAAGAAATTATAGAACTAACATAACCCTTTTGTTTAAGGGTTATTTTTTATTCAAAAAAATAAAATGATATGGTCACATGATTTTATTTTATGGTCATATTGTGTTATCTTACACACATTCAAAATATATAATATAAGAACTTTATAAAAAAAAGGTATGCTACATAGGTATAAATTTCAGAAGAATTACTTTCAATGGTCTTTTTACATACTATAGGTTTAGAGATTATTTAATAGGGAGGAATAATCATGTCTATCGAATTAACAGATAAAAAACAAAGTTTAGGTAATGATTTGGGAAAATTCTTAAAAATGGAACGAGAAAAAAAAGGGTTGTCTTTAGAAAAAGTAGGAAAAGCTATAGAAGTAAGTGCATCCTATTTACATCGTTTAGAAAATGGTAGTAGAAAAAACCCATCTATTACTATCTTAGAAAAACTGTGTGCATTTTTTACACTTGACCCCCAAAAGGTTTTAGAAATGGCTGGTCTTTCTACAAGAGGAGATTCTACTATTTGTGTTAAATATACAAGTATCCCTTTAGAAAGAATAGAATCTATCACTTCATTCATGTTAAATATTGACACATCTGATTTTTCTCAAATAATTGATTTAACAAATCAAATTAAAAAATTGCAAAGTGACTTTAAAAAGTAATTTAAAAAACGACATGAGGTTATTTAACCGCTGTCGTTTTTTATTGATTATTTATTCAGCTACTTCATAAAACACTTTTTTCTCAAATTTATTTTCTATTCTTTGTATTTCACTATATTTTATTAATACATCCTCAGCATCTTCCATAGCCCCTATTCGACACAACATACCGTCCTCTTGCCATTTATAAGAGTGAATACGATATAATGATTTATCCTTTGTTGTTATAAATAATTCTGTCTTTACACCTTTTACGAACAACATAATAATAGATTTTAAATCATGTAAGGATTCATTTTTACTTTTCAAATTCATGTATCTCTCTCCCTTGTTGATTATCTACTATGTATATAGTATCTGAGTTCCACTTAGAAAACAAGCTTGATTATAGTCAATGACTATAGCTCCTCCTCTTCCTCAAAACTCACTTCAGTTACAAAGTGTTTCTTTTTATTTCGTTCTTTATAAATTTTCGTGATAGATTTCTCAATTGGTTTTTGAATAGAAGGGGTATTGATTGCGTTTTTAATTTCTTGTTCTTTTATTAGTCCTAACATTTTCTTTGCCATTTTCTTTTTATAACTCAATCCGTTTTTTAGACAATCCTCTATTTCCGTTTCACTTATTAAACTCAACTCATCCATCGTAACAGAACGTTCACCTTCTTCTGTTTTTGTTTCACATATAATTTGATTGTATTTCCTTCCTACAAACTCTTTAAGAGTAAAGTACACTTGTTGTTTCTGGTAGTATATACAATCTTCATACACAAGTGAATTCATAAAAATAAAGTTATTTATGTTTGGTTGTAAAATATTCGTATAATCACTTGTTTCATCTATCATTTGGCTTTTACTTTGTATAAATAAAGTAGTACCTATACCATAATCGTCCCCACAGGTTAACAATAGTTCGATATACGGTAAATAATATTGTGCATCATCAATATAGATAAAGTGAGGAGAAACTTTCGAATCCTCATTCACCTGCATACTTAATTGCAACTGCGATAACAACATTGCTGTAGCACGAATTCCATCATTTCCGTTTTGAGCATACTCCATATCAATAATCACTATCATTTTCTTACTAATCGCTTCTTCATAATCTATTATTTCTTTCATTCGGTTATGTTCATAACTTTTAAAATAAAGTAATTTGTGTGCATTTTCATCAATACTTGGTTTTAAAAATACCACTTTTCTTTTTGCTTTTTTTGCCATACCATATAGCATACAAGAAATGTCTTTTCTACCTACAATGAAAGTAGCACCGCATTCTTTATTATTAATATCGTTTTGTGCCATTATAGGCAATAGTTTTGTTGTTTTTCCTGTATTTTTAGAACCAACAACTAATGTATTCCCTAAACGGTTTGTTCCTGAAATACTTGCGTTTTCTGCAAGTTTCAATATGAAATCTTCATTCGTCAATATTTCATCCATATAAAAAAACACCTCTTTCTATCATTTTTATCGTTATATTATATGAATAAGACACTACGGGATATTATCCTATTAATCTTTATCTCCTTTCCAAAATAAAAAAGCTTGGACATATGTCATCAAGCTTCATTCAGTCTTAGCGACTTTTCTGCGTTTATTCAATTTGCGACCCTTTACTTGTTCTGTTTCTGATTTATGAGGCTTTGTTCTTCTAATTTTCTCTTTCATACTTTCTCCCTCATATTTTGTATAGTCGTCAAAGTTTCGTAATTTCATTTTTAAATCGCTCCTCTTTTTCATTTAATTTATTCAATGTTTTATTTATCTTTTTTAGATGCTATATTCTATACATAGATAACTAAAAATATAATTAATTATTTATCTTTTTTGTGTTTAATATGTTCGAGCTATGAACAAAGGCATGTCTTCATATAATAATAGGACTTTATAACACAGGAGTTATGATAATAACGAATTTAGGAGGACTTATAGGAATGTTGAATACAAGATATGTATTGTTTGAATATGAAGGTCAACATTGTATTGCAAAACGTTTACCTTTTACAATTCAAGAAAAATTAAATGGATATTTCTATTATGATTTAGCTTTTGAAGAAGATGAGTATTTTCCAACAATGATAATGAAAGAAGGAAAGTCATATGGATTCCATTATTGGGGAAGTCTTATGACAAAAACCCCTTTGTCAGAGGTTGAAAAGAATGGAACTGAATATCTATCTGATTGGGATATAGATGAGGATGGAACTGAAATACAAGTTCCAGGAGAATCTTTTGTTCGTGATGTACATTTTATTGACATGAATTTTTATCATGAGGAATCCAATAATTCTTTCCTTGCAACATCTACAGACTTCAGCTCTTTACTTGCTGTTTGGGAAGGGATAGAGCCTTATCCATATCAAATAGAAGGAGAGACAATAGATAGGAAATGGGCAATGCCAAATAAAAACACTTTCGAAATGAAGCCTGTCTATGAATTATTAAAAGAAGAGATTCAAGGTGGATTTGTTATAGACCCATTTGCAAATAAAAATAGATGGGGACATATTACAAACGATTTGAACGAAAAATTTGATACCAATTATCATATGGATGCATTAGAATTTTTAAAAATATTTCCTGATGAATCAGTAGATGTGGTATTGTTCGACCCACCTTACTCCGCAAGACAAATTAAAGAAGCTTATGAATCAGTTGGATTAGATACACAAGGAGGTACATTAACAAGGGCCTCTTATTGGTCCAATATGAAAAAAGAGATTGCTCGCATTCTAAGAGTAGGAGGAAAAGCGATTTCGTTTGGATGGAACAGTGGAGGTATGAATAATAAAGATTTATTCCATATTAATCGTATTCGTTTGATACCTCATGGTGGGGCACATAACGATACAATTGTTACTGTCTCAGTTAAGAAATAAATAAAATTCATACAAAAAAACACAAAGTTATTAAGTAAAGTAACTTTGTGTTTTAATCATTTATTCTTCATATTCACCTGTGAGATGCAAAGATTTTAGCCTTTTATCATACTTCAATCCAGTAATTTTCCCCCATATATCTGTGTCATTATTAATACACTCAAGGTATACTTCAACCTCTGCATCCATAGGTCTATTATCATGCTGTAGCATTTCAATTAATTCCGTCTTAGTCATTTTCAATACCTCCTGTTCAATCCTTTTTGATATAATACTAAGTTGCTTATCAGAAAATATTGTTTACAGAAATTTAGTTGGTTTAAGAATCGAATTTTGAGAGGGTGTTCCTGCAAAACCTCTTTTTTACAAAAATATCTATTTATAATATGATTACATCATTCTACGAAGAAGGAGATTTAAATCTATGCGAATTAATATGAATGTCTATGTTCTATTTTTGTATAAATGGAGATATTGTATAGCCAAAAATACTCCCTTTTTAACATATGAGGATATATCCAACGCTTATTATTATGAATTAGCAGGAGATGATGACCTTGTATATCCTACTCGCATAACAAAACTACATGAACTTTCAAAAGGTGATTATTTTAACAGATTTCCGAAAGAATTCTCCCTCTTCGAGCATGTGAAGGGCGTAGCCCAATGGTAAGGGGGGGGATGAATTTCGGTTGTGCGATGCACAACATCCTTTTCATTAACATTTTTGGGTAAATAATTTTTTACATAAAAAGGTTATTTTGTGTTA
>NZ_JBIWHY010000005.1:168718-267993 GCF_044764345.1 Bacillus sp. NPDC094106 | reverse complement strand
GCTGAAGGGATCGGTCTTGAAAACCGACAGGCGGCGAGAGTCGCGCGGGGGTTCGAATCCCTCTACCTCCTCCATTTTTAAAATAATATTATATCGTCGCGGGGTGGAGCAGTCTGGTAGCTCGTCGGGCTCATAACCCGAAGGTCGCAGGTTCAAATCCTGTCCCCGCAACCAAATGGTCCCGTGGTGTAGTGGTTAACATGCCTGCCTGTCACGCAGGAGATCGCCGGTTCGACCCCGGTCGGGACCGCCATTACATAAAGGCTCGGTAGCTCAGTCGGTAGAGCAGAGGACTGAAAATCCTCGTGTCGGCGGTTCGATTCCGTCCCGAGCCACCATTTTGAAATAGCAAGCCGGCTTAGCTCAATTGGTAGAGCAACTGACTTGTAATCAGTAGGTTGGGGGTTCAAGTCCTCTAGCCGGCACCACTTTCAAAATGAGCCATTAGCTCAGTTGGTAGAGCATCTGACTTTTAATCAGAGGGTCGAAGGTTCGAGTCCTTCATGGCTCACCATTTACAATTTTATGCGGGTGTAGTTTAGTGGTAAAACAAGAGCCTTCCAAGCTCTGGTCGAGAGTTCGATTCTCTTCACCCGCTTTTTCTATTAGGGGCCTATAGCTCAGCTGGTTAGAGCGCACGCCTGATAAGCGTGAGGTCGATGGTTCGAGTCCATTTAGGCCCACCATTATTCCGCAGTAGCTCAGTGGTAGAGCTATCGGCTGTTAACCGATCGGTCGTAGGTTCGAGTCCTACCTGCGGAGCCATTATAGAGAAGTACCCAAGTGGCTCAAGGGGCTCCCCTGCTAAGGGAGTAGATCGCTAACGCGGTGCGAGGGTTCGAATCCCTTCTTCTCTGCCAGAAATTGGCCCGTTGGTCAAGTGGTTAAGACACCGCCCTTTCACGGCGGTAACACGGGTTCGAATCCCGTACGGGTCATATTAAAAGAGATAGCATAATCCGCTATCTCTTTTTTGTATGTGATGGAGGAGTATTATGTCAATCAATCATGAATTGCTCACCCAATTCCTTGTAGAAGCTAAAAGAAATACATATGCATCCCAGGGAGATGATGCATCGGTTGAACCGTTATTAAACGGTTCAAAACAACTTGAATACTGTAGTGGTGATTATTCTTATCGGGATATTTATTATGGTTCAGCTTTTTTTATCGGACAAGAAACGGTGGAGTTTGAGAATCGTCCAATCTGGTCAATGGCCTATTCAGGTGGCGTCACCATCCAAAACGCAGATTGGGATATCATTGGTCCAATTTATAGTTTCCTTCGCCAAGCGTTAAGGTTAGTTGATACAAATTCTATCTATCGTGGTCCAAATTACTATGAATCAGGTACATATATTTTCAAGAATGAGTATGAAGGAACTCTTGATTGTTTTTACGGGCAAGAAATCATCCTTATAGGTGATGAAAAGGTATATGAATTGAGATACAACGGTGGAATAGTACGATAATTATTCCGATAAAACAACAATATTTGTGAAAAGAGCCAAAGAAAAAACCACCTAATAGTTTGGGTGGTTTTTTACATATCGTTTATCAACAATTTACTTTAACAGAGCCTATTTATATAAATATTTTGGCTGTATTAATTTTTATGTTAATGGATCAAATGGAAGTATGAAATGATATATCCGATTCGTTTGTCCCATTTGCATCATGAATAATTGTTTGTAAAATAGAAAAAAGTTTGGAGCTTTAGTTGATCTGCTAAATCATTTACATCTTCTGCCCAATCCAGAACTGTTCGATTTTGTTTTGGATCAGAGAGCCCGTAGCCAGGTCTATCTATTGAAATAAGTCGTATGCCTAATCGTTTTGCTACGATATCATCTGTTAATGACCAAATTCTTGAACCGGGTGTACCGTGGAATAGCATGACTGGTAGTCCATTTGTTTTACCATATTCAAGATAGGTCAACTTGCACTCGTCTTGTAAAGTTATGATGTGATCTTTCATATGATCCACTCCTATAATAAAATATAAACCGACTATTCAGTCTAATTTCATACTATATAAGTCCATTTTAATTTTTCGACATCTAAATCCCTGCTATGTAGAACAAAAAATAACCTCTACTCGTTTGCTCTTTCTGTTTTTACTTCGCATGTGGAAGAAAAAGGCCCTGACCGCTCCTATGCATGGCCAGATGCTCTCTCCCACCCAAAAAGAGTGGTTTTATGTCGTTTTTTTAATTGATGTATATATAAGAGTAGTTTCTTTGTAAATACTGGAATTTTTATTATATAATATAGCTTATTGATAAAATGAAATACTGAAATCACATTATTTTTATTCACAATCTAAAGAAAAGGCTTCCATTGAGATTGATTCCACCCCCGCCATTATAACTTTATACTATCTGTGAAAAAGTTCACAAATAGGTCATAATTTGTGAATGAATTCACAATAACTTATGCTACAATATGGATGTAAGGAAGTTAAACAACATTAAATTAGTATTTTAATTAATTACTTAAACAACAACAATAATAATAATAAATGTGAACAATAGAGAGGGGAATTACCATGAAAAAAGGTATCAATCGTGTAGTATTAGTAGGAACAGGTGCTGTAGGTTGTAGTTATGCTTACTCAATGATTAACCAAGGTGTAGCTGAGGAATTTGTACTTGTCGATGTAAACGAAGCAAAAGCAGAAGGAGAAGCAATGGACTTAAGCCATGCAGTACCATTTGCTCCAGCACCAACAAAGGTTTGGAAAGGTAGTTATGCAGATTGTAAAGATGCAGATCTTGTTGTTATTACTGCTGGATTACCACAAAAGCCAGGTGAAACTCGTTTAGATTTAGTTGAGAAAAACACAAAAATCTTTAAACAAATCGTACGCGGTATTATGGACAGCGGATTTGATGGGATTTTCTTAATCGCAACTAACCCAGTTGATATTTTAACTTATGTAACTTGGAAAGAATCTGGATTACCAAAAGAACGCGTAATCGGTTCTGGTACAACTTTAGACTCTGCTCGTTTCCGCTATATGTTAGGTGACTACCTAGATGTAGATCCACGTAACGTTCATGCATACATCATTGGTGAACACGGTGATACTGAACTTCCAGTATGGAGCCACGCTACTGTAGGTGTACAAAAGCTAGAAACAATTTTAGCGAATAACGAACAGTATAACAAAGAAGATTTAGATAAAATCTTTATCAATGTACGCGATGCTGCTTACCACATTATCGAGCGTAAAGGTGCAACTTACTACGGTATCGGTATGTCACTACTTCGTGTAACAAAAGCAATCTTAAACAATGAGAACAGTGTACTAACTGTATCTGCATACCTTGAAGGTCAATACGGTGAGAAAGATGCTTATGTAGGTGTTCCAGCTGTTATTAACCGCGAAGGTGTACGTGAAATCGTTGAGCTTGAGTTAAATGAAGAAGAAAAAGCGAAATTCGCTCACTCTGTAAAAGTATTAAAAGAAACAATGGCACCAGTACTATAAGATAACTGATAAATCATTCAGAGGCGGGAAACTGCTTCCAGCTTCTGAATCTTTATATAATTTCATATAAATTCCTTTTCCAGTTCCCTTGTATATCCCCAAATATACACCCCCTTTTCTTGGAGAAGGATTGTTTATAGGAAAACCACTCTATTCAAACATAGAGTGGTTTTTTATTATGTGAAAATAAACCGTTTTCAACGAATATTCGTCAAAATTCGATATATTTTATCAAAATTTTAAATATTACCTTTGATTTCCGTGAAAAAACGTATATTTATTTAAAATGTCACAAGGATATTTCAGTTATTTAGCGAAAGTTTAAAGGTATTAAAAATTCTGTCATCTTAGTGAGGTGAACATATTGGGTGTAACAAATTGCATAGAAGAAAGATTGTCTGAATTTCATACAGAAGGATGTTATGAGAGCTATAACATATTTGGAGCACACCTTGTAAGAGAGAGAGAGAGACAAGGCGTACGTTTTACTGTATGGGCTCCTCATGCAAAAAATATAAGTGTTGTTGGAGATTTCAATAATTGGAATAATGGGCAACATAAGATGCGAAAAATGACAGAAGAGGGTATTTGGTCGTTGTTTATCCCACAGTTAGAGGAGCAAGAAATATATAAGTATGCGATTGAGACTTTAGATGGTGAGATCCTTTTGAAAGCAGATCCTTACGGTATATATGCAGAAGTAAGACCAAATACGGCATCGGCTATTTTTGATATAAGAGGATATGAATGGAATGATCAGAATTGGTTTCGGAAGAAGAAGCGGAAGCCGATTTATAAGGAAGCAATGGCTGTTTATGAATTACATTTTGGTTCATGGAAGAAGAAAGAAGACGGCTCTCTGTACTCGTATCGAGAGATGGCAGATGGGCTTATTCCATATGTGGTGGAGCATCAATTTACTCATATTGAAATTATGCCGCTTGTTGAACATCCGTATGATCGTTCCTGGGGATATCAGGGAACTGGATATTATGCGGTCACAAGCCGATTTGGTACGCCTCATGATTTTATGTATTTTGTCGATGAATGTCATAAATGTGGAATCGGTGTCATTTTAGATTGGGTACCGGGGCATTTTTGCAAAGATGCTCACGGTTTGTATTTATTTGATGGAGCGCCGACCTATGAATATAAAGATTTGGATGTACGGGAAAATCGCGTTTGGGGAACAGTGAACTTTGATTTGGGAAAGCAGGAAGTTCGAAACTTTTTAATTTCAAATGCACTGTTTTGGATGAAGCATTACCATATTGACGGTTTTCGCGTTGATGCGGTTGCTAATATGTTGTATTGGGAGAAGGAAGGAAAGCAGCAAAGTAATGAATATGCAGTTTCCTTTTTGCGAGAGTTAAATGAGGCAGTATTTGCAGAAGATGCAGAATTTCTCATGACTGCAGAAGATTCGACAGCTTGGCCGCTTGTAACAACCCCAACGTATGAGGGCGGACTAGGATTTAATTATAAGTGGAATATGGGCTGGATGAATGATGTATTGAAATATATGGAGTGCGCACCAGAATACAGGAAATATATTCATGAGAAAATGACATTTTCTTTGCTGTATGCTTATTCCGAAAACTTTATATTGCCACTATCTCACGATGAAGTTGTTCATGGGAAAAAATCATTGTTAAATAAAATGCCAGGAGACTACTGGGAAAAGTTTGCACAGCTGCGTTTATTATATGGATATTTCTTTACGCATCCAGGCAAGAAGCTGCTCTTTATGGGCGGTGAGTTTGGTCAATTTGATGAGTGGAAAGATCTTGAGGATTTAGATTGGAATCTACATGACTTTGAAATGCATCGTTATATGCATGATTATTTTAAAGAGCTCATAGCATTGTATAAGCGCTCTAAACCACTTTGGCAGCTTGATCATTCGCAAGAGGGATTTCAGTGGATTGATGCTAATAATAAAGAACAAAGTATTTTCTCATTTATTCGGAAAGGAGATAAGGAAGAAGATATCCTTGTCGTGGTATGTAATTTTACTAATGCGGTGTATGAAAATTATAAAGTAGGTGTACCAGAGTTCACGTATTATAACGAGATTTTAAATAGTGATGCAGCAATGTATGGCGGTTCAGGACAGGTAAATAAAAAGCGTCTAAAAACGATTTTAGAGCCATATCATAATCAGTCTGCTCATGTAGAAATCACAATTCCACCATTTGGCGTGTCCATTTTACGGCCAGTGAAGACGAGAAAGGGGAGTAAAAAACAAGATGGTTCAAAAGCAGACGTGCGTAGCAATGTTACTAGCAGGGGGAAAAGGTAGTCGTTTGAGTGCTTTAACAAAAAATTTAGCAAAGCCAGCTGTTCCTTTTGGCGGTAAGTATCGAATCATTGATTTTACATTAAGCAACTGCTCGAATTCTGGGATTGAAACAGTGGGGATTTTAACGCAATATCAACCATTAGAGCTCCATAATTATATTGGGATTGGGAATGCGTGGGATTTAGACCGTGTGAACGGGGGAGTAACCGTGCTGCCTCCTTATGCAGAGTCCTCTGGGGTAAAATGGTATACGGGAACAGCAAGTGCAATTTATCAAAATTTAAACTTTTTACGGCAGTATGATCCAGAATATGTTCTGATTTTGTCAGGAGATCACATTTATAAAATGAATTACAGTAAAATGCTAGATTTCCATATTGAAAAAGAAGCAGATGTTTCGATTTCGGTTATTGAAGTACCTTGGGAAGAAGCAAGTCGATTTGGTATTATGAATACGAATGAAGAGATGGAAATTATTGAATTTGAAGAGAAGCCACAGTTTCCAAAAAGTAATTTAGCTTCAATGGGAATTTATATTTTTAATTGGGAAATTTTAAAAGAATATTTAGAGATGGATGCGCGAAATCCAGAGTCTAGTAATGATTTTGGAAAAGATGTCCTCCCGCTTTTATTAGATGAAGGAAAGAAATTAATTGCTTATCCATTCCAAGGGTATTGGAAAGATGTTGGAACGGTCAAGAGCCTATGGGAAGCAAATATGGATTTGCTTCGTGATGAGTCTTTGCTGCGGTTAAATGATCATGAATGGCGCGTTTATTCTGTCAATCCAAATGAGCCACCACAGTTTATTTCTGAAGCGGCAAAAGTGGAGGAATCATTAATAAATGAGGGATGTGTTATTGAAGGGGAAGTGAAGCATTCCGTTTTATTCCAAGGTGTAACAGTAGGAGAAGGAAGTAAGGTAATAGATTCAGTCGTTATGCCGGGAGCTCACATTGGTAAAAATGTTGTGATTGAAAAAGCGATTGTTGGATCAGGTATGGTAATTGAAGATGACATGGTTATTCGGTCAGAGAAAAATACGGATGACATCGTATTAATTGCAGAGGGAAAATAGACAAAGGGGATGAGATGAATGGGAGAAACAATGTTAGGAATTATTAATGCAACAGGGAGTTTTCCTTCCTTAAAGAAAGTAACTGGGCACCGTTCACTGGCGGCACTGCCATTTGGAGGACGGTATCGTCTCATTGATTTCATGCTTTCTAATATGGTTCATTCCCATATTCATAGTGTAGCGATTTTTACAAGTCATAAAAATCGCTCCTTGATGGATCATCTCGGATCAGGGAAACAATGGGATTTGGATAGAAAACGTGACGGTTTATTTTTATTTCCTCCGAATTGCCAATGTGATCAAGATGAGTTTGGTTCCTTTGCTCATTTCCGGAGACATGCTGATTATTTCCTGCGCAGCAGAGAGGAGTATGTAGTCATTACAAATAGCCATCTTGTTACCGCCTTAAATTTTCAAAAGGTGTTAGAGAGACATATACATACGAAAGCAGATGTCACTGAGGTATGTCATAAAGGTGTTTCACTGCAAACTTATGTACTTAAGAAACAATTATTATTAGATTTATTTGAAACATATAAAGATATGGAACACTATAGTTTATTTGATGTAGTCAAGGAGAAACGAGGAGAATCGCTATGTATTACTACATATGAACATACGGGATATGTAGCGGTAATCGATTCAATTGAAAGCTACTATAAACATAGCTTAGAAATTTTGCAGCCTTCAATTTGGAAACAATTATTTACGAAGGAAGCCCCTATTTTTACAAAAGTAAAAGATGAACCACCAACGCGCTATATGAAAGGTGCTAGGGTGACAAATACAATGATTGCAAACGGTAGTATGATTGCAGGACAAGTAGACAACAGTGTTGTATTTCGCTCTGTAAAGGTTGGAAAAGGTTCTGTCATTCGAAACAGTATTATTATGCAAAAGAGCCAAATTGGAGATAATTGTATACTAGACGGCGTTATTATTGATAAGGATGTTAAAATTGAGGATGGTGTGATTTTAACAGGAACACCTGACAATCCGTACGTTGTGGAAAAAGGTAGTGTCCAAAATCACACAATCAATAGTTATTCTCAAATGTTCTAAAAGATGAATCCCTATTTGATAGGGATTCATCTGCTCATAAATATATAAATACAAATTGAAGAACCAACATAAACCCTTTCTTTTTAGGTGGGAAAGAGCATCCAGCCATGCATAGAAGCGGTTAGACCCTCTTCCTGCCCCACGCCAAGTTAAAACAAAGAGAGAGAACGAGCGCAGGTCACTTTTTGTTCTTCATAGCCGTGACTTATATGTTGGAAAATCAAAATGGATATATATAACGAATCAAAAACTCGAAGGGAGGAAGCTGTTAGAAGGGCGGCTATCGGCGTATACGCTTTTCAGGCAGTGGAACAACACGTGAATATTTTATTTGCAGTATCAGAATGCGTACCGTTTATTAAATCCGGAGGTTTAGCAGATGTAGCAGGTGCACTTCCAAAAGAGTTGAAGAAATTAGGAGTAAACGTTCGCATTATACTTCCGAACTATAGTCTTATCCCTGCACATTTACGAGAAGCATGTACGCTTCATAAAGTAATCAATGTTCAGCTCGGTTGGCGAAATCAGTACTGCGGAATTTTGAAAGGTGAGCAGGACGGGATTACGTATTATTTAATCGACAACGAATACTATTTTAAAAGAGATTCGCTTTATGGTCATTATGATGATGGAGAACGCTTTTCTTTCTTTTCGAGAGCTGTATTAGAATGTATCCCACATCTTGATTTTGAAGTGGATATTCTACACAGCCATGATTGGCATACCGCAATGGCGAATTTCTTACTGCGTGAAAAGTATGGGGACAACCCGTTATATAAACATATTAAAACGGTTTATACCATTCATAATTTGCAGTTCCAAGGTGTATTTCCACGCGAGGTTATGCATGATTTACTTGAGCTTGGTGATGAATATTTCCATAGCGAACAGCTTGAGTTCTATGGAAATGTTAATTTTATGAAAGGCGGTATCATCGCTTCAGATCGTATTACAGCGGTCAGTCCGACGTATAAAGAAGAAATTCAATATGAATTTTTTGGCGAAAAACTAGATGGCTTATTACGTAAATATAATGATAAGCTGAGCGGCATTGTAAATGGGATTGATACGAGCGTATATAACCCGCTAACAGACCCGTATATTACTGCTCAGTATGATGCGGAGTCATTATATGAAAAACAAGATAATAAACGTGCCTTACAGCGTTATTTTGGTTTGCCGGAAAAAGAAGATACACCAATTATTTCGATGGTAACGCGATTAACAAAGCAAAAAGGTCTTGATTTAGTACGCGCTGTCTTCCGTGAAATCATGGAAGAGGATGTACAATGCATCATTTTAGGATCAGGGGATTCTGAGTATGAGCAATTTTTTGAGTGGATGGCATATGAATATCCAGAAAAAGTAAAGGTATACATTGGATTTAATGAAGAGTTGGCGCATCAAGTATATGCGGGCAGTGATTTATTTTTAATGCCATCATTGTTTGAACCATGCGGACTCGGACAACTCATTGCATTAGCATACGGCGCAATCCCAATCGTAAGAGAAACAGGAGGATTGAATGATACGGTGCAGTCTTATAATGAGGAGACCGAATCTGGAAATGGCTTCACCTTTACAAATTTTAATGCGCATGACATGTTACATACGATTCGTCGTGCACTTCATTATTATCATAATCAGCCAGTATGGAATCAGCTTGTAAAACAAGCGATGACAGCAGATTACAGCTGGAAAACGTCCGCGCTTGCATATAAGGATCTATATAGCAGTTTGCTGAAACGCTCTTAGGTGGTGAAAAAATGTTTACTCATGTGGAAAGCTTTAAAGCAGCTTTTTTAGAAAAACTAGAAACGATGTATGGGAAAAGTTTCAAAGATTCTACAAGTCGAGATCAGTATAATACACTTGGTCATATGGTACGTGAGTATATAAATCAGGATTGGATTGCAACGAATGAAAGGTACCGAGCTGGAAATCAAAAGCAAATGTATTACTTATCAATTGAATTTTTACTTGGGCGTTTACTTGGAAGTAACATGCTCAATTTAGGAATTCGTGATGTATGTGAACAAGGGCTTTCTGAGCTTGGTATTTCATTAAAGGAACTAGAAGAAAGTGAAGCGGATGCAGGTCTTGGAAACGGAGGATTAGGTCGCTTAGCGGCTTGTTTCCTCGATTCACTTGCATCTTTAAATCTTCCTGGGCATGGATATGGCATTCGGTATAAGCATGGCTTATTTGATCAAAAAATTGTTGATGGATATCAAGTAGAACTACCAGAACAATGGCTCCTTCATGAAAATGTATGGGAAGTAAGAAGGTATGATCAAGCGGTAGAAGTGAGCTACTTTGGAGATGTAGAGCCAATAGAAATAAATGGTCGCCTCGAATTTCGTCATACGAATGCAGAAGTGATCATGGCGGTTCCATATGATGTTCCAGTTGTTGGGTATGAAACAGATACCGTGAATACACTCAGACTTTGGAATGCAGAGCCAGTTCCTTTCCCGCAAAACTGTAAAAATGTTTTGAAATATAAACGCGATACAGAAGTGGTCTCAGAATTTTTATACCCAGATGATACACATGATGAAGGGAAAATACTACGTTTAAAGCAGCAGTATTTCCTTGTATCGGCAAGTTTACAAAACATTGTTCGCATGCAGAGAGAGCGAAATGGAACGCTTCGTAATTTATATGAGAAAATTGCGATTCATATTAACGATACGCATCCGGTTCTAGCAATTCCGGAGCTTATGCGTATTTTACTAGATGAGGAAAAGCTCGCTTGGGAAGAAGCATGGAATATTACGACTCAGACGATTTCTTATACGAATCATACGACATTATCAGAGGCGCTTGAGAAGTGGCCCATTCACATCTTTAAACCGTTATTACCACGCATTTATATGATTATTGAAGAGATTAATGAGCGTTTTTGTCACGAACTTTGGGAGCGGTATCCGTATGAGTGGAAGCGAATTGAAGACATGGCTATTATCGCGCATGACCTTGTAAAAATGGCGCATTTAGCAATCGTCGGAAGTTATAGCGTAAATGGTGTCGCCAAAATTCATACGGAAATTTTGAAACAACGTGAAATGCGATTGTTTTATGAGTTTTATCCAGATAAATTTAATAATAAAACAAATGGGATTGCCCATCGGCGCTGGCTTATGAAGGCAAACCCGCAGCTTACGAATCTCATCTCAGAAGCAATTGGAACGGAGTGGAAGAAGCAGCCGATTCAGTTGCAATTACTGCAAAATTTTAAACAGGATGCGGCGTTCCTTGACAAGTTGCAGGCTGTAAAGCAGGAGCGTAAACAGATTTTGACAGAGCGCATTCACAATAAAATGGGGATTATTGTTGACCCGAATTCCATTTTTGATGTACAAGTAAAACGATTGCATGCTTACAAAAGGCAGCTATTAAACGTGTTACATATTTTATATTTGTATAATCGTTTAAAAGAGGATTCTAGCTTTTCTTTTTATCCACGTACATTTATTTTCGGGGCGAAAGCATCGCCGGGTTATTATTACGCGAAAAAGATTATTAAGTTAATAAACGAACTTGCTAGAAAGGTAAATGATGATCCGTATGTAAGTCAATATATGAAGGTTATCTTTCTAGAAAACTATCGGGTTTCCCTAGCAGAAGATATTTTCCCCGCGGCAGATGTAAGTGAGCAAATCTCAACAGCGAGTAAGGAAGCATCGGGAACAGGAAATATGAAATTTATGATGAACGGTGCGGTTACACTTGGAACACTGGACGGTGCAAATATTGAAATAAAGGACAGGGTAGGCGATGATGCCTGTTTCATTTTCGGTTTAACGGCAGAAGAAGTGCTTCATTATTACCAAAATGGTGGCTATCATGCAAATGATTACTACCATCATAATATGCACATTAAAAAAGTGGTTGATCAATTAACGAATGGCTTTTTTACAAATGCTGGAGCTGAATTTGAGGTTATTTACGACTCTCTTGTCATTCAAAATGACGAGTACTTTGTTCTTCGTGATTTTAGCCCATATGCAGAAAGGCAAGAAGATGTAGGAAGAGCGTATGAAAACAGAAGAAAGTGGCTAGAAATGTCCATTTTAAACATTGCACAATCAGGTCATTTTGCGAGCGATCGTACGATTTTACAATATAGTAATGAGATCTGGGGTATTGGTGATAGAGTTAAACTTTCATGATTAATAAGATAGGAAAACGGAGAAGTCCTTTGTGAATATTTTTTAAGAAAAATGGATGAAAGTCCGAACTATATAAATCTGTTTTCATTTTTTGACATCTAAATCCCTGTTATGCAGAATAAACAGTAACCTACACTCGTTTGCTCTTTCTGTTTTTACTTCGCATGTGGCAGAAAAAGGCTCTGACCGATTCCATGCATGGCCAGATGCTCTCTCCCACCTAAAAAAAGGGGTTTTATGTCGGCTTTTTAATTGATGTATATGTATTATCTAAAAAAATAGTTTAAATAAATGGAATGAAATAGTATGCAAAGTAAAAACAGCTTGGAAACTTTCCAAGCTGTTTTTGATTAGTTCGCTATGGAGATATAAGGATTCACTAAATATAACATACCAGTTCCATCATATTCCTCTGTAGCAAAGTATGAGAATGTACAGAAACCTGTAACTGCAAAAACTATAACAAGAAAAAGTGTAAAGAAGTATTTTAGCATGTATGGTCAGATGCTCTCTCCCACCTAAAAAGAGGGGTTTTATGTCGTTTTTTAATTGATGTATATATAGTTACAAAAAATATTATAGTATACTAGTATGCCATTTCCAAATGTTTCCGTTTCAAAAATGAGAAGTCAGACATGCCTTATATGTTGTAATAGAATGATTGTTGGTAATGGATTTTGTATTTTTTGTAAATGTCATGTTGTGATGAACGTGTGTATATTCCCAGTCTTGTTCATTAAAATGTACTTTACGCGGGGGAAGAAGCGGAACGACATCAAATAAATTAACGAAGCGAAAGCTACTGGCTACTTGGAGTTTATAGTAGTTTCGAAAAGCGATATCTCCAACCTTTGGAGAAGCGAAGCTATAGAGACCGTATTGTGCAAACGCAGTGTTAACGCGTGCATCTAATATGTGCAGTGTAGCAAGTGCCCCTCCTAAACTATGCCCTGTAGCAAGGAGCTTTTTATGAGATGGTAAAGAGACAAGTATATCCATAATTGTATCGCGGCAAGACTCATAGATAGAGAGAAAGCCGTTATGAACGTTCCCGCTATTTAAGGCGTATGGATACGGTTTTTGATTTACAAGTGAATCGATAATCCAATCTGGATCTGTTTGTGTTCCGCGAAAGGCGACAATGATGGTATCGTCAGATTCTAAGATGAAGCCAAACCATTCTGTTGTTTGAATTGCTTTTCCTTGAAAGCCTTGTACATATTGAAATCCATCAGGTATTTGGAAAACTCCATTTTGTTTATATTGTTCATATGTTAACTCGCAGCAAGAAGCTAACAATATGGCAGTATCTTTGTCAAAGGACAAAGGAGCACGCATCTAGGAAGCCCTCCTCAAGAAAAAAGTATAGTTCAATATATGAGTTAAAAGGGGGAATCATTCTTTGAGTAGCTTTAAAACAAAGTGAGATAAATGAGGCAATGGAGTATTATATGATTCAGAACGGTATGTACAGTTCTAAAATAGAAAAAGATAAAGTGAACTTTAATCAGTGGGGGTTTTCTTCATCCCCCACTGATTATTAGCCCTCACCAATCGGGCTTTTACGGGCAGTTTATCTCCTACCTTACTTCTTTAGAAAAGCGGAAACGACCGGAGATTCTAGCTGCTAGAGCTGGACAATGTTTTCGCTGAATTTTGAGGTGGGAGTATTACTGCCCACAAATAGCGGGATAAATGAAAAAAATCGCTACGTATGATGACGTAGCGATTTGCCTTGATCGATTTTACTCTTTACCATCTAGAAGGCGACCAAGCCCTCCTAAAACACTGCCTTCACCGCTGCTTTGAGCTGCTGGGCTTGTAATACGCGCTGCTAAACGGCTAAGTGTTAAAGATTGGATCCAAACTGTTCCTGGACCTTCTAATGTTGCGAAGAATAAGCCTTCACCACCAAATAACGCAGTTTTTACGTTACCTACGAATTGAATATCATAGTTAATATCTTTCGTCATCGCAACAAGACACCCTGTATCAATGCGAAGTCTTTCACCAGGCTTAAGTTCACGTTTATATACTGTGCCGCCTGCGTGCATGAAAGCAAGTCCATCACCTTCAAGTTTTTGCATAATGAAGCCTTCACCGCCAAAGAAGCCGCTGCCTATTTTTTTCGTGAATTCAATTCCGATAGAAACACCTTTTGCAGCGCAAAGAAATGCATCTTTTTGACAAACTACTTTACCTTGATATTCTGTTAAATCAACTGGAACGATTTTTCCAGGGTACGGTGCAGCAAATGATACGTGACGTTTGCCATGACCTGTGTTTGTAAATACAGTCATAAACATGCTTTCACCTGTAACAAGACGCTTACCAGCACCCATTAATTTACCGAAAAGGCCGCTAGATTGACTAGCTCCATCACCGAAAATTGTTTCCATTTCGATATGGTCTTCCATCATCATCATGGCTCCAGCTTCTGCAATCACGCTTTCTTCTGGATCTAATTCGATTTCAACGAACTGCATATCATCCCCGTATAATTTATACTCAATTTCATGTGCTTTCATTATTTCACCTCATATGTAATAGATACTAGTATTATTGTACAGAAATTAAAGGAATTAGAAAACTATCGTTTTGTTAATTTTCAAATAAAAATAATAAATAGGGATGAATATACATGTCCATTAACTTAAAAAAGTATCCTGCCCCAAATGATAAAACGCCATTCTTTCTAAACAAGTTAGCTGAGAAAAGACGACGTTTTCTTATGAATTTATCGCTCCAACATCAGAAGACTTATATTCTTTATTATTTTAACCGAGAAGACCCCTTCCTCTAAACGAAGTGAAGGTGGGGGTAGTTCAATTACTGTATTGACATTAAAGTAACTTGAATGTTTATACTACTTATTAGTACAATACAAAGTTTTTTACGATTGCAGATAACAGAAAAAATTTTTCTTTAGCTTTAGTAATATTCAATTTATTTATCGTATTTTTAGGCATTGGTTTTGTTGTTCCCATAATGCCATCTTATATGAAGACATTACAATTAGGTACTGATATTATGGAATATTTAATTGCTACATTTGCATTTGTTCAACTACTAATATCTCCTATTGCTGGAGTATGGGTCGATACATTTGGTCGAAAGAAAATGTAATCACAAAATATAGCGTGGTGAAAAGCTATATACACATATATTTCTCATTATGATATTTAAATAACAATATGATGTTTGTTTGGAATTTGAGGTGAACAGTATGGAAAGTTTAAAAATATTGAAAGTTAGCATATGCATTTTTGGCATATTATTTGTTACGAATGGCATTGACTTTATTGCTGAATTGCTAAAAGATCACACATTCAATTGGTTAGAGTTTCTATGTACAATTGGATTTTTATTTGTACTTATAAAAGACTCGTTAGATCTTAAAAATAAAAATTATGAAAGATGATGAAGTGACAGTGTTCGCATTTGACGTTTTTGATATAGCGTGATATAGTGGAATCACTAATGAGCTACATAATGTGGTACGGAAATAAAGCACGTTGAATTCAAGGCCTTAAGCTTGTAATGCATTCATGTCCTTTATATCCACCTTTTCATGTGGATTCATAGTTTCATTTTATTTAGGAGGTACATGACATGCAAACAGGTAAAGTTAAATGGTTTAACGGCGAAAAAGGTTTCGGTTTCATCGAAGTTGAAGGTGGAGACGATGTATTCGTTCACTTCTCAGCGATCCAAGGCGAAGGCTTCAAAACTTTAGAAGAAGGTCAAGAAGTTTCTTTCGAAATCGTTGAAGGTAACCGTGGACCACAAGCTGCTAACGTTACAAAAAACTAATTAGCTAGCGAAAAAAAGCATTCCGAATTTCGGAATGCTTTTTTTATTCTGCATTAACCATAATACTCCCACCTCAAAATTCGGTGAAAGCAAAGAAGTAAGCTGGAAGATAAATTGCCTGTAAAAGCCTAATAATTAGTGGAGGATGAAGCCCTCACCGATGGATGTTTTTTTATGCCTTCGAACCAGATTCATCAGAAGATAACTCTCCATTAAAGGCACGTTTTTCAAAATCGTCCAGCATTTGCTCATATTCTTCATGTGCTTCTGTCGCATACACCTGCGGATTCTTTCCATACATATCCGTTCCGATGAAGTTCTCAAAGTCTTCTACGTAACCACGTGGCTCTTCAGCATCGACATACATCTCATTAAAGTTTTTAGAATCGCGGCGTTCTAAATCCGCTGGTGTTTCTGATGTTCCGTATAAAGCGACGTCTTGCCAAGCATCCTCAGCATCGTATCCAACAGCACTGTCTATATCATATTTGCCAAATCCCTCTAGTAGTTCTTCTTCAACGGGACGTGCTTCTAGATTTAATTTATTCGTTGTATGTTCAATACAAGTTGTTGCAGTTGGCATTGCTTCCAATCTTTCCAGTGGAATTTCTTCACCGGACACTTCACAAATACCGTATGTGCCAGCTTCAATTTTTTCCAGGGCGTGCTTTGTATCTTGCAGCTGTTTATTCCATAATTCAATTAGCCCGAAATCTTTTTCTCGTTCGTATAATTCGGTAGCCATATCACCAGGGTGGTTATCATAAGCAGATAATTCCCCAACAGATTCCCGTTCAGAAGCACGATTTTCACTCTCATGATTTTGCAGCGTTTGTTCAAGTTCTTGCTGTTGCTGTTCTAATATGGATTTAAAATGATTGATTTGTTGTGGAGTTAACATAGTAGTATCCACCTTCCTACAATTCGGTTTCTTTATGTAGTATGGGCTGGATTGTGGGAATTATCCCGCTATTTGCGGGCGGTAGTACTTTGACTTCAAAATGTAGTGAAGAACAAAGAAATGAAGTGGGAGATAAGCTGCCTGTAAAAGCCTGATTCGTTCAACTATATATACATCAATTAAAAACCCCCTCTTTTTAGGTAGGAGAGAGCATCTGGCCATGCATAGAAGCGGTCAGGGCCTGTTTCTGCCCCATGCGAAGTAAAAACAGAAAGAACAAACGAGTGTAAGTTACTTTTTATTCTGCATAGTAGGGATTTAGATGTCGAAAAATGAAAATGGATTTATATAACCATAAAATTCCACTGATGAAAGTTTCACGTTATGAAAAGGAACTAGAGGGAATCTATTATGTCGTAAATCGTTGAGCGATCGATATATTTGAAAAAACGGCTATAAAAAAGGGACTGCCTAGGCAGTCCCTTTTTTATAGGAAATATCCAAGTAATAAACCAATTCCCATTAAAAATCCAAAGATTGTATTTGTTTTTGCTGTCGCGATCATCGCAGGTACCATTTCCATCGGGATGCTTTTTCCGATAAATCCTTTTGTTGCTTTAAATGCTTTCGGTGCACTTAGGAAAACGATAAGCATCCATGGCGATACGATTCCGACAATGATTAATGCAATCGTCCAAATATAGGAAACGATAAACATAGAAGCAAGGACACCAACTGCATTCTCACGTCCAACGATAATTGCTAATGTGTTACGACCGTTTTCTTTGTCTCCATCTAAGTCACGAATATTATTAGAAAGTAAAATAGCCCCGATTAAAATTGCGTTAGGAATGGAGAGTAAGACAACTTCCGATGTTACCGTTCCAGTTTGAATGAAAAATGAAATACCAATAATAATAATACCCATAAACAACCCTGCTGTTAATTCTCCAAAAGGCGTATAGGCAATTGGAAGTGGGCCGCCTGTATAAAGGTAGGCAACAGCCATACAAACAAGACCGATTGCAGCAAGCCACCAGCTAGAGTTCATACAAATATAAACGCCTAATAGCATGGCGATACCGAAAAATCCAAATGCTAAATTCAGTACAGTTTTTGGCCGAATTCCGTCACGGACGATTGCACCGCCAATTCCAACTGAACCTTCATGATCTAACCCTCTTTTATAATCAAAGTATTCATTAAACATGTTTGTTGCTGCTTGAATGAGAAGACAAGCAAGAAGCATGATAAAGAAAAGAGGGAAATGTATTTGATTAATACCCCCTACTTGCATTGCATAAGCTGTTCCGATAAAAACAGGAACAAAAGCGGCTGTTAATGTATGAGGACGTAATAAACTCCACCAAATGCGCCAACCCGTTTGTTTACTTAGCTTTGGCGGCATAGGAGAGGAATTCGTTTCGACTTTCATTTCCATGTTGAATCCTCCTTTGTCACGTAATGTACACAATTAAGTGTAGGAAAAGCATCTTTTAGTGTCAATGTTTATTTTCTAGGAAGAGAAGGTGAATTTCTCAGAAATGCTAAACGTTGACAGGGCTTTCGTTTGAGGTGTATCTTAAAATCAAGCGTATTTATGACTATTTTTCGCCCATAGGGGGGAGACTTTGTGATTCAGACGAAACAAAAAGATTTACAAGAAGTATTGATTACAGCTATTGAACATGCGACTGATGAAAAAACATTGGTTAGTTTTGTAAAACAAATAGATTGGGTGGATCCGCTCCTTTTTTATGCAGCAGGAAGAAGGGTTGCATCCGAACATAGATGTTATTTTACAGACCCGGCTCAGCATGTCATATTTGCTGGAATTGGTTCTGTTTTTACTATAGCAAATTCTTCTGACAAGCGCTTTCAAAATGCTCGCGCGGAGTGGAGTAAAGTGCAGGAGAAGGCAATTGTTCAAAGAGAAGAGTATGAATTTGGGACTGGCCCACTTTTATTTGGCGGTTTTTCATTCGATCCAGAAAAAGAACAAACGGGTCTTTGGAAAGAATTTAAAGATACAACATTGTCGTTACCAGCTTTTCTATTAACAGTAAAAAATGAAAAAGCATGGCTAACGATGAATACATTTGTTACAGCTGAAGATTCTGCAGAGAAGATTTATGAAGAGATTGTCTCTTTAGAAAAAAGGATTTTACAAGAGAGTGAGCGCCCGCTTGTGGATGCGAGATTGGCGGTTACTTCTAAGATAGAAGTTGATCCAAAGGGCTGGATGAATGCAATTGTAAAAGTGCAGGATGAAATGAGAAAAGGAAGCGTACAGAAAGTTGTATTAGCAAGAGAGCTAAAGTTAGTGATGGATCAAGAGATTGATTCTGCTCGGGTTTTAGAAGCGCTTCGTATTGGACAACCAGATTGCTACGTATTTTCTTTTGATTATAAAGGAGCGTGTTTCTTAGGAGCGACACCTGAGAGATTGATTCGAAAAGAAGGCGAGAAATTTACATCGATGTGCCTTGCTGGTTCGATTGGTCATGGTAATTCTATAGAAGAAAGTAAACAAAATGGCGCGATGCTTCTTCATGATGAAAAGAATTTAGCAGAGCACGGCTATGTAGTAAACATGATTCGGGACGTATTAAATGAGCATTGTGAGTCTGTTAATATTCCGCAGCATCCAGACTTATTAACAACGAAAAATTTACTGCATTTGTATACACCGGTTGAAGCGAAAGGTGATGCATCTCTTTTGACAATGGTAGAAGAACTGCATCCAACGCCAGCTCTTGGCGGGACACCTCGTCTTGAAGCAATGAAGCTGATTCGTGATGTTGAATTATTAGATAGAGGGTTGTACGGAGCACCGATCGGCTGGATAGATGACAAAGGGAACGGTGAATTTGCGGTAGCACTGCGATGTGGATTATTAAGAGATGAGAAGGCATCCTTATTTGCGGGGTGCGGAATTGTAATTGATTCAGTGCCGCAACTTGAATATGAAGAAACAAGTTTGAAGTTTAGACCGATGCTTGGTGCTTTGGAGGAATTAATGAAATGAATAATCATATAGAAGCATTATCATATTATTTAGGCGCGTTTGTGGACGAACTAGCGCGTCTAAATGTATATGATGTTGTCATTAGTCCAGGGTCACGGTCAACGCCGTTAGCCTTGCTAATGGAGCAGCATGAACAAATAAAAACGTATTTGCATGTAGATGAGCGATCAGCTGCTTTTTTCGCGCTTGGTATTGCGAAAGCGAAGAAGCGTCCTGTAGCGATTTTGTGTACATCAGGAACAGCGGCAGCGAACTATTATCCAGCCATTTGTGAAGCATTTCATTCACGAGTGCCGATGCTTGTATTAACAGCGGATAGACCGCATGAGCTAAGAGATGTGGGCGCACCGCAGGCGATGAATCAATTGAATTTATATGGTTCTTTTGTGAAACAGTTTATGGAGATGGCACTTCCAGAGGCTTCAGAGTCAATGTATCATTATGCTCGTATGACAGCAGGGCGTGCTGTGGCAAGTGCATGTTTTGCGCCAAAGGGTCCTATCCATATTAACTTTCCGCTTCGGGAGCCGCTCATTCCTGATTTCTCTTTAGAGAATTTATGGGAAAAGGGTCGTGGTGAATATACAGGGGCAGTCTATCAAGGAAACATGACAATGACGAGTGAATACGGAAGTTCTCTTATAGAGCGCCTTTCAAGTATGGAAAAGGGGCTTATTGTTTGTGGAGATGATAGTCATCAAGATCTTGCGGAAGTGATTACGCAGTTTGCTGAGAAAACAGGATATCCCATTTTAGCAGATCCACTTTCAAACCTTCGCTCTGGGCAACATGATAAAACAATGGTAATTGATTGTTACGATACATTTTTACGAAATGAATTGTTAAAGGATACATGGAAGCCGGATGTTATGATTCGTTTCGGCGGTATGCCTGTATCAAAAGCTTTAACGCAGTATATAAAGAAACAAAAGACGGCTGTTCATATCGTTGTAGATGAATCTGGAAAATGGAGAGATCCAGCTCTTGCAGCAACTGAAGTTGTATGTGCAAGTGATATCGATTTTTGTAAAGAACTGATAGGGAATATGCAAAAGCGAGAACAGAATGATTGGTGTAAGATGTGGAAATATATAAATGATAAAACGAAAGCACATCTTCGTGAAATTGAAACATATGAAACAGCATTTGAAGGAAAAGTAATTACAGACATGATGCATGTATTGCCAGAAGACGCAACGTTATTTATTAGCAACAGTATGCCAATTCGTGATACAGATACGTTTTTCTTTACAACAGATAAAAAGGTCCATATCATGGCGAACCGTGGTGTGAATGGTATTGACGGGATTATTTCAACGGCATTAGGAGCAAGTACAGTTTGTGATCCACTTGTATTAGTAATTGGTGATTTATCATTTTATCACGATTTAAATGGGCTCTTAGCAGCAAAATTACATGATTTAAACATAACAATTGTTGTTGTGAATAATGACGGTGGCGGTATTTTCTCATTCTTACCGCAATATGAATCAAAGGAACATTTCGAATCATTATTCGGAACACCGCTTGGATTGGATTATGAACACGTTGTTAAAATGTATGGAGGTTCATTTGCCCGTGTAAATGGCTGGGAAGCATTTCGTGAAGAAGTACAAAAAGGAACAACGGAAAAAGGCCTACACGTTGTGGAAATTTGTACAAATCGAGAAGAGAACTTGCAGCTGCATCGTGAATTATGGGCAAAGACATCAAACACCGTTACAACATTCGTACAAGGTGAAGTGGAATGAAAGTAGCGCTGCAAGGTGTGACGTATGAATATGAAGTGGTCGGAAGCGGAGAGCCGCTTCTACTTCTTCATGGTTTTACGGGTAGTATGGAGACGTGGCGTACGTTTATTCCTTCATGGAGCAAACAGTTTCAAGTGATTGCAGTCGACCTTGTTGGACATGGGAAGACGGAAAGTCCTAAGGAACTTGCGCATTATAATATTCAAAATGTAGCACTCCAAATGACGATGCTACTTGATCATTTGCGTATTGAAAAGGCGCATATACTTGGATACTCAATGGGCGGAAGGCTTGCGATTACAATGGCATGTTTGTATCCAAACCGTGTGTGTTCTTTGCTGTTAGAAAATTGTACAGCCGGACTGAAGCAAGAGGCGGACCGGAAAGAACGCCGTGAAAAAGATGAACAGCTTGCAGATCGAATTGAATTAGAAGGAATGGAATCCTTTGTAAACCGTTGGGAAAATATCCCGCTATTTGCAACGCAAAAAAAGTTGCCACGAGAAGTACAAGAAGCAGTGCGAAAAGAGAGACTTGCCAATAGCCCAAGAGGACTCGCAAATAGTCTCAGAGGCATGGGGACAGGAGCGCAGCCATCATGGTGGAATCGGCTTGAAGAGCTGAAAATGCCTGTCTTGTTAATAAACGGAGAGAGCGACCAAAAGTTCTTTCACATCTTAAAAAACATACAAAAAGGCATCCCTCACGCGAAATTTGTCAAAATTGATGGGGCTGGCCATGCAATTCATGTGGAACAACCGCAAAAGTTTGATACAATAGTAAAGGGATTTCTAAAAACTATGCAGTGATACTTTTTTCTTACTTGAAGAGAGTAGAACTTATAGAGTGGCTAGTGGGCAAACATTAGCACAATAAAAAGGAGGTAAGAGTAATGGCTATTGAATGGGTAAAAGAAGGCAATTACGAAGATATTATTTATTCTACATACAATGGTATCGCAAAGATTTCGATTAACCGCCCTGAAGTACATAATGCATTCCGTCCTAAAACGGTAATGGAATTAATCGATGCTTTTGCACACGCACGTGATGATGCAAATGTTGGCGTTATCATTTTAACTGGTGAAGGTGGACGTGCATTCTGTTCTGGCGGTGACCAAAAAGTTCGCGGTCATGGCGGATATGTAGGTGAGGACCAAATCCCACGCTTAAACGTACTAGACTTACAACGTTTAATTCGTGCAATCCCTAAACCAGTTATCGCAATGGTAGCAGGTTATGCAATTGGTGGAGGACACGTACTTCATATCGTATGTGACTTAACAATTGCGGCTGACAACGCTGTATTCGGACAAACTGGTCCTAAAGTAGGTAGCTTTGACGGCGGATATGGAGCTGGCTATTTAGCTCGTATGGTAGGTCATAAGAAAGCTCGTGAAATTTGGTACCTATGTCGTCAATACAGTGCACAAGAAGCACTTGATATGGGCTTAGTAAACACAGTTGTACCATTAGAAGAGCTTGAAGCAGAAACAGTACAATGGGCAGAAGAAATCTTAGCAAACAGCCCAATGGCACTTCGTTTCTTAAAAGCTGCATTCAATGCAGATACAGACGGTTTAGCTGGTATCCAGCAACTAGCGGGAGACGCGACGTTATTGTATTACACAACTGATGAAGCAAAAGAAGGTCGCGACGCGTTCAAAGAAAAACGTCGTCCAGACTTCGGACAATTCCCTCGTTTCCCTTGATTAAAAGCGGAGCCGACTGTTCAGCCTTGACGGCTAAGGTTCTTTCGCACAGAAAGTGATTTTTACTTTCTCGTGCGGAAGGTTCTTAGACGCAAAGGGCTAGGAGGCGTAGCTAGATAGGATTAAAAGCGGAAGCGGCTCGTTTAGAACAAGAGGGCGTTGGAACTCCTGACGAAGAGGCGTTTTTTGCCTCGCAGGAAGGTGTGAAACGACCGACTGTTCTAGCCGCTGTAGCTAGATAAATCAAAAGCGGAAGCAAAAAACAAGAGACTTGATTCTACATCAAGTCTCTTTCTTTCATGAAAGGAGAATGTGTAATGGAGACGATGCCCAATTGGTTAATGCAACGTGCTTTTTTAACACCAGAGCGCACTGCGATTGAAACGAAAGAGGAGACAATTTCTTTTTTAGAGCTGCATGAAAAAGTGGTATCTGTTTGTGAACACCTTTCACACTTACAGGTGAAGAAAGGTCAAAAAGTGGCTGTTCTGATGAAAAATGGTATCCAGATGATCACAGTCATTCACGCTTTATCTTATATAGGAGCGGTAGCTGTACTTCTGAATACACGTCTTTCAAGAGAAGAGCTACTTTGGCAAATGGAAGATGCTGAAGTTATTTGCTTAGTAACGGACCAACAATTTGAAACGGAGCAAGTACCAGTATATGCATTTGAAGAGGTAGTGAACGGACCGAAGCAAATTGCAGTTGTTCAAGAGGAGTTCTCTTTAGAAGAAGCGATGACAATTATTTATACGTCAGGAACAACAGGAAAGCCAAAAGGTGTTATCTTAACATACGGTAATCACTGGGCGAGTGCAGTTGGATCATCACTGAACTTAGGGCTTCGTGATGATGATTGTTGGTTAGCATGCATGCCGATGTTTCATGTAGGCGGGTTATCTCTGTTAATGAAAAATATTATGTACGGTATGCGCATTTTACTCGTTCCGAAATATGATCCTGATTTCATTCATGAGGCGATAAAAACACGAGGGGTAACAATCATATCGGTCGTTTCTAAGATGTTAACAGACTTATTAGAGAGACTTGGAGAGGGAACTTATCCTAACTCTTTACGCTGCATGCTATTAGGCGGGGGACCAGCACCGAAGCCTCTATTAGAAGTATGTGTGAGAAAAGGAATCCCTGTGTACCAAACATACGGAATGACAGAAACTTCTTCTCAAATTTGTACGCTATCAGCTGATTACATGTTAACGAAAGTCGGTTCAGCGGGTAAACCACTTTTCCCATGTCAGCTTCGAATTGAGAAGGATGGCATGGTAGCAGCACCTCATGTTGAAGGGGAAATTGTTGTAAAAGGTCCGAATGTGACACATGGTTACTTTAAGCGTGAAGAAGCAACGCGTGAAACAATACAGAACGGTTGGCTGCATACTGGAGACCTTGGATATTTGGATGAAGAAGGGTTCCTATATGTATTAGATCGGCGCAGTGATTTAATTATCTCGGGAGGGGAAAACATTTATCCAGCGCAAATTGAAGAAGTACTGCTTGCGCATCCTAAAGTGGCGGAAGCTGGTATTGTTGGAAAAATAGATGAACGGTGGGGACAAGTGCCAGCCGCGTTTATTGTACGAGCAGACTATGTAACAGAGGAAGAAATCATTCATTTTTGTGAAGAAAAATTAGCAAAGTATAAAGTACCAAAGGAAGTGCATTTTTTACCTGAGTTACCACGAAACGCTTCGAAAAAATTGTTAAGACGGGAACTAAGGCACTTGCTGGAGGAAATGTAGATGAAAATCAAAAAGGCAACGCTTTATGTAACGGAAATGCCGCTTGTGACTCCTTTTGCAGCAAGTTACGGAACATATGAAACACGTGAGAGTATCGTCATTGAACTAGAAGATATGGACGGATATATCGGTTTTGGAGAAGTTGTTGCTTTCTCAGAGCCATGGTATACGGAAGAAACCGTAACAACAGCACTTCATATGCTTCAAGATTTTTTATTGCCAGATTTATTGAAAGCAGAAATTACGCATCCGAGTGAAATTCCTAATCTTTTTCAACATATAAAACGGAATCGAATGGCAAAGGCGGGAATAGAAGGCGCTGTATGGGATTTGTATGCGAAACGTGAAAATCAATCATTAGCGACTTTACTTGGGGGAACACAACCAGAAATTGAAGTCGGCGTTGTAATTGGAATAGATACCATTCCTAATATGTTGAAGCGAATTGAAATGTATGCAAAAGAAGGATATGGTCGTTTTAAAGTGAAAATAAAACCAGACCTTGATTATGAACTGCTGAAGGAAATTCGAAATGCCTTTCCAAAGGTTCCGTTAATGGCCGATGCAAACTCAGCGTATACGTTAGCGGATACTGAGCAATTAAAGAGGTTAGATGAGTTTCAGTTAATGATGATTGAGCAGCCTTTAGCAGACAATGATTTTCTTGATCATGCACAGCTGCAAAAGCAAATAGAGACACCGATTTGCTTAGACGAGAGTATTCATAGCTTAGAGGATGCAAGGGTAGCAATTACACTTGGTAGTTGCCGGATTGTGAATATTAAACCGGGAAGAGTTGGGGGATTAACCGAGTCGATTCAAATTCATGATTATTGCAAGGAACATGGTATTCCTGTTTGGTGCGGCGGTATGGTTGAGATGGGAATTTCACGCGCGCAAAATATTGCGTTAGCATCGCTTCCAAATTTTACGATTCCAGGTGATATTTCAGCTTCTAGCAGGCACTGGGAGCGAGATATTATTTCACCAGAGGTAACGCTGCAAGGCGGAAAGGTAATTGTTCCGAAAGAAGTTGGATTTGGGTATAAAGTAGACCGCGAAAGATTAGGAAAAATAACGAAGCAGCGTATTGTATGTGGGAGATGAGTGGATAGAAAAAAGAGGATGCGAATTCACATCCTCTTTTTTCTATCGTCTATCCCTTTTCTTCACTATATTGTGGCCTTCTAAAGGAAACAAGCCTGTTTTTTTGAAAAACAAGCTGCCGATTTGCCATTAAAACATAATATAAATTGAATCCCCTCATTTAGAGCAAGATTAAGATCTTGTTACGAATGATACTAAAGGAGGAATAGGGTAATGAGTGAAAATTGTGATATTAGACATGACCATCATGGCTTTGGCGGCGGCGGCTTTGCGCTTCTAATTGTATTGTTCATTCTACTGATTATCATCGGTGCTGCCTGCTTCGGCGGTGGTTGCGGTTACGGCGGCGGTTATGGATATGGTGGATATGGAGGCGGCTTTGGCGGTTACGGCTGCTGCTAACAAAAACTATTGGAAATAGCCTTGTGCACGACGCATAAGGCTATTTTATTCATAGTTTGATGTGTTGCGATAATTTTTTAATGTGTAATACTTCTTCCATAAAAAATCATCTTTCTATTTCTTAAAGCTTAATATGCTGCGATAGCTTTTGCATATATAGTGAACGGATTAATAAGAAAAAGAGAATTTCAACTGTCCCAAAAATCGTAAGAACTACTGTAATTTCAGCAAATAACGATAGTCCTAGGACGTCCTGTAACATTTTTGTGGCAAACATCGTATGAATGGAAGCCATAATGTACGGCACAAAGAATAAGATTGCGAGCTGAATGGTAGCGGATTGCTTCATTTCGGATTCCGTTAAACCGATTTTTGTAATCGTAATATATTTTTCTTGTTCATTTGTTAAGTCCGTATACATACGGAAGTAAAGGACACTTCCAGCACCGATAAAGAAAATGATACCAAGGAACGTTCCAATTAAGAAGAATGAAGCAACACTTAGTTTTGCTTGATAGAGCGAATCGCTTGCTTCAGCAGCATGAAATGCAGGGTGTTCGGATTGAAACGCTTTACTTTCATTGCTGATTTTTTCCATAAACTTTGCCCCGATTACATGTGCCTTTTCCCAATTCTGAACTTGAAAATTGTGCAGCGTCATATGTTTCGTGTTAGCTGGGAATGCAGATACGTCCTGATCAGATAGTACAATTAATTGTGGTACTAAACTAAATGGGGTAACGCTATAATTTTTGAAACCTTTTACTTGCAATTGTAGTGAATTTTGCGTAAGTGTAATCGTTTTTTGTTTTGAATTCTCATCAATTGAACCAAAGATACCTTGATTTAAATGTCCTAGAAATACATAGGTTTCATTCTTATTTACAAAGAGATTTTCTCGTTGTAACGCAGTAGCAAGTGTATTATAGTCGCTTTGTTTGATGACATAATACGGAGATGAATTTTGTTCTGCTCCTGATACTTCGTATAAGTCTACTTTGAACTTTTTATATGTAAATTGTTCCTCGGTTAGCCGCTGCTCTAACCAGTCTAGATGATCAGCAGCTAATGTGTTCTCATCGTGTGAGAGATAGGTAAATGGGAATGGGTTTTCCTGTGCAACATCAAATTTTGTAAATTTCCCAAATCCATACAAAAAGGTAATCATTGTAAATGCAAGAGTGGATAACATCGCCACAATAAAGAGCATATTAATGTTTGTCCGAATGCGGCTTGCTAAATCTGAAATCCAGAGCATATTAATTCGTTTCATATAAAATTTCCGTCGCTTTTTTAAGATACGAATGAGTAAAAAACTAATTTGAGAAAAGAAAAAGTACGTTCCGACTGCTACAAGTGATGGGATCAAGAAAATACTAAAAAGAACGTATAGAACGGCTACAATATCACCAAGTGATATAAAAAATTTCGGATTCCCTGCTAATGTATATCCGGATAGCAAGCATAGAGCACCAAACAAGGAAATGAGTATAGATGGTTTTTTTTCTTTTTGTTTGATATTTCCTTCTTTTAAAAGACGTACAGCCTTTCTTGTTCGAATGAGCATAGGCGTAAAAGATGATACAAAGATAAAGAGACCAAGAAAGATGGTTATTGTTAAAATGATGGCCCCTGTTGGCCAATATAAATATAGGCCTGGTACATGAGTAATTTTCGCAGTAACTAATAAAAAGAATTGTGAAAACACAAGTCCAAATTGAATACCTACAAAAATAGATAGAACACCAATTAACATATTTTCCATAAATACGAGGCGTTTTAATTGTTTTTGAGATATTCCTAATACTGTTAAAATCCCAAACTGTTTTTTTCGTACTTTTAAAAAAGTACCGATAGAATATAGTAAAAAGAACAATGAAAAGATTACAATTACAACTTCGGAAATTGTCATTAAGATGTCAAGAGCGTGATTTAAGCCTGTGTTTTTTAATTTAGGATGAAATAAATACACTGCAAATGAAAAGAAAATGGCAATAGAAAACGCACTGCTTACAAAATAGGCAAAATAAGCCCTTGAGTTTCGCGTTACGTTTTTAAATGCAAACTGCCAAAACGTCATCTGCGTCTTCCCCCTAGCAGTGCTAATACATCTAATATTTCTTGGTAAAATTTTTCACGATATAATCCGCGGTGTAGTTCATTGTAAAGTTCACCATCTTTAATAAAAATAACACGATTGCAATAGCTAGCAGCGAATGGATCATGCGTTACCATTAAGATGGTTGCTTGTTCTTCTTTATTTAGTTTTGTAAATAGCTCCATGACATCGATTGCTGCCTTAGAATCTAAATTCCCTGTCGGTTCATCAGCGAGCAAGAGAGACGGGTTATGAACAACAGCGCGGGCAACGGCTGTACGCTGTGCTTGACCGCCAGAAACCTCAAAAATTCGTCTATCTAAAATGTGATCAATTCCAAGTTTCTTTGAAATAATATCTAATCTCTTATCCATTTCTTTTAATGGAACATTATCTAATGTTAATGGAAGTACAATATTTTCCCCAATTGTTAATGTATCTAGTAGATTAAAGTTTTGAAAGACAAATCCTAATTCTTGGCGACGGAAAACGGCTAGTTTTTCCCTGCGGAATGTGTGCGGCTGTTTCCCATTAATAAAAACTTCGCCCGCAGTGGGAGAATCAATGGTCGAAATTACATTTAAGAAAGTGGATTTACCGCTTCCTGAAGGCCCCATAATTGCGACAAATTCTCCTTTATCTACATGTAAATTAATATTTTTTAAAGCGGTATGAGGGACTTTGCCCTCATACACTTTAGAGACATTTTTAATGTGTAAAACTTCTTCCATAAAGAATCACCTTTCTATATAAATCCATTTTCATTTTTCGACATCTAAATCCCTGCTATGCATGGACAGATGCTTTCTCCCGTCTAAAAAGAGGGGTTTTATGTCGGTTTTTTAATTGATGTATATATTTTTTTTAAAGACTAATATGCCGAGATAGCTTTTGCATATATAAGGAACGAATTAACAAGAAAAAGATAATTTCAACCGTTCCGAAAATCGTAAGGACAACTGTAACTTCAGCAAATAATGATACATTTATGACTTCTTGTAGCATTTTTGTAGCAAACATCGTATGAATGGAAGCCATAATGTATGGAACGAAGAATAAGATCGCGAGCTGAATGGTAGCGGATCGCTTCATTTCAGATTCTGTTAACCCAATTTTTGTAATTGTAATATATTTTTCTTGTTCATTTGTTAAGTCCGTATACATACGGAAGTAAAGGACACTTCCGGCACCAATGAAGAAAATGACACCAAGGAAAGTACCAATAAAGAAGAATGAAGCGGCACCTAATTTAATTTGGTATAGCGTATCACTCGCTTCCCACATCCTATATAAAGGTTCTTCAGATGGGATGCTTTTTCGCTCTTTTTCTAATTTATCAAGATACTCTGCAGCGATTTCATGTGCCTTTTCCCAGTCTTTTACTTGAAAATTATAAAGCGTCATATGTTTCATGTTATTCGATAAGGAGCGTACGGTATCATCAGATAAAATAAGTAATTGAGACGTCATTCCAGTTGGGATGACGCTAAAATTTTCATATCCCTTTACATGTAAGGGAAAGGAATTTTGAGAAAGTGTAACGTTTTTTTGTTCGAACTGCTCCTCTATAGGACCCAGTAGGTTTAGATATCCATATCCAGGGAGTATGTATGTTTCATTCGCCTTTATAGAAAGGTGTTTGAGATTTAAAGCAGTAGCAAGCTTGTTATAGTCACTTTGCCTTAATATATACACTTCTTTTTCATAGGGAGTCGCGTCATCTGCTTTCAATGACCCTGCATATAAATCGGTTTTAACCGTTTTATATGTAAAACCTTCTTTGCTTAGTTGCTGTTCTAACCAGTCTATATGTTGAGTGGTCATGGGATTCGCATCGTATGAAAGATAGGTAAATGGGAATGGATTATTTTTTGCTACATCCAATTTTATAAACTTCCCAAATCCGTATATGAATGTAATCATTGTAAAAGCGAGAGTAGATAGCATAGCTACAATAAAAAGCATATTAATATTTGTTCGAATACGGCTTGCCAAATCTGAAATCCACAACATATTAATTCGCTTCATGTAAAATTTTCGTCTTGTTTTCAAAATCCGAATGAGCAGGAAGCAAATTTGTGAAAAGAAAAAGTATGTTCCAATTGCTACAAGTGACGGAATGACGAAAATACTAGAAAACATGTAAATTGATGCTATGTCTGGACCTAACGATAGAAAGAACATTGGATTTCCGGCTAGTATATATCCCGATAGCAAACAGAGAGCACCAAATAAAGAAATAAGTATAGATGGTTTTCGTTCTTTTTGCGTTATTTTTCCTTCTTTTAAAAGACGTACTGCTTTTCGTGTACGAATGAGCATAGGAGTAAAAGAAGAAACAACGATAAAGAGTCCAAGAAAGATTGTTGTTGTTAAAATGATGGCTTCTGAAGGCCAATATAAATACAATCCTGGAACGTGTGTGATTTTTCCTGTTACTAATAAGAAAAATTGTGAGAATACGAGTCCAAGTTGAATGCCAACAAAGATGGACAATATCCCAATCAACATATTTTCCATAAAAACAAGACGTTTCAATTGCTTTCTCGATATTCCTAAAACGGTTAAAACTCCAAATTGTTTTTTACGAACTTTTAAGAAAGTGCCGATGGAATAAAACAGAAAGAAAAAGGAAAAGCACACAATGACCACTTCCGAAAATATCATTAACCCTGTAATTCCCTCAACTGTACTAAAAGTTTTTAGCCGAGGATGAAATAAATACACCGCAAATGAAAAGAAAATCGCAATGGAAAACGCACTGCTTAAAAAGTAGGCAAAATAAGCACGGGAATTTCGCGTTACGTTTTTAAATGCAAACTGCCAAAAAGTCATGCTGTATACCTCCAACTAGAAGAGAAAGATGTAGTTATGTTGTAAAAAATGTATGAGAATGAGCTCTCATACATTTTGCTGAAATATGCTATTTTCATTCATATATCACCTTTTCTTGGTTATCCCGCATTAACGGGCAGTAATACTCCCAACTCAAAATTCGACGAAAGCAAAGAAGGTAGTTGGGAGATAAACTGCCCGTAAATGCCCGATTGGTTCAACTAATAATCAGTGGGGGATGAAGAAAACCCCCACTGATTAAAGTTTCACTTTATCCGCTTCGTTGTTTGCAGCGTTATGGAAGATGATTTTAATGCTAGTTCCTTTGCCTACTTCAGAGTCTAGCTTTACGGAATGACCTAAATAAGAACAAATTTTACTCACAATATAAAGTCCCATACCAGTAGATTCTCCAAATGTACGGCCATTTTTCCCTGTATAAAATGGTTCAAATACTCTGCGAATATCTTCCTGTGGAATCCCAACGCCTTCATCACGAACTTCTAGAATAATATCTCTGCCGTTACGATAAGCAGCTAAGAAGACTTTCTTTCCACGCTCACCAGAATAACGAACGGCATTCGTCATTAATTGATAAATGATGAATTTAAGCCACTTCGCATCAGAAGCAACCATAAGGTCGGAATGAACTTCTAGAACGGGGAAGACGCCACTACGAATAAAGAGTTCTTTTAAGCCATTAATATTTTTCGTTACAGTATCCTTTAGTGAAATGGTCTCGACATGGAAGTCTTCATGGAAGTTATTTAATCTTGCCATATATAACGCCATATCAAGTCCTTGATTTAATCTTTCTAGTTCTTTCTTAAACTTTGGAATGAGATGCTCATCTTCCATTTCTAGTACCATCAGCTGCATAATAGAAACTGGCGTTTTCATTTGATGTACCCAGTGATTAATAAACAATTGGTGTTCTTGTTGTTTTACTTCATATGATTGCAGTTCTTTTTGGAATAGACGGTATTGCGTACGAACAAGCTCATTTACACCGTGCGGCATAGGGGCAGTTGCTCTTTCAATAAACGCATCCTCCATTTTCTCTGGTGGCTCACTTAATCTGTGGTACATTCTACGATTACGAACATAACGATAAGCGAGGAAGCAAATAAATAAATATAAACTTAATACAATAAAGTAGAATTTGTTGTTTTGGAATCCATCTACCGCATCATATAGAATAAAAATGATACCGAAGTTTAATGCATACAATAAAAAAAACGCAAAATGATCACGTAAAAATAACTTCATGCTTATTCACTCCAAGTTGCGTTTAAACGATACCCTAATCCGCGTACAGTTTCAATTGCATTTTCAATACCAAGCTCATTAAATTTCTTACGAAGGCGTGTAATGTTTACGTTTAGTGTATTTTCTTCAACGAAGCTTTCGTCATCCCAAAGTGCAGCTAATAAATCTTCACGGCTCGCTGTACGTGGGAATTTAGATACAAGCATTTCAGCTAAGATTGCTTCTTTCTTTGTTAGAAGAACTTGCTCAGTGCCAAAATGGATTTCTGGTCGTTCAGGGAATAATTTTAAACCTTCCACTTCAACAATACGCTCTGAAATATTTGGTGCATAATCACCATAAATGCGGCGTAATTGGCCTTTAATTTTCGCCATGACAACATCATAATGGAATGGTTTTGTAATATAATCATCCGCGCCGCTCTCAATCGCCATAATTTGCTCCATATCACCCGCGCGAGCAGAAATGAAAACAATTGGACAAGTAGATTCATGACGAATTTGACGGCACCAGTAGAAACCATCGAATTTCGGTAAGTTGACATCAAGTAATACAAGATGTGGTTTCACCGCGTTAAATGATTCCATAATATCATCAAAGTTTTCGGCAACAACTGCATCGTAACCGTACTTTTGAATATGAGATTGTAGTAAAGATGAGATATTTGGATCGTCTTCAACGATTAAAATTTTATACATATGTATTCCTCCTAAAAACAATTGTAGTTATAGTGTACCATGTGTTTTCTGTCTTTTCATTATGTTGCAGCGAGCGCTAGTAAACAGTATAGGTCAAAAGTGAAAAAGTAAAAAGGGCTGTGTATATAATTGACAATTTGTAGTTTTTATTTTAACATTTAGATAAATATCTAAATGTCTAATTGGTGAAAGGAAGAAAGACATTGAATCAAGCATTTAAAGCATTAGCAGACCCAACAAGGCGAAAGATTTTAGACTTATTAAAAGAGGGCGATTTAACGGCTGGTGAAATTGCCGAACAGTTCAATATGACAAAACCGAGTATTTCGCATCATTTAAATGCGCTTAAAAACGCTGAGCTCATTCAAGATGAAAAAAAAGGGCAATTTGTTGTGTATTCCTTAAACACCACTGTTTTTCAAGATTTATTAACTTGGGTGTTTACGTTTACGAATAAAGGGGGAGAGGGGAAATGAAAAAACATCTTTTTGCAATTATACTAATTTTTATAACATGTGTAGCATGGGCGGTTTCTTGGCCACATCTACCAGAGACAATGGCAATTCACTGGAGCGGTGAAGAAGCAAATGGATTTGCTACAAAGTTTAATGCAATGCTTTTGACACTAGGTATTATGATTGTTAGTTATGGATTACTAATCGTTATTCCAAAGGTGGATCCAAGGAAAACGAATTATGATAAATTTTCTAAGAGTTTTACAATGATAAGTTACAGTATATTATTTGTTTTATTTTTGGTGAATATCCTTGTGCTTGCAACGGCATTAGGCTACAAAATTCCAATGAATAGTGCACCAAATATAATTGTAGGTATTTTATTTTTAGTAATCGGCAACTATTTACCACAATGTAAACCAAATTTCTTTATTGGGATTCGGAATGCTTGGACATTGAGTAATGAAGAAGTATGGCGGAAAACACATCGTTTTAGCGGAAAAGTATTTGTTGTAGTAGGGCTTATGATGATTATAAGCATTTTTGCGCCAGCAGCTTTGAAATCATTTTTGATGCTTGGAATTATTATAGGAGCGGTAGCATTAACGATGCTGTATTCTTATTTTGTTTATAAAAAAGAAATGGGGATATAAGCGAGTATTCGTATTCTGGATAGTTAGTTATTAGTTATATATTTTAATAATAATGCTCAGTGAGGAAAAGGAAAAACCTCACTGAGTGAAATGCAACAATATAAGTCTGAATATTCTGTATTATCGTGGTGTAATCCTAATGTTTTTTTATTAAGTATCAAAAATAATGATGGAATGGAGAAAAGATGATGAAAAAGAAAATGGATGTAACGTGTATCATAAGCTCGTTAGTTTGTTTAGTGCCAATGATATTATCAATTGCTTTATATAGTGATTTGCCAGAACAAATGCCTATTCATTGGAGTGCTACAGGTGCCGCTGATCATTATGCAAGTAAAAATATAGTAGTTTTTGGAGTGCCACTGCTTATGCTTGTTACCAATGTGATCGTTCATTTTACAATCAATTATTCTCAAAAAAATATACCGAAAACAGAGCAAGTATTAAAAAAATGGTCAATTCCTGTATTATCGTTAATCATTATTCCGATATGCCTATTCATTTCTAAGTGATGTTTCAATGTGAACGACTGATTATGCAACTAAAATACATTCAGTTGATTCGATACGATTTTTAATCGTTTGGGGGGAGAGAATATGTTAGAAATCATAAATTTTAGTAAGACATACAAAGGTGGCAAAAAAGCGGTAGATGATTTGAATCTTACTGTTCAAGCAGGAGATATTTTTGGATTTATCGGACATAACGGTGCGGGGAAAAGTACAACGATTAAGTCGCTAGTAGGTGTTATAGATTTCGAAGAGGGCGAAATTTTTATTGATGGACATTCAGTAAAAAAAGACCCGATTACGTGTAAGAAAGTAATGGCATATATTCCTGATAATCCAGATTTATATGAGCAATTAACAGGAATTCAATATTTGAACTTTGTTGCTGATGTTTTTGGAGTGTCTGCAAAAGACAGAGAGGAACGGATACAAAAATATGGGGATGCTTTTGAGATTACGCCATATTTGGGAGATTTAATATCTTCCTACTCACACGGTATGAAACAAAAAGTGGCGATTATATCAGCAGTTTTGCATTATCCGAAATTATTAGTTTTAGATGAACCTTTTGTTGGACTTGATCCAAAGGCGGCTATTGTACTTAAGGGGATTATGAAGGAACTTTGCGAATCAGGCAGTGCGATTTTCTTTTCTACTCATGTATTAGATGTAGCAGAAAAGTTATGTAATAAGATAGCGATGATTCATAAAGGGAAACTAGCAATCTCAGGGGAAGTAAAGTCTTTAATAAAGGAAAACTCATTAGAAGAGCTCTTTATGAAGGTGCTTGCCGATGAGAAGTAATACGCTAGCTCTTTTAAAAATTCGTCTAATAACGCAGCTTGGCCTCAATACTTTTAAATATGAAAAAGATAAGAAAAAGAAGCAGAACAAAATTTTAATTTCAGTCTCAATTGCAGTAGTGGCTGTTATGTTGATACTGTATTGTGGAAGCGCGGCATATGGATTGATCAAACTTGGGATAGGTGAAGTCATTCCGGTTTATGCATTTGTGATTAGCAGCATATTAGTTTTAGTTTTCACGATGTTTAAGGCGAATGGTGAGATTTTCGCTTTTAAGGATTATGATTTTGTTATGTCCTTACCGATTCGTGTAGATAAGATTATTGCTAGTAGATTTTTGTATTTGTACGTATTAAATACGGTCTTTTCAATGATCATCATGCTGCCGATGGGCGTTGTTTATTGTATATATGAGAAGCCATCAGCTTCTTTCTACTTGATGTGGTTTATAACGCTGTTTACAGTATCTTTAATTCCAACAACAATTGCGGCAGTTTTTGGAGCATGTATTACAGCGATAGCCTCTAAATTTAGATATGCAAATAGAATCACCACCATTTTAAGCTTTATAGCAATCATCATTTTTGGCTACTTTATGTTCAAGCAAGGAAATACGAAATATAGCTTTACTGATTTAGAAGGGATTGGGGCAACTGTTTCAGAGGGATTAGCTAAAGTGTATCCGTTAGCTACCATTTTTCAAAAAGCAATTGTCGATGCGAATATAGGGGCTTTCATCCTTTTTGTTGGCATATCTGTTATTTGGTATTATCTTTTTGTGAAAATACTCGCTCTTAAATATAAGCAAATTAACACAGGCATTTCTACGTATCATATGCGTTCGGATTACAAGATCAATCGTATGAAGAAAGAAACAGTATTGATTGCATTATATAAAAAAGAATTAAAGCGTTTCTTTTCTTCTACAGTATATGTGATAAACATTGGTATGGGAGTTGTCATAGCAGTCATTTTCTCACTTGCAGTAGTTGTAGTAGGACCAAGCCAATTAATCGGATATCCAGGGATTGAAACAATTCTCCAAAAAATTGCACCGTTTGCTATTTCAGCGATGATTTCCATGACATGTACAACTTGTGTTTCATTATCGTTAGAGGGGAAAAACGTATGGATTATCAAGTCACTACCCCTTACCCCTAAAATGATTTATGATAGTAAAATTTTAATGAATCTTTCACTAAGCATTCCGGCATCAATTATTAGCGCTATACTGATGATAATAGGTTTAAAGCCGGATATTTGGACTTCCATTTTAATCATAATAACTCCCATCACATATTCATTTTTTTCAGCAGTATGGGGTATTTTTATTAATAATCGATTTGCTTATTACGACTGGGTTTCCGAAACACAAGTGGTGAAACAAAGTGTGGGAGCTGTTCTTGGCATGTTTGGAGGTATGATTATGGCCGGTATTCCTGCTTTGCTAGTAGGTACTGCTGTGATATCAAACTATAGGGTGTTTACTTTTGTAGTTGTGGTAATGATTTCGATTATGACCGCAGTATTGTATAACAATGAATCTAAAAGAAGTATAAAGTGAAACGTTAGTGTAAAAAGCTGTCTCCAAATTCAAATGTATCCCGCTATTCGCGGGCAGTAATACTCCCACCTCAAAATTAGGTGAAAGCAAAGAAGTAAGGTGGGGGATGAAGAAAACCCCCACTGATTAAAGTTTCACTTTATAAAAGAAACGAAAAGCCGTTTTTCCATTTGGAAGAACGGCTTTTCATTTTATTTTCAGTTTCATTTTTTATATTCAAGTTATCGATAAGGTAGAGGAGAGAGAAATATGAAAAGGAACAATAAATTACTAACGTTTTTGTTGCTCTTTGTTTTTATATTCACACCTCAACAAGGAAGCTATGCGGATGACGATAAGCATGATGGGAAGGACCATGAAAAACACGAGAAACATGAGAAATACAAGAAAAAGGAAGGTCATGAATCGGAGGAAGGCTATGAAAAGAATGAAAAACAAACAGTAAATACACAGAAAGAAGTTTGGCATACATGGTCAAAATTATCTGCTCTTAGTATTGCTTACGAACAAAGTCCTATAACGACTCAGCAACAAATAAGGATGCAAAAAGAGAATGAAAAAGAATGTTTGTTAGAGGTGTTGCCCTATCAGGGACAAATACTTGTCCCCGTACAAGAAGTAGCTGCTTATTTAGGAGCCGAGGTTTATGAATACCGCCGAATCTCTGCAGTTGAGGTTATTCAGCAGAAAAAGCATTTGATTTTTAAAGAAGGCTCACGGGCTGTGTATGAAGATATGTATAAAACGCCGATGCCAACGGCTGCTATTACATACAATAGCCAAATATACGTACCGGTTAGTGTTATAGCGAATGCTTTAGGGTGGGATATAACATGGAATGAAAATCAGACGATTTTGCTGAAGGCAAGGGTGAATCAAAATGGCTAAACAAAAATGGTTGAAATGGGTAGTAGGGATTGGTAGTATCAGTTCTCTTGTGGTTTTCTTAAATGTTGTACAAGAGGAAAATTCGACTAATCAAAAGGAAGATCCTTCAGTAAATACGAGAAGAGACAACTATTCCATATCCAATATTAAGGAATTAAAAGAAACAGAAAAGACCGAGAGAGAACAATGGCTTTCTACTTTAGATTGGGAAGAAGGAAATTGGGAAATAGATACCTCTAATACAGCGGCCACATTGACTCCAAAAGGTAAAAATAATAGGAAACAGCAGGCGGAAACTCGTACAAGGAGGTCTTAACGATGGATGGTGAATATTCATTTTCCTTTCGAGCTATGAACACCGAAGTACAGGTTAAGGGAGATGCCCCTTGGAATAGCAGTTGGAGCAGAAAATTAAAAGAATGCTTTTTGGCATGTGAATCTATTTGTTCGCGTTTTCTCAATTTTAATGAGTTAGCAATGGTCAATCGTGCTCCGATCGGTGCAAAAATTAAAGTGAGCCCCATTCTTTTTGATGTTCTGAAAGAAGCCGTTCGTTATGCTGAAATGACGGATTATTATTTCAATCCCTTAATGGCGAGAAGAATGGAACGAATGGGATATGACCGATCTTTTGATCAAATAACAGATGTTGAGAGCACTGTAGACAATGACATAGGAAAGGGAGATTTCAATTTCTTCCAGTTTGACCATCATGCAAGTACAATCGTGAAACAAACTTCAGAAAAAATTGACTTAGGAGGGATTGGAAAGGGCTGGGTGGTTGATAGAGGTGCAAGATTGATGAGGCAGGAAGGGGTTGTAAACGGAATTCTCAATGCAGGAGGCGATCTCACCGTTTGGGGGAATCAGGAGAAAGTCGTAGGGATTGCCGATCCAGAAAAAGAAGAGAGAGATATTGCTCAATTTTATTTTTTGCAAGGGTGCATGGCTACTTCTAATAAAAAACATCGATCATGGAAGCAAGGTTCTTTCGTCCGTCATCATTTATTAGATGGGCAGACCGGTTTACAGGCCGAAAGTGATGTTATACAGGCAACAGTCTTTGCAAAAAGTACAGCTGAATCAGAAGTGATTGCTAAAGTATTATGCATTCTTTCCTTTCATGAAGGAATTCCATGGATGCTGGAGCACTTTCCTCACGCTGCAGCCGTCATTATTGATGAAAACGGAAAAGTGAAAGTTAGTGCTACGATTAAACGGTATACGAAGAAGATGATGTTTTAATGGGAACCTTATATTCGACGTGGGAGTGGATACGGTCAACAGGGATCACAGCCTATTTGCTATTGTTCATCTCAAATGTAGCTGGATTAATGTATAAAGGAAAAATAGCTACGAAAACGGGGCGACCGATGCTATTAATCATTCATCAAACGGCTGGCTGGTTCAGCTTACTTTTCGCTCTTTTTCATGCGCTCATGCTGTTGTTTGATCAGTATGTTTCATATACTCTAAGTGAAATTGTTATTCCATTTACGTCCAATTACAAAACAATCGCATCTGGAGCAGGAACGATTGCGTTGTATATACTGTTGTTTCTTTTTATCTCCTCAGATGTCATGAAAAAAATAGGAAGGAAGTGGTGGCGAGCGATTCATTATCTTACTATTCCTGGATATTTACTCGCTTTCATTCATGGAGTCATGATTGGAACGGATACAGGTGCATTATGGATGGTAATTTTTTATTCAGCTACTTTCGTAGTGGTAGTTGCGCTATTCATAATTAGAATATTCAATGAAATATAATAAATCTCTTTCTTTTTTCTACCTACTTGTGTGTAAAATAAAAGTAAAAAGGAAGATGTTGGAATTATGTATATTTTATTAGCAGAAGATGACAAAAAGCTTGGTCGTTTAATTGTTCATATGTTGGGTAAGGAAAAGCATACTGTCGAGTGGGTAACAGATGGGGCTAGTGCGCTTGATTATATATCTTCTACTCTATATGACTTGGTACTTCTTGATTGGATGATGCCAAAGGTCAGCGGAATCGATGTATGCAAACAACTACGGAATAATCATTTTCAGGGACTGATTTTAATGCTAACAGCAAAAGATGATGTAGTAGACCGAGTAGAAGGACTAGATGCAGGGGCGGATGATTATATTGTGAAGCCATTTCAGTTTGAAGAGTTATTTGCGAGAGTTCGAGCCTTAGAACGAAGAGGGAACATCCCCTTTATAGATAATGTATTGAAAGTTGGTGAACTCACACTAGACCGTGTGAATCATAAAGTTTGCCGCAAAGAGCAGGAAATTCAATTATCACCAAAAGAATATCAACTGCTCAACATTTTAATGTCGAATCCTGAACAAATATTACCGCGGGATGTATTATTGGATAAAATATGGGGAATTGAGACTGATGTGTCAGATAATAATCTCGATGCACTCGTTCGGTTATTGAGAAAAAAGGTGGAGGATCCTGAAGGAGGGCGTCTCATTCATAATATCCGCGGAGTAGGCTACAGACTGGTAAAGCATCATGTTTTTTAAAACAAGGCGGCGTTTAACCATTTTATTTACGGGGTTAATGATGATTTTTCTGCTTTCTTTTATTTTCATTGCATATATGCTTGTATCATCTTCCATCATTAAATATCAGCGGGAGGCAGTGATACAGCTCGTCAAGGAAGAATGGGCAGAACATAAGAACGATTTACTAAATCAGCAAAATTATATAGATAACGACAATGAAAGAGACAAACACCCTTATACAGATATGCAAACATTTTATTATATTCTTTCGAAAGATGGACAAATCATGGATGCCGATAACAGTTTACCGTACGTAACAGCTGCTTTAGGTGATGAAATGAAAGAGTGGAAGCCTCGTCATGTGGAAGTGCGCAAGGAGATGATAGTAGACCAAACTGGTACTAAAAAAGACATTTTATTTGCTGGTCTTTCTGTTGAAGAGCAAGGTAAGCATTTTGGAACCATCATTGCAGGAACGAATGTAACAGCTCAACAACAAGTCTTGGATCAATTTCTCTTAGTATTGTCTTGTCTTTCCATCTTGTTCCTTATCTTATCCTTATGGCTTGGTTACTTCATGGCTGGAAAAGCGATGATTCCAATTTTGCATTCCTTTCAACGTCAGAAAGAATTTGTCAGTGATGCATCTCATGAACTGCGGACGCCACTGTCGATTATGCAATCGTCATTAGAAGTGATTGAGGTCGAGGAGAAAGAACGATTATCCCCTTTTTCACAGCAAATTTTTCATGATATGAAAGATGAAGTGAAAAGAATGACGAAGTTGGTAGCGGATTTATTGACGATTGCTCGTTCGGATTCAGGAATATTAGACATTCGGTTGACTTCCTTTAATTTGTATACAGTGTTAGAACAGCTAGTCCGTTCTTTTCAACTATTGGCCGATCAAAGAGAAATAACGATTGTTCTTGTAACATCTTCGTCATGTCCTGTTATAGGAGATAAAGAAAGAATTACACAATTGCTATACATTTTGATAGATAACGCTGTAAAATACAACAAACAAGGCGGCTCTGTCTATTTAAAAGTTCATCAAAAAGGAAAAATAGTAGAAATGATCGTAGAGGATACAGGAATAGGCATCCAAAAAGAGCAATTGCCACGTATTTTTGATCGGTTTTATCTGATAGATAAAGCAAGATCAAGGGATTTAGGCAGCAATGGCATCGGTTTGTCGATAGCAAAATGGATTGCCGAGTCACACGGTGGAACAATTCATGTAGAAAGTGAAGTAGGTAGAGGAACCACGTTTCAAGTACAATTACCTATTAAAGAATGATGAGGGAAAATCAAGATGATGAAAAAGAATACTATTCCTGTGTATCGCTGTAACAATTGTATTACTCTTTCGCAAGGAAATCGGTGCTGAATCATCAGCACCGATTTTTTTTACCTTACAGAAATGTAATATTCATGTAAGGAGAATGAATAGATGGTATGTTATCCCAATGCTATAGTAACAAAGTGGTTATTTCATAAAGTTAAGTTTAAGTTTAAGTTTAAGTTTCTTCTACTAAATGGCCTTACATAACTGTCATGTTTGTGTAAGAAACATCGATAGTGGCAAGAGTGGAAGTTAGATATAGTAAAAATAGAGAATAGATGAAGAGAGGGATATAGAGATGAAAACAGTATTAGAAGCGAAAAATATTAAAAAAGTATATGATACAGGCGGAAATAAATTTGAAGCATTAAAAGGCATTAACTTACAAGTTCAAGAAGGTGAGTTCGTTGGAATTATGGGACCTTCTGGATCTGGTAAAACAACACTTTTAAATGTTCTTTCTACAATTGATCATGCAACGAGCGGTGAAATCTTAATTGATGGAAAAGACATTGTGAAAATGAATGATGATAAATTGGCATTATTCCGCCGTGATCATTTAGGATTCATTTTCCAAGATTATAACTTATTAGATACACTAACGGTGAAAGAGAATATTGCCTTGCCACTTGCACTATCAAAAGTGAAAACAAGTGAAATTGATCGCCGTGTTCTTGAAATAGCGAAGAAGTTCGGTATTGATCATATTTTAAGTCAATTTCCATATCAAGTGTCAGGCGGCCAGAAGCAGCGCTGCGCAGCATCACGTGCAATCGTTACAAATCCAAGTATGATTTTTGGAGACGAGCCAACAGGAGCTCTTGATTCAAAATCAGCAACAGATTTATTAGAAAGTATGAAGTCATTAAATGAATATGATAACTCAACAATTTTAATGGTAACGCATGATGCATTTGCCGCAAGTTATTGTAAACGTGTTATCTTCATTAAAGATGGCGAGTTATATAAAGAATTACACCGCGGGGAATTAACTCGCAAACAATTTTTCCAACAAGTAGTCGACGTAATGTCCGCAATTTCCGGAGGTGCAATGGATGACGTTATCTAGCATTGCCCTCCGCAACATACAGCGGAATTTTAAGGATTACTTTTTATATTTTGCATCTATGATCTTTAGCATCGTTATTTATTTTACATTTAAGGCGCTAGAGTATAACTCACAAATGGAAAAAGCAGCAGAAGGTTCTAAGAAAATTAGTGGAGCCTTCCAAGTATCAAGTGTGATGCTTATTATTTTCGTAGCGGTATTTATTATATATTCTAACGGCTTCTTTACACGTAAGCGTAAAAAAGAGGTTGGATTATATTCATTACTAGGAATTCGTAAAAGACAAATTGGGAAAATGTTATTTTATGAAAATATGCTAATGGGATTCATATCATTAGTAATTGGGATTGCAATTGGTAGTGTACTTTCGAAGTTATTCCTTGAATTGTTAATAAGCATGATGGGATTAAACTTACATGTTCATTTTGAAGTGCCAATATCCGCAATTATTGATACAGTAATCATTTTCTTCGTAATTATATTGTATACATCACTTCAAGGATATCGATTAATTTATCGCTTTAAATTAATCGAACTTTTCCGTGCAGAGCGTGAAGGAGAAGCGATGCCAAAAGGTTCTTTTATTATGGCATTAATTTCAGTATTCTTAATTGGTTCTGGTTATTTCTTATCACTAACATTTATGAAGGCCGCTAAATATGCTGACTTTATGATGGTTGCATTTTATATTTTACTTGCAACAGTACTTGGCACGTATTTATTGTTTATGTTCTTTACAGTATTCGTTTTAAAAAGAGCAAGAAACAAGAAGTCGTCATTCTATAATGGAATGAACATGGTAACAACGTCGCAGCTGTTGTACCGTATTAAAGGAAATGCAAAGTCATTAGCAACAATTGCCGTATTAAGTGCGGTAACATTAACAGCGGTTGGTACATCTGTAACGATGTATTACAATACATTTAAACAAACGAAAGATTATGCGCCGCACAGTTATTCTTATGAGAAAAAGGATGCGGCACTTGATAATAAAGTAAATGCAATTTTAGATGAAGAGAAGGAAAATCATCCCGTAACGAACCAATTCGAAATAGAAATGGTTCCTGTGAAAGGTAAGTTTGAAGGCGAAAAAGCAGATATGGGGATGAATACGAATTATTTAGTTACTGAAAAATATCAGCTTGTATCGCAATCAGCATTTAATAAATTGGCAAAGAAAATGGATATAGATGAGGTAAGTCTAGCTACCGATGAAGCTTTTGTATATGATGGCATGTATATGGAAGGCCATGAATTTAGTACGGTATATAAAGGGAATAAAGCGGTATTCCCAATTGGAAATAGGGCGGAAGCATTAACGATTCAAGGTGCTGAAGGGCGTAATATAACGAACTTAGGTGAATTATTCGTCGTTGTACCAGATGAAGCATATAACAGTGCAAAAGCAGTAGCCGAGACACGTATTGTTAAAAATATTGATGTAAAAGATGAAAAAAATAGTAAAGTGCTGACAGAGAAATTAAAGAAAGTGATGCCAATCGGAGAGTCAGAAGTTGCATTACCTTTCAATGATTTTCACACTGGTTTCCACAGTATGTTGGAAGCAACAGGATTAATGATGTTTATCGGTCTGTTCTTAGGTTTAGTCTTTTTACTAGCAACAGGTTCTATCATTTACTTCAAGCAATTAACAGAAGCGAATGCAGACCGTGATCGATACATTGTACTTCGCAAAGTCGGAGTTACAAAACGAGAAATGAAAAAGGCAATTGCAAAACAAGTAAGCTTTATCTTTGCAATTCCATTAGTAGTAGGGATTTGTCACAGTTTATTTGCATTAAAAGGTTTATCAACGTTAATGCCATATGAAATCCTAATTCCATTATTCATGAGTATCGGTGTGTATAGCGTGATTTATATTGGATATTACTTCTTAACAGTTCGTTCTTATTATAAGATCGTGAGTGCGAAGTAATGAAAGCAGCAGCTATTGTGATGAGCAATAGCTGTTTTATTTATTCGCAAATAGAGAAAAAGCTTTGTGTAAATGCACAAAGCTTTTTTACATTTCTTCATAAAATATTAAAAAAATTCCATGATATTTCTTAAAAAATAATAGTTATATTTGGAGGCGTATTAGACAATACCGAATGAACGGAGAGAGGTTAGATGAAACTTATTACGTTTTTAACCGAATTTATTAAACATCCGAAAAAAACTGGGGCTATCGCACCTAGTTCTCACATATTAGCGAAAAAAATGGTCGATGCGATCAATTTTGAGGAAGCGCAGTACATTGTAGAATTAGGACCTGGAACAGGAGCATTCACAAGAGAAATTATAAAAAGAAAAAAAGAGCATACAATATTTATTCTAATTGAAATTAATGAAGTTTTTTTCAAAAAGTTACAGGAGCAGTTCACGGATGATCCAAATGTTTTGGTTATACATGGATCAGCTGAAAACATAAAGAAATATATAAAGGCATTACAAATAGAGAAGGTTGATTATGTATTATCGGGGTTACCGTTTACTTCATTACCACAAGAAGTATCGTTACGAATTTTAAATAATGTGATGGAGGCATTACAAGAGAATGGTGAGTTTATCACATTCCAATATTCGCTTGTAAAAAAAGGGTTTATCCAAACCTTTTTCCCAGAAATTTTATTGAAAAGGGTTTGGTTTAATTTTCCGCCAGCTTATGTATTTAGTTGTAGAAAAAAGGCTGGGAGGGTATACGTGTAATAGAAGTTTCACTTTATGGTGGCTTGGGATTATAGGTATGCAAATTTATCCCGCTATTCGCGGGCAGTACTACCCCCACCTCAAAATTAGGTAAAAGTAAAGAAGTGAGGTGGGAGATAAACTGCCCGTAAAAGCCCGATTGGTGAGGGCTAATAATCAGTTGGGGATGAAGAAAACCACCACTGATTAAAGTTTCACTTTATGAAATGATTGTAATGAGCAGTGGATGATATGAATAAACTTCCATCAAAATTTGATGGAAGTTATATATGGTTTATTTTTCTGTTACAACTGAAGCGATGTATGGTAAGTTACGATATTTTTCTGCACAGTCAATGCCGTAGCCAACGATAAACTCATCTGGAATTTGGAAGCCTACATATTCTGCTTTTAAATCGACTTTACGACGTTCTGGTTTATCAAGTAATGTACAGAACTTTAGTATTTTTGGCTTATGCATAAAGAAGTGGTCTTTTAAGAAGTGAAGTGTTAAGCCAGAATCGATAATGTCTTCTACAACAATTACGTTTTTATCTGTAATATTTACATCGATATCTTTTAATAATTTCACTTTTCCAGTTGTTTCTGTTTGGTTACCATAGCTAGATGCAGAGATGAAATCGATTGTTACTTCATTTTTAATGTGACGAATTAAATCAGCCGCAAATACGAAAGAACCTTTCAATACAGCAATAACAACGAGTTCTTCTCCTTCAAAATCACGCTCAATTTGAAGTGCTAGTTCTTTAACCTTTGCTTGCAATGCTTCTTCAGAGATTAAAGTGTCTTTTATTTCGATTTTCATTATAATCCTCCTACGATGTAAAACTTGTCAACATTTCGACTGTAAAGGATAGTGGGAGAAAAGTCAAAAAAGATAGTAGGAAAGTAAAGTGTAGAAAACGCTCCCATAAAGGGTGGGAATCATGAAAAAGAAACAGTACTCAAGTGTTACATTTATAAAAATGGAGGTTTTTTCATTTCTTACAAAAGTGTAAGGTAATTTGTAAGATAAATCGATAGTTGAGTAGTAGTTTTTTGGATAAACTTATAAGTGTAAAGAAAAAGGCAAATACATTTTAGGTAAAGTAAACTTTAGGCACTACATGTGAAAAGGAGTAGGAGGGAATGGAGAGACGTTGGACGACCTTTGCTTGCTTATTAACTAGTAACACCGTGATACTAGATGAAGAGATGAGCCTTTCGCACTTGTTTGATCGAGAAGACGATCATTTTTCTTCACAGTTTACAATGAAATGGTGCAAATGGAGCGAAAGTTGTAAATTTGAAGAAGAGACCCCTAATAAAGAGCAAAGAATCATCTTCACAAACCCGATTAAAGCATGGGCCTTTCAACATCGTAAGTGTAACGTCATAAATCACTTAAAGAAAACTGAGACAAGACAGTTAGTTACCGCTTCGGACTCTCCTATTCTGAAATCACAGGAAAGTAACAATTAGACACTGAGACACTTAAAAAGCATTGTAGAGAAAATCTACAATGCTTTTTTATTTATGTTTACCGACAAAATATGACAAATCGAAGCAGCTGCATTTGTTATGATTGTTGAGGAATTTTACATTTTGAAGATTTATGAATGGATAAAAAGAAGATTATTGGCACTTTAATTGGGATAGCAATTGTAATCATTAATATTATTCGTAACAAAAGGCAGTTCGGGTGCAAGTGAAAAAGGTGGTGTATCTTAAGCAGAATATAACAAGTTATTGGATAAGCATTTTGAAGAAACCCAGTAACTAAAAAATGAAATACAAGGATTAAAGTCAGGCAAAAAGTCATTAGAAGAAAAGAATAGAGGAGAAGGCAGGATTTAAACGGGAAAACGATTTTTATCAATTCTCTCATAGTGAAGTGATTAGCAATAAATCAAAAAAACAAAAGAAAGTGTGTGAAGGCTTTGAAGAAATATAGTGCAATTGCGGCAGCAAGTATTTTAGCAGCAAATCTATTAACATTTCCCTCTATTTCTCTAGCAGAAATTGAAAATAAAACAAAACAAAGTATGGACGTTGTACATAATGAAATGTTAGACGATATTGTTAACAAGCAAAATGAGTTACAAAAGAAATTAGAAGATATAAAGAAAGAGAAAGTAGAACTACAAAAGCAACAATATATTCTTACACAAGAGAAAGAGTTATTTGTTAAGCTAGATGATTTAAAAAAACAACAAGAAGAGTTATTGAAACAAAAGGATAGAAATGAACAAGGTGAATATAAGCAACAACAAGAAGAAATCCAAAAGAAAATAAACGAATTAAAGAAACAACAAGAAGAGCTGCAAAAGAAAAAGGATGAATTAGAACCGAAGGGAAAAATAAATGATGAAAAGGTTATACAGAATCAAGAAGAAACGGATCAAAATGAATTAGAACAAAAAGAAGAACAAAAGAAACGTGAAGAAATGAAAAAGCAGGAGGGGGAACTACAAAAAAAGCAAGATGAATTAAAGAAACAACAAGAAGAACTAGAGCAGAAGCTAGCTGAATTAAAGCAACAGGAAGATGTGCAAAAGAAAGAAGCGGAATTAAAACAACAGCAGCATAATCAAGAAGAAAATATGCAGGCATCGCCACGAACGTTTCCAGATGTTCCAGAATGGGCACAGGAGTCTGTTAACTATCTAGTAAATAAAAATGTACTCACGGGAATGCCAGATGGTAATTTTTCGCCTAATTTAGTATTGGACAGAGCATCGGCAGCGACAATCATGGCTAAGATTTTAGGATTAGAAATTCATCCAGAGGAGAAACCATCTTTTAAAGATTCTCAAAATCATTGGGCAACTCCGTATATTGCAGCGGTTGAAAAAGCTGGTGTTATTAAAGGGGAAGGAAATGGTAACTTTAATCCATCTGGGGAAATAACAAGGGCAGCTATGGCATCCATGTTAGTTCAAGCATATCAATTAGATGCAAAAATTAGTGGGGAATTACCAACACTATTCACTGATTTGAAAGGACATTGGGGTGAAAGGTACGCTAATATTTTAGTAGGACTCGGCATTTCAAATGGTATCGACAATAATTGGAAACCAGATAAATCAGTAACTCGTGCAGAGGCAGCTCAATTTGTTGCGATGACTGATACATCTAAAGATAAAGAAGTGAAACTAAAAAAAATCAATATGGATAAAAGCTTTTTTACATATAATGGCCCGTCGTTATCATCAGGTATTGCGTATGAGTATGAACCACAGCCAGTAACAGTATATGAAGAAAGAGAAGGTGGCTGGATTCGAATTTATACAGGGCTGGGATTTAAGTGGGTTTGTTTAAATGAAAAGAAAATTAACATAGATAAAAAGTTTTTCACATATAATGGTCCATCATTATCATCAGGCATTGCATATGAGTATGAACCACAACCAGTAACTGTGTATGAGGAAAGAGAAGGTGGCTGGATTCGAATTGGTACAGGTTTGGGGCTTAAATGGGTCTGCTTAAATGAAAGGAAAATAGATATAAATAGAAGTTTTATCACATATAATGAGCCATCGTTATCATCAGGTATTGCGTATGAGTATGAACCACAGCCAGTAACAGTATATGAAGAAAGAGAAGGTGGCTGGGCTCGAATTGGTACAGGCCTGGGACTTAAATGGGTACTGCTTAATGAAAAAAGAGCATATATAGATAGAAATTTTATCACATATAATACTCCTTCTCGGTCTGGGGTTATTTTAGATAACTATGGACCGCAAACGGTAACGGTTATAGAAGAACAAGGAACATGGATTCGTATACGTACGTATGCAGGATATCAATGGTTGGATACAAAAAGAGAAACAAGAGATTTATCTAGAGTGTTTTTTGCGTATGATAATCCTAATTTTTCTTCTAGGGTATCAGGAAAGTATGGCCCTCAAACAGTAGAGGTATATGAGGAAGGAGAAGGCGGTTGGATTCAGATTCAGACAGATAATGGACCTAAGTGGGTAAATGCAAGCTATGTGAATAGCAATCAAGTCATCTTAAATGTACCTTCACTTTATCAATTTCCAGAGCTGAATAATGGCTGTGAAGTTGTTTCTTTACAAATGTTAGTAGAACATTATATTGGTCGTTCATTAAATAAAGTGATATTTGCATTTGAAATGCCATTTGATACAACACGATTACAGAAGTATAATGGAAAATTTCAAGTTTGGGGAGATCCGGATGTAGGGTTTGTTGGAGATGTAACTGGAAACACACCAGGGTATTCAATTAATCCTGAACCATTGAAACAATTATTAGATAAATATGCACGAGGAACAAATTTAACAGGAAACGATTTTTCTGTTTTAGAAAACTATGTACGAAATGGAAAACCTGTCGTTACTTGGGTTACAGTCGCGTTAAATAATCCGAGAGAAACGATAACATGGACAACGCCAGAAGGGAAAACAATTTATGCAAGAATGAATACACATGCTGTAGTTCTAACAGGAGTAGATGATAATTATGTGTATTATAATGACCCATTCTACGGAACGAAGAATGTAAGAGCGAGTAAGGACTGGTTTGTAAGCATTTATAATCAAATGGGGAAAAAATCTTTAAGTATCGATTAAATATATATAAGTACAAATTGGAAAATCGACATAAAACCTTTCTTTTCAGGTGGGAGAGAGAATCCGGCCATACATAGAAGCGGTCAGATCCTTTTCCTGCCCCATGCCAAGTGAAAACAAAGAGAGAAAATAAGTAGCGATCACCTTTTGTTCTTCATAGCCTTGACTTATATGTTGGAAAGTCAAAATGGATATATATAATGGAAAAAAATAATAGTGTCTGGATACAAGTTCAGCGGATCAAATCATGAGCGTGGTTATTAATTAATCATATTAGATAGATTAATTTGTTTTTGTGGAAAAACCCCCTTTAGGAGATCTAAAGGGGGTTTCATATGGATAAGAGGAATGAAAGAATGGAATTTTTATCTTTAAAAAAGATGAGTAAAAATGAAGAACCTTCACGGATTATATGTTCACCTTTTGGATTATGACAATAAAAAATAAGAGCACCATTTAGGCGCTCTTATTTTTTGAATTCATATAATATGCACCAGCGCTTTTGAATAAGTGTGGTGAAGTTGTAAATAAAAGGATTAGTAGCACTGTACATAGTGCGAAAGAAGCAAGCATTGTACTACCGTTTACGATCAATGAATATAGGACAGCAGATTGACCTTTCGGTGCATATTGTCCCCAGAAGATAATCCCAGCAATAAAGTGACAGAAGTAACGTGCAAAGCTACCAACGAATGTAGCAAGGATCATATAAACGAGTGCTTTTTTTCCTTGGTTACTTTTTGATGAAGGTTTGTCTTTGCGGCTGCCAAGATCAGATTGTTCATTACTAGTGCTATATGTTCCGAGTGCTTTTTGAATTGGGCGATGGAATAAACCAGCAAAGCCGATAAAAGCAAATGCAATGAAGTATTCAATGAATGCTTGCATAGGCGTTAAAATAGAAGCATCGCCGACTACGATTTGTAATAGTCCCCAAATTAAGCCGCCTAAGAAAGCCATTTTGAATCCCCAGCGATAAGCGATAATAAAAATAGGAATCATAGCAAATGAAATGGAACCGCCTGTTGGAATTTTAATTGATAGTGGTAAGATATCGATGATCAAGGCGAAGGCTGCAAGGATTGCAGATTCAATCATCGCTTGTAAATTGGTGTTACGCATCTTGTCATTCCCCCTAAATCTAAGTTGCACAAAAAAGAATAATGTACCATAGGGAGAGATGAAATACGTAAATAGAAAATAATGAGGTATATGTATTTCGACGTTTGCACAATTCCTACGTTAGCATTAACTAACAGGTTCTAAGGGTCGGAACGAAGTGTTCCCTCTCAGCAACGAGGCTCCCCCTGTGATAACGAGATTCTTTATTTGCTAGGTTCATTGTAATCGAAATGGATAAGAATGACAAACATATATTGAAAAACCGACATAACCCCCCTCTTTTTGATGGGATAGAGCATCTAGCCATGCATAGAAGCGGTCAGTGCCTTTTTCTGCCACATGCGAGGTAAAAACAGAAAGAACAAACGGGTGTAGGTTACTTTTTATTCTGCATAGCAGGGATTTAGATACCGACATAACCCCCCTCTTTTTGATGGGATAGAGCATCTGGCCATGCATAGAAGCGGTCAGTGCCTTTTTCCGCCCCATGCGAAGTAAAAACAGAAAGAGTAAACGAGTGTAGGTTACTTTTATTCTACATAGCAGGGATTTAGATGTTGAAAAATCAAAATGGATTTATAGTATGTAAGCATCATTTTATGAAAGCGCTAATAAATGTAAAAAAAAAGGTATAGTACTTGATTCATAGAATGTGTTATAATCTTAATGAAAATAATTATCATTATCTTCTAGGGAGGTAAATTATGAGCTTAGTTGATATTAAAATAGGTGAAATGGTATTAGTAAAAAATATACAATCGTTAGATACATTATTAAAACGTAGATTAGCTGCATTTGGTCTTTCTGAAGGAAGTGAACTTCGTTTAAAACAAAAAGCGATGTTTAAAGGGCCATGTACATTAGAGTGCCGTGGACAATTAATTAGTATTCGTCATTGTGACGCGGAAATGATAAAGGTGGAATTAGCGTGAATAAGGTTGCGTTACTAGGGAACCCGAATACAGGGAAAACATCATTATTTAATGCGCTAACGGGTTCTTATGAATATGTAGGAAACTGGAGCGGGGTAACGGTAGAAAAGAAGGTCGGTAAGTTAAAGGATAGGCAAGGAACATTAATTGATTTACCAGGTGTATATGATTTAAACCCTGTTTCTCGAGATGAAGGCGTGGTTACAAACTTTCTATTAAAAGAAGAATTTCAACATATGCTGAATATCGTTGACTCTTCTCAATTTGAGCGTAACATGCATTTAACGCTGCAATTATTAGAATTCGGTAAGCCAGTTTCTATCGGTTTAAATATGATCGATGTTGCGAAGCAGCGCGGAATCGTTATTAATGTAAAAAAATTATCAGAAATATTAGGGGTAACGGCTGTTCCTGTCATTGCAAGAAGTGGAAAAGGCTGCGAAGAGTTACTTGCTGCTCTTCATGAGAGTGAAAAGAAAGAGAAAAAGCCGTTCATTCTTTCATATGGTGAACAAGTAGATGCGGGAATTGCAGACATTATGGAGCTTCTCATTAAGGAAAACTATGAGCATCCAAGATGGCTAGCACTTCAATTTTTAAGCAATAACGAAGTAGTAGAGCAAGAGGTAAAACAATTACCAATCTATAAGGATCTAGTAGCAATTCGTTCTACTTTAGAAGCAGCAATTGATGGCACGCTAGAACAGCATATTTACAATGCACGTGCAGCGTATATTGAAAAGTTAAAAACAAGTGTTATTCAGTATGAAAAAGAAGGGAAAATTCCATTCTCAGAAAAAATCGATAAGTTAATTACACATAAAATTTTAGGTCTTCCGATCTTTTTAGCTGTTATGTTTTTTATTTTTCAGGTTACGTTTACGTGGATTGGGACACCTTTATCGGATCTGTTTGATGCATTTATTGGTGGACAGTTTACGGATTGGGTGACAGCAGGCCTTACAAGTATGGGTGCATCTGATTTTATACAGGCACTTATTACGGAAGGGATTATTGCCGGCGTTGGTGCGGTATTAGTATTCGTTCCGCAAATTTTTGCATTGTTCTTCTTTATTTCGTTATTAGAAGACTCAGGGTATATGGCCCGAATTGCGGTTGTTATGGACCGTGTTATGGAGTTCTTTGGATTAAACGGGAAGGCATTTATTCCAATGATTATCGGTTTCGGTTGTAATGTGCCAGGAATTATGGCAGCAAGAACGATTGAACAAGAGAAGGAAAGATTACTTACTGTGTTAGTAACACCATTTATGTCTTGTTCAGCACGTTTGCCTGTATATGCATTATTTGCAGGAGTCTTTTTCCCTCATAGTCAAGCGCTGGTTGTGTTTTCTTTATACATTGTAGGGATTGTGCTTGCACTTTTAGTTACAAAAGTAATGTCTCTTACAGTTTTAAAAGAAGAAAAATCTATTTTTGTAATTGAGCTTCCGCCTTACCGTATACCGCAAGCGAAAACGTTATGGCTTAGTACATGGGAAAAAGGAAAAGGCTTTGTTCGTAAAGCAGGTACATTTATCTTCGGTGGTTCCGTTGTGATTTGGTTACTCAACTATGCTGGTCCATCTGGATTTGGCGTAGGTATGGGAGATAGTTTCTTAGCGATGATTGGTGGCTTTGTTGCACCAATATTAGCACCGCTTGGTTTTGGAACATGGCAAGCAGCAGCATCGCTTTTAACAGGGTTTTTAGCAAAAGAAGTTGTTGTTTCCACAATGGCAATTATTTATGCGGTGAAAGAAGATGCGTTAGGAAATATAATGGGGGCGCACTATACTGCGTTATCAGCATATGCGTTTATGTTCTTCATTTTATTATACGTTCCATGTTTAGCGACAGTAGCTGTAATTCGCCGTGAAACAGGTTCTGTAAAATGGACAATTTTCTCTGTTGTTTATCCGCTTATTATTGCGTATGTATTAACACTCATTATATATCAAGTTGGATCCTTACTCGGATTCTAGAAGGAGATGTATCATAATGATAGTCAATATTGTAATTGGAGCTGTCATTTTTGGATATGCAGGATATACGTTAATTAATTTTGTAAAGAGAAGTAAAAAAGGTAAATGTGCAGCATGTGCCTTAAGTAAATCGTGTCAGTCAAATACTTGTAGCCCTGATATGGAACAAGTCGTGAATAAGTAGAAAAAAGCTTTGCGAAATTCGCAAAGCTTTTTTTATGGATTACTTTTTAATTTTAACAAGTTGTGATGCTTCTACCCCATTTTTTCCAGGTAATTCTTTGCTAGGGTCCTTATCAAATTTCAGTACACCTACAGATTTTTCTTCACCCTTCACGTTTCCATATGCAGTATCATCAACGATTGCAAACATATCCACATATCGACGTCCATCACCAATGATGGTATTACCTTCATATTTTAATTTTGTTCCATCAATTTTCGCATTTTCTACTTTTTCTTTCGCAAATAATACACCTTGATCCGCTGTTACAGCTGGTAATTTCTCAATTGCTTTTGTATTATCATCATTTTCTACTTTCTTTAGTAGCTCTTTTTTCACTAGTTCTTCACCAGTTTTCTTATCCATGACAAGTACTTTTTTATCTTCTAATGTTGCAAGTTTCATTTTATATACATTTTTTTCTTTTACATCATTTTTGTTCTTATCCGCTATTTGTTGAACTTGTTGCTCAGTTCCGTATAATACTAAGCCATTTGCTTTTTCTCCTAATAAAGAACAACCTGATAATGCTCCGAATGAAATTGCTGCTGCTAACCCGATTCCTACTAATCTTTTCATTTTCTTTTCTCCTTTTTATAGTAAATACACTGTATTATTTTTAAAATTTAGCGAAGTGAAAGTGTCTATGTTTTAACCTCCGCTTCTGATTTTATTTTATAAGAATAATGTTCTTCAAACTATCGAGTTCGCTTACAGTAACATTACAATGATGTAATTTAGTGAAAAGAGTTAAAAATTTGATAAAAGGGAGAGGATTTAGAGGGAATCGAAAGTAAGTATATAGTATAGATAGATGTTGTGCTGGGAATGTCAGATTATCGCTTGTATATTTGAAAAACAAGATGTAAGAGCGTTTTATTTTTGATATAATGTACACATAGGTTTTAGAAATGAATATTCTTACTGTAAAGGAAATTTTTTGAGATTCCCAGTTACTGAATTTGAAATATGAAGCAGTTTATAGGAGGAATTTAAATGTCTGTATTTAAACGATTAAGAGATTTAACGATGTCAAATGTGTATGCATTAATTGAAAAGGCGGAAGATCCAGTTAAGATGACGGATCAATATTTACGTGATATGCAAGAGGATGTACAAGAAGCGGAGAAAAGCGTAGCAGCTCAAATCGCTCTTGAGAAAAAATTCAAATTATTGTTTGAAGAGCAAGAAGCACTTGTAAAGAAACGTGAAGAACAAGCGCATATGGCAGTTCAAGCAAATAACATTGACCTTGCTCGCCGTGCTCTAGAAGAGAAACAAAGTGCAGAGCAAAAGATGAATGAGTATAAAGCAAGCTATGAGCAAAATAAAGCTGCTGCTGATAACCTTCGTGCAAAACTAGAAGAAATGCGTAAGCAATTAACAGAATTACGTAATAAACGTGAAACACTTGTAGCGCGTGTAAATGCAGCGAAAGCACAAAAGAATATTAATCAGGCAATGTCTGGATTTGATGCAAATACAGCGAAAGCTGGCCTAAGCCGTATGGAAGAAAAAGCACTTCAATTAGAAGCTGAAGCAGAGGCAAGCGGCGAAATCTACAAAAAAGAAAAATCATTAGATGACGAATTTGCAAGCTTAAATAAAAATTCAGCTGTGGATGATGAATTAGCCCGTATTATGAAGCAGTATGAGAAATAATATAGAATAGACAAAGGAACCGACATGTCTGGAAACCAATCATGTCGGTTTTCTATTATCTTTTAGAGGAGGTTACATAATGACATGGATGAATGTGTTAGCCATGCTTGTATGGACAGGAGCAAGTGCTGTTCTTTTATTTGTACTTATGTGGATTGATTCTATTTTTACAAAATACAACGATTTAGCAGAAATTAAAAAAGGAAATATGGCTGTGACAACGCGCTTTACTATGAAGTTATTTGCGCAAGGTTATATTTTGTCACAATCGATTACGAAATCAAATGACTTATGGCAGGCACTCCTTGCGTCGGCTGTTTCATTCGTTATTTTATTAGTTGTCCAAATGTTTGTTGAACTGGTTTTGAAAAAAGCAGTTGGAGTAGATTTAGAAGAGGGAACAAAGGAAGGACATGTCGCACATGCTTTGTTAGCTGGCTCGTTACATATTGTCGGAGCCTTCATTTTAGCAGCTTGTCTATAACGAAAAAAGGAGGGGTAGACTATGAGTTTATTCAAACGTATTAAAAATATAATGAAAAGCCCAGAGCCTGTTAAACCAGAGAAGAGCCTATTAACGTTAGCACCTGGGGATATGATCGAAGTTTCATTAGTGATGTATGAATTGATCGGAAAAACAAGTATGCACTCTCGTAATGAAATAGTTTTAACATTACGAGACGGGAAAACAATTCGCTACTTAAAAATCGAAAACCGTGAAAGCACTTACTATAAGCTATATACACCAATTGATGGGCGATTGGATTCTATAAATGAGATTCCAACAACGATTGAAATGGATAATATAGAGTACCATATGGAGGAACAATATAACGGACGTGTTGTTGTGACGGGAAAAACACCGTTTGCTGTTTCAGATGAACAGTACGTGTGGGAATTTCAATCAGATAATCGAAAATTGCTTCGTATCGAATGGCAAGATGGACGCACAATGATGTATGAGGGAGAAACAATTCTTTCTGCGGATGTACAAATTATAAGGGCAACATAAGGAGGCGATAATCATGTCAAACCGATTGTTTACCATGATTAAATCGCTCGGTATCGCTATTTTTGTTATCGTTGGGATACTTCTAGTTGCTGGTTATATATTATTGGGAGGGGGAAATGAACAGTCTATTCAAGACCGCTACCCATTAGAATCTGTTGCAAAAGATGGTAAGCAAGAATCATATGTGTATAGGGCCGCCAATCGGTCAGTTCCAGATGTTGCGAAGGAACTGATTGATGAGAAAGAGCCAAAGCAATCGTCTAAAAAAGATGAAAACCAGATGTTCCTTGTCTATCCTGATAAACTATATAATATTCAAAAGGATAAGGAGAAGCCATCTGATACATTAATTGAAATAAGTAATAATGAGTATGTTCGCCAAAATTATCAACCATCCTTTTTAGAAGGATATATTATGGCGAGTATATTAAACGATATATTTGACTCACGAAAATCATATCATGGTGATTATCGTGGATATAACGACAGACAAAATCATAAATCGGTTACCCCAGAACGACCACCTACAAAAGAAGAAAAGAAAACACCGCCGCCTATTACAAAACAAGGTAAAGGCTCTATTATTAAAAGAAGCGATAAGGTTGATCCAAACACATCTGTAGGTGATACAGGGAAAATCACAGAAAAAGGAAGTAAACCGGTTTCACCATCTACGGAAGATAAAGGGAAAATCATTAAATCACCGGGTGGTTCCAGCGGTTCTGATGTACAGCCAAAATCATCAATTAAAACACCGCCAAAGAATACCTCTCCCCCTAAAACAAGTGTTGGTGGTTCAGGGAAAGTTACGAAGAGAAAGTAAAAGAAAGCCCAAGGAGCAGAGTAGATGCTTCTTGGGCTTTTTTGTGAGCATGATGATATAAGTAACAAATAAAATTACTTATATACCGCTATACCTTCTTTTCTTGTATATTCCGTTTCAATTTAAAAACCGACATAAAACCTCTCTTTTTAGGTGGGAGAGAGCATCTAGCCATGCATAGAAGCGGTCAGGGCCTTTTTCTGCCACATGCGAAGTGAAAACAGAAAGAGCAAACGAGTGCAGGTTACTTTTTATTCTACATAGCAGAGATTTAGATGTCGAAAAATTAAAATACCCATGTTCCATAAGTATGTGGAAAGTGGGGAAGAGCATAAGAGATTATGTGAATAGTAATTTAGTGAGATTCACGTACTTTTACAATTTTTTCACCTATAAATAGGAATTGTCCTCCGATAGCCAAAACCAGTATACCAGCTATTATATAAGGCAAAGTGATAGGGTCTATTCCTTTTTCTAAAAATATTCCATTTGTCATTGTCCCAATGGAACCTGAAAAATAATTAATAGAGCTAAGTAAAGCAATGGAAATAGTAGCATGATCTGGACTCATTTCTAAGAGTGTTTTTTGCTGGGTAGCTAGTGCCGCCCATCCTGTACTTCCCCAAAGAATTAAACAGACGGCTAACAATAACGCAGTTTCATGAAAAATTCCCATACATATAAATGAGAAAAACATGATTCCCATTAAGTACAGTAATATAATCTTTGGCTTCTTATAAAAGTCCATTATAAATCCAATGATAAAACTTCCAGCAATTCCACCGATTCCCCACATCCAAATAAACATGATAGATTTTTGGAATCCATATGCAATAATGATGGAATCTAAGTATGTATACAAGCCTAAGCTACAAAAGCTTAATATCATTGTAATAAACATGACAAGAGAAATTTTTTTGTTTTTGAACATACTTAGCCGCTCTTTTAATGTTGGCAAAGGGCTAGATTCTATCGTAGGGAACTTAGCGAAGAGAGCAAATATCCCGATTACTCCAATTGCGACGATAAACCACATCGCTATGCGCCATTTATAAATGGAAGCAATATATATACCGAATGGAACGCCAATTACGGTTCCAGCACTCATTCCAAGCAAAACGGTGCTGAGTGCTCTTCCTCGTCGTTTTTCAGAAACGAATGTAACAGCAGCAGCTGCCGCCAATGGTGAGTATAGGCCAGCACCTATACCGGCTAAGCCTCTAGAAATTAATAAAATCATAAAATGATGAGTCATAGCAGTTAGGAAGTTAGAGACTGTGAAAAGGAATAATGCCGCTAGTAATGTATGTTTCGTATTTGTTCTTCTCATACATGTAGCAAACAAAGGTGCAGCAATGGCATAACAGATTGTGAAGATGCTAACGGTTTGACCAGCAGTCCCAATCGAAACATGAAAATCATCAGCGATTTGAGGTAAGATTCCTGCCATTATATAAGCATCTACTCCTAGTGCGAACATCCCGAATGTTAATAAAAATATTTTATTCAATGTGAATCCTCCTTTTGATGAATTGTTCTCTTTTTATCGTAACGGGTATAATGAAATTAATGAAATTCATATTTTACATGAGAGGTATGAGTAAAATTCATGACGATAGCTAGATATGAAATTTTTCAAAAGGTAGTAGAGTTAGGTAATTTTACGAGAGCGGCAGAACAATTGAATATGACGCAATCAGCTGTTAGTCATGCGATTGCTAGTTTAGAAAAAGAGTTGGGATATCCTTTGTTGCACCGAAATAAGCAATCTGAAATTAGAAAAACTGAGTTTGCAAATCGTATTTCCCCTCATATTCAAAATGTATTGAAGAGTGAAGCGGCTATTAAACAAGAAGTATCTATGCAGAATAATCGATTGGAAGGCACATTGAAAATCGGGGCATTTACAAGTGCAGCAGCACAAATATTACCGTCTATGTTATTAGAACTTAAACAGAGTTACTCGGGTATTAAAGTTTTATTGTTTGAGGGGACATACAAGGAAGTAGTGGAATGGATTGATAACGGTACAGTTGATATAGGATTTGTTTTAGAAGCAAATACAAATAAACAAATAAAATCAATCCCAGTTAGCAAAGATGAAATCGTATTAGGATTACCGAAAAATCATCCGTTAACGAATCAAAAAATGGTGGATGTTCAGCAAATCGATGGAATGGATTTTATCATGCCGAAAGGTCCGTACCAGCCGTTAGTAATAAAAAATTTAGCTGATTACCAAGTACGTCCGAATATTATATTAGAAGTATTGAATTGCGAAACGATTGTTAATATGGTTTCGCAAAATATTGGGATTACAATGGGGCCTGAGTTATTTTTTAGATCACATAAAAATATTGAAATAAAAAAATTAAAGCAGAAACAATATCGGCACATTCATTTAGCGTTTAAAGAACGTTCGCCGATAATTGATGCCTTTTTAACATGTAATCAATTGTCGATTTAGTCCTAGGATTGTATAAGAAATGGATTGATCTCTTATCTAATTATATATACATCGATTAAAACCCCTCTTTTTAGGAGGGAGAGAGCATCTGGCCATGCATAGAATCGGTCAGTGCCTTTTTCTGCCACATGCGAAGTAAAAACAGAAAGAGCAAACGAGTGTGAGTTACTTTTTATTCTGCATCGCAGGGATTTAGATGTTGAAAAATTAAAATGGATTTATATAGAACCGACGAATCACCCTTTGGCAATTGAACAAAGGGTGGGAATTCCCCTACCAATGGTTAAGGAAATGAAAGAAATTATGATTCTGCATAGCTAGAAAGAAAGTGGCTGACCCAAAAGTACTATTTTAGGAAAGCCACTTTCTTTTTTGTTTATTTAAATTAACTAATAAAAAAACTAATCCCTGTTAAAATTACAGCGAACCCTAAAATAATGCCTACTACTTTAATATGACGCTTACGCCCCATCACAACGATCGCAATATACTCTCGAATCATCGCATTTGGCCAGTAGTAGAAAGCGGTTTTTGAACCAATCCCTTGGCTATTGAGACCAGCTTGTTTTGCATATAAGCCAGCACGGAACAGGTGGAAATTGTTTGTTGTAAAGATGCTCTTGTATTTGTCTTTTAATGAATCCATAATTTGTTTTGAGAAGAGCATGTTCTGGTACGTGTTTACAGAACGATTTTCTTGTATTGTATGTTCGATAGGAATCCCTTTTTCAACAGCATACATTTGCATCGCTTCCGCTTCAGGAAGATTCTCATCTGGGCCTTGTCCACCGGAGAAAATGATTGTAGGCGGAGAAGTAACAGCCGCTTGTTTCCAATAAAAGTCGATTGCTTTATTAATTCTACTCGCTAAAAGTGGTGGCACTTTATCATTAATTAATCCACTGCCAAGAACGATAATGAAGTCTTGATTGCGTCTTGGTCTATTGAATTGATATAGAAAATAAGCTGTTAAGAAAGTTGATAAGTGGAAAAAGAAATAGATCATAATCAAAAAGACTCCTGTAAAAATCGGCCGTAAATGAGGAGATAAAAATCGTAATGGGTCAAAGAGTGGGAATATGATACTGAGTAAAATACCTAGTCCAGCAATCAAAGTTAAACAGTTAGAAAGACGTCGACCTTCTTTTCTCATCAAAGTTCTTGCATTAAGAAACAATCCAATCATTAAAGCGAACATACCAAAGGTTAACATAAAGAAAATGATTAAAAATGGTATAATGGCAATAATTCTAAATATCGTATAATTTGAGCTGAAACCTAGATAAAGGGAAAGAATAAGAAATGAGTAAAAGAATAGGTTAAATAAAAATCCGACTATTAAACTTCGAGGATCTTTTAAATAAAAGAACAGAAAAATAGCAAGTAAAATAAGTGTAATGATTTCGAAAAACATAACTTCTGTAAGCACCTCAATTTGTATATGATTTTTACTGGTTTAATAAGTTCTGTTTCATTATATATGATATTTTTTAATATTGATAAAAAATGTCTATAAAAACAAATAAAGTAAAATTTTAAATTTTCTCAACGAAAAATATAGATAAATATGGTAAAATATATTTAAAGCGATATTATTAAAAGTAAAATGGTTTGGGACACTCTGTGGAGTGTCTTTTTTTCATTTCGACAACATATGACAAAATTGATATATATAATTTGTTATTATGTAAGAAAAAAACGAATAGCAACTTATAAATAAAGGAGACTTAGCAATGAATTTCAAAAAAATAATCATGACAGGTGCAATTGTCGCGACAACAACATTCACTTCTCTTGGAAATGTACAAGCAGAAATCAACCAATTCAAGGATGTTCCAAATCACCATTGGGCGTCTAAAGCGATTATGGATTTAGCAAATAAAAACATTGTTGCTGGATATGGAAATGGAATCTTTGGTTTAGGAGACGATGTTACTCGTGAGCAAGTTGCAGCTCTTATGTTCCGTCATTTTAAACCAGCTTTAAAAGAGGATTATAACAATCCTTATACAGATGTTAATGATCATTCAACTATGTTTAAGAAAGAAATTTTGGCTTTAACGGAAATGGGGATTTTTGCGGGAGACGATACAGGTGCTTTTAGACCGAAAGATTCTTTAACTCGTGAAGAAATGGCGCAAATTTTAACAAGAGCATTTCAACTAGAAGCAAAATCAGAAAACACTTTTTCAGATGTAGATAGAAAATCATGGGCAAATACTGCAATTAGTGCAGTACAGTCTAATTATATTACTGCTGGAACAGGAAATGGTATGTTTTCACCTAAGATGCATGTAAGCCGTGAGCAATATGTTCAATTCTTGTATAATGCAACGTTACCTTTGGAAGAAAGACCAGGAGCTACACCAGAAACGAAGCCTGAAGTTAAGCCAGAAAAAAAATATTTTGCTAACTGTAAAGAGGCAAATGCTGCTGGATATTATGATATTACACCAGATAGCCCGGCTTACGGTTCCCATTTAGATAAAGATGGTGACGGAATAGCCTGTGAGCGAAATAAAGGACGTAACAAGTAAGGAAAGGCACTCATTTGAGTGCTTTTTCTTTTTTTACGAAACAGGCTATTTTTTTAGGAACTCTTCATAAACTGAAAATAACATAATGAAAGTGAGTGATACGATGCCTGCAGTTATTGAGGGGATAATTATTGAAAACTGTAATGGAATGGCTAATTTAGGGGATAAATACAATGTACATCCGATATCGGCAGCGAAAACATATGCCGGTTCTGGAGCAGGCAATACAGGATTTACTGTGAATGCCTTTAATGGGATTAGTACGGCAGATGTGAATGACAACGATGGGAATGATCAAGGAATCCAGTTTTCGTTATAAGCTCAATATGTAAAATTGCATAGAATTTGTGTATATGTTATATGATACAATCTTGATGAAAGCTGCTAGTAATTCTTCTTTGTCACAGATGTTAAATTGGAAACTTAACATCTTATCGAAAAACATACGTGTAAGCAAAAAAAGACACTCGTTTAGGAGTGTCTTTTTTCATTCTAGTGATACCCTTTAGCAGAGTCTTTATGAATTTTATCTTTAAAGATTGTGTAGCTCCATAGTTGATATCCAATAACGATTGGTACCATGACCATTGCCACAAAGAACATAATTTTTAAGTTTAATTCACTACCTGCTGCTTGGTATAACGTTGTACTATAAGCGTCGTTAATACGTGATGGCAGCATTCTTGGGAACATGCCTGCAAATCCAGTTGCCATAAACAGAGCAATTGTTAAGCAGACAGATGTAAATGCGAAACCGATTTTATGTTTGTATACCATAACGATTGCTACAACACTCATCAACATTGCAAGTGCAGGAATGATAAATAGTACTGGATATTCCGTAAAGTTTTGGAATAAGTTTGTACGGTTTGCAGTTGCCACATAGAAGATAGCTAAAATAATAGCAGCTACCATAGAAAATGGTTTTGCAATTTTATAAGCACGATCGGATACTTCACCAGTCGTTTTAATCATAACCCAAAGTGCACCGGATACGACGAAGATTGCTGTGAAGAAGAGACCGCCTAAAATACCATAATGATTTAATAAGCTAAGTAATGTTCCTTCATAACCATCTTTTCCGATTTGCAGTCCATAGTATAGGTTTGCAAATGTAACACCGAATAAGAAGGCGATCAGGAAGCTACCAATTGAAAATGCCCATTTACAAACACTTTGCCAAATTGGTGAATCATCCTTATGCATAAATTCAAGCCCAGCTGCACGAGCGAAAAGAGCAAGTAATACTAAAAATAACGGTGTATATAAGTAGCTAAACATATTTGCATATGTGATTGGGAAGGCAGCGAATGTTGCACCGCCCGCTGTAATTAACCATACTTCGTTACCGCCCCAGAATGGGCCGATTGCTTCTTGCATTTGATTTCGTTCTTTTCGGTCTTTCGTAACGAACGGGAAAATCATTCCGTTACCAAGTGCATAACCGTCGAGAATAAAGTAAACCGTCCAAATCACGCCCCATAAACCAAACCAAATGACTGCAAGCATATCATGAGACATGAGCTGCACCTCCCTTAGTAGGTTCTTCTAAAGCTGCTGGTCCTTTTTTAGCAAACTTCAGCATCAGGTATACATCGGCAATTAAAAGCAATGTATAGAACAATACTAAACTAAGTAATGAGAACCAAATTTGCGGTACAGAAATCGGTGAGACAGATTCAGCTGTACGCATCAATTTGTATACTGTCCATGGCTGACGACCAGCTTCAGCAACGATCCATCCAGCGTTAATCGCAATGTATGGAAGTAATACAGACCACATTGTAATTTTTAAGAAACGTTTTGAGTTTTCTAGTTTTCCTTTACGGCTTAAATAGAAACCAAACCATGTAAGTGCCATAAAGAATGTGCCAAGTACAACCATTAAACGGAAGCTGTAATAAACTAGATTTACGTTTGGACGTTCGTCCTTTGGAATATCTTTTAAACCGACGATTTTTCCATCAAATGAATTTGTATAGAAGAAGCTGCCGAGTTTTGGAATTGTTAATGCTTCGAAGTTCTTCTCATTTTTTACATCAGGGAATTGAATAATGGAGAACCCTTTTCCTTCCCCAGTTTCCCAAACAGCTTCCATTGCTGCACCTTTTGCAGGTTGCATTTTCGCTGCGAAAGCACCGGATTCGTGACCGATGAAAGGTGTGGCCGTTGCTGCGAATAAACCAAGTATTAAACCAAACTTAAATGATTTTTTGAAGAATTCTACATCGTTTTTGCGTAATAAATGGTAAGCGCTAATTGCCATAACGAAGAATGAACCAACGATATAACAAGCAACAACAGTATGGAAGAACATATGCCATGCGTATGGATTTGTAATTAGTGCCCAAAAGTCATTTAATTCAGCACGGCCGTTACGTACCACGTAGCCAACTGGGTTTTGCATGAAACCGTTCGCTGTAATAATCCAAAGAGCGGAAATGTTTGTTCCAAGTGCAACCATCCACATAGAAAAAGCACGGAACTTTGGTGAGATTTTATCTTTACCGAATAACCAAATTCCCATGAAAGTAGATTCTAAGAAGAAAGCAACAAGTGCTTCTATTGCGAGTGGTGATCCGAAGATATCCCCCATATATTTTGAGTACTCTGACCAGTTTGTCCCAAATTGGAACTCCATTGTAATACCGGTTATGATACCCATTACGAAGTTTATCGTAAATAGCTTACCCCAGAAATTCGCCATTTTCCGATAAGTCGGATTTAATGTACGTGCGTATTGTGTTTCCATACACGCTACTAAAATAACAAGTCCGATTGTCAAAGGTACAAATAAAAAGTGATAAAAAACAGTAATTGCAAATTGAAAACGACTCAGTAACAGAACGTCGGACATAATAAAGTTTCACTCCTTTTTAACATTATCTACATTTAGTTTATAGTGGAAACGTGAGAAAAGTATGGGAGAGTTGTTACAGAGCTGTGTGTATATTATGAAAGAATTATGTCGGTTGTCTGAAAAATATAAAATTACGATAAAGTAATATACTTTTGGTATTTTTTAGAGTTTGATACACTGAATGTATAACGTAAATGAGAGAAAAGAGGTTTTTTACTATGAAGTCATTAGAAGAGATTTTGCAGTACAATGAAAAATTCGTTGAAGAGAAAAAATATGAGGAGTATGAAGCAGGGAAATTTCCAAACAAAAAAATGGTGATTATTTCCTGTATGGATACTCGCCTTGTTGAATTACTGCCAAAGGCAATGAATATGCGTAATGGCGATGTGAAAATTATTAAAGTAGCAGGCGCTGTTATTTCCCATCCATTTGGTAGTATTATGCGTAGTATTTTAGTTGCTGTATATGAACTTGGTGCAGATGAAGTATGCGTTGTTGGTCATCATGACTGCGGTATGGCAAAAATAGAGGCGAGCAGTACAATTGAAAAAATGAAAGAGCGCGGTGTAACGGAAGAGAAATTAGATACACTTCGCTATTCTGGAATCAATTTAGAAAGATTTTTACAAGGATTCTCTAGCGTTGAAGAAAGTGTAGAGCACAGCGTTTCAATACTTCGTAACCATCCGTTACTTCCAGCAGAAGTACCTGTTCATGGTCTTGTTATTCATCCTGAGACAGGAAAATTAGATCTAGTTATGAATGGCTACGAAGCTTAATGCTTATGCTCTTTTTCCTTTTTCTCCGGGACGGGATCGAATCCTCCTGGATGAAAAGGATGACATTTTAATATGCGTTTTAATGTGAGCCAAAATCCTTTGAAAGCACCGTGCTTCTGGAATGCTTCTAATCCATAATGTGAGCATGTTGGATGGAAGCGACATGTAGGTGGCGTCATCGGGGAAATAAACTTTTGATAAAAGCGTATGATGCCAATAAAAATCTGTTTCATAACGGTCTCCTTCTCAGCATATTCTTCTATTATTATAGCACGAACGCACATAATACTTTACTAATGTGGAATTCCGTTATATCATATTGGATATAACGGAATTAAAATTAAAGCGGGAGAGATGTTTTATGCCATCAGTAGAAAGCTTTGAATTAGATCATACGATTGTAAAGGCACCTTATGTAAGACATTGTGGTGTTCATAAAGTAGGTAGTGACGGTATTGTTAATAAATTCGATATTCGTTTTTGCCAACCAAACAAACAAGCGATGAAACCAGATGTCATTCATACGTTAGAACATTTATTAGCATTTAATTTACGTAAATATATTGATCGTTATCCGCATTTTGATATTATCGATATTTCACCAATGGGCTGTCAAACAGGGTATTACCTTGTTGTAAGTGGAACACCAACAGTTCGTGAAGTAATTGATTTATTAGAGCTTACATTAAAAGATGCGGTTCAAATTACAGAAATTCCAGCTGCAAACGAAACGCAGTGCGGTCAAGCGAAGCTTCATGATTTAGAAGGAGCGAAACGCTTGATGAACTTCTGGTTAAGCCAGGATAAAGATGATCTTGAAAAAGTATTTGGATAAAAGATGAGGAAGCTGCCTGTGAAAGGGTAGCTTTTTTAGTCGTTGTACATGTTATATGGTATCGAAGCGTTGATATTTGGCAAAACTCATTCTCTCCTTTAATATCGTTTCAAATTTATTGCTCCGCTATAATACATATTCTGTTAATCCTTCGTTTTTTTTTTGACAGAGTTTCCCCACATTTTTAGTATTAGTTTAAAAAACCAATAAAACACAAAAAAGTTGAAGAAAAAACCCAATGGATTAAACCAAAATTCCCATCTACCATAATAAGTGAAATTTTCTGCAGGTATACCGAAGTGAAGAAAATCATCATTATTTTCTCCTGTTGTAGGTATAAAGGCAAAAACAATAGCAAAAATCAGGCTTATAAAATACAACTTCTTTTTGGTTGAATCTATTCTTCTGTGGCTTACTAAATGCCATGTTATTAAGAGTACCATCCCTAAAAAGAAAAGTATTACTCCCATTTGACACCCCCACACTTATTTTTACGTTATCGTGATAGTTTGAAATTTTCGAATCCTCTATTATAAATATGAAATGACATGTAATTTAATTTTCATTTTTTTGAATTTTAATCTTTTGTTTATTTTCAACCATAAAAGTACCAAGGAACTTGACAGTATTTTTAGACCTTCAGTAATAAGTGGATATCGTAACAAGTCATTTTTTAAACATTGAAATTAGGATAAGAAAATAGAAAGGTAATTGATGAAATTGCAAAAGAAATTGTGCAATATGTAAGAAACGAGGAACCCCTGTTTATTGAACTGAAACAGGGGATTTTTTATTAAGACAGGTGCGCGATTATAGCCTATTAGATGAGAATTTGCTTTTTTAAATGGTATAATATGGTTTTGTGATTTTGTTAAAAGGATGAGGAGGATGTAAATGAGTACTATATATACAAGGAGGAAAACAAAAAAAACAAAAGTAGCTATACTATTGCTTTCTGTACTTGTAATTATAATTGGTTTTGGATATTGGAAATTTTTTAGTTTGCAAGGTGTTCCAAAAGGAGAGTTGATTCACACTGTGAAATCTCCAGATGGAAAACACCTCATTAAAACATATTTTCATAATGCGGGATCATTAAGTGCGGATGCTGTTAGGGGTGAATTAGTTAACCTCCATTCAAATTCTGCAAAAAATATATATTGGAATTATCCAGATACAGATCCCTATATTGAATGGATAGATAATGATAGAGTTAGAATTGGGGATCAAACGTTACATATTTCAAAGAACGAAACGTATGATTGGCGTGAAGATCCTAAGCATATTAGAGAGCTTCCTAAACAATTTGGTCAATAAATGAGTAAATATGGGAGTATTGTTCCTATTTAGCAACAATATTCGATATCATAATGAAAAACATAAGAGCAGAAATACCAAAATACGGAATGCTCATTGACTTTCGTCCTGCTTTTATCTCATTCATCCCGATAAGGATAAATGTACAGCTTAAACCAAGTTGTATGTAAGGAATGAGCGCGAAGTTATTGGTAGACAGAGAATAGATACAAAGGGCGAGAGTGAGAAGAACGAAGAAAATACTTAATCTAGCTAACATTGTATTCCTCCTTTTATTTGTTATGCAAGGAGTGTCCACTTCTTTATTTTACATAATTTTGTAATTGTTGAAAACAATAGAAAGTAAAAGGGTGAAAGAAGGGCGCTATATGGATAATAAGAAAACTTACTATATATCAGTAGGAAACGGTCAAATTTCGCAGGTGAAAACGGCGGATACATATAACTTTGAAATCCACGCGAATGATGAGGAAATTATTCAGCTTCGGGAGTATTTTGATCAAGCATACCGTGAAGATCTCGGCTCTTTTGTGCGTTCTCATGTTCCGTTTGTTGAGTATCATCATGATTCTAATAATGACCGTTACGATGAACAACTGCAGAAAGCATATAAGATGATTTATGATTTAGGAAATCATGAAACGAAAGAATTAGTCGCGCAAATGGGAATAATCAATGGATTATAGTTGGATAACATTAGGCAGAAAAGCGAGAATATGCTACAATTTGTGGTAGGAAAAACTTGTAACCATCAATAGGGGAGTAATGGCATGTACAAATTTAAAGATTATTACCACAATACTGTACAATTATCGTTTGAACGTTATCCATTTTCTCCTGAGCCAAAGCATGTTTGGGTTGTATGCCGGTACGGGGATCAATGGTTATTAACGCATCATTTGCGCCGCGGTCTTGAATTTCCAGGTGGTAAAGTAGAAATTGGGGAAACACCGGAAGAAGCGGCAGTTCGAGAGGTTCATGAAGAAACTGGCGGGATTGTTTCTAATTTAACTTACTTAGGACAATATAAAGTATCTGGAAAAGACAAAATAATCATTAAAAACATTTATTTCGCAACAATTAGTGCAGTTGAAGAACATACACACTATGAGGAAACGAAAGGGTCTGTTTTATTAGAAGAGATTCCAGCTAACATTAAAAACGATAGGAAATTTAGCTTTATTATGCGCGATGATGTATTAGCGCGTACGATGAAACATATAGAAGAAATCGGCTGTTTTACGAAATAAAGTGGCCGATTTCTTTTTGTTTAGCGATGTAAAAGAAAAGATGCCTATATTGGAATTGTTAGAGTACAGATTCCATATAGGCAGTCGTGATAGGAAAATTAAAGTAATTGAATATCTCTTCTTCCCAATTGGTAATGGATTTAATTAGTGCTTTAAAATAGGGAAACAATTCTTTTGGAACATCTTTAAGCCAATTTTTATAAAAAAATATAAAGTTGAACTATAAAAATAACTCATCAGTTACCATAGAAGAATTTCATATTATACGTCATTATCCTCTAAGCGTTTTTTTCGTAAATAGTAAACAAAAGAAAAAGGGATGAGAAAACAAACAAAAACCACACTTCCTGCGAGTAAGGCTTCACTATTACTACTGTGATCTGGACCGAACTTTGCCAGAAGTGCAAAAACAGTGCCAACCAATGCTGTAAGGATGACAATTCGGTAATAGGGACCTGGCTTTTTCTGGTGATGTGCATTATCATACACATCAACGTTAATTTTGAGATTCAGCCAAGTAAAAACAACAACAGTAAGCATAAGTACTTCCCATAATGGATTAGTTCTAGCTTCCATAATTCCTTTTGTTATCACCTCATAAAGTAAAATGGCAAATATCCCTATCGTTTGAACAATAAAGGCAATCCGAATGTTTTTCAAATTTTGCATTTGCAATCGTTCATCTTTAATCTTCTTCATATATCTACTCCTCCTTGCCAATCCAAAATATTTCATCCAACGTCTTATTCACTACATAACAAATCTCTAAGCACAATTTTAGCGTGGGATTATATGTGCCTTTTTCAATCAAGCTAATGGTCTGCCGAGTGACACCTACTTTTTCGGCCAATTGTTGTTGTGTTAAGTCTGCTTGAACACGAGCTATCTTTACTTTATTTCTCACCTATATGATCTCTCCTCAACTTTATTGTAACATATAAATTACATAGTGACATATATAAATTGCATATTGGGCGTTAATTCTCTAAGGCATTGCTATGTGAATTTCTGTTTTATTTATTACGCATGAAGACTTATCTTGCTATTCGCGGGCAATAATACTCCCACCTCAAAATTCAGTGAAAGTATCGAGGGAGATGACTTCATACGTATTTGCACAGAATAGGATCCGGCAACAGGAGAAAAAGTAGGCTGGAGCGACCGTTTATGGGGCGTCGGAATGATGGGGCTCACATTTACCGGACTATTAAAATTTATAGCCAAAGGTTCAAAATTAGTGAAATTTGGTAAGGAAGCAATAGCTACCTTTCAGCCGATGAAACATGTCGTAAATCCAAAAGTCATTGGCGGAATGATACAAGGAGCCTATAACGCAATTGATCGATTTTCAACGAGTGTGATGCATTACATGAATCTTATCATGCGAAGTCATAAATATTTTCATTGTTTAAAACAACTTTTGGATATTTTTCTAAATTAAGGTGTAAGTATATCTTTACATTTTTTGGAGAGCCATATACAATTCGATGTAAAGATATCTTTACTTTTATAGGGGGAAGAATATGACACAATCAAAAGAAACGATCGTCTCCATTTCAATGGTAAAGTTAAATATTTATTTATTAATTTTAACAATTGCAATGATACTTGGAGTTGGTTTTTTGCATGTGTTTCTTTTTAAAGAGCTTAACTTAACCATTACGTTACCTATAATGATTTTTTTAATTGTTGCAATGATTGTTCTTATTTGTATTCATGAAGCACTACATTTAATCGGATTTCGTTATATTGGAGGAGTGCCCTGGAGTGAATTAGCGTGGGGTATAAATTTAAAATTAGGTGTTGCTTACGCTCATTCTAAAAAGCCGATTACAGTGGAGCATATGAAAAAGGCTTTATTGCTTCCGCTTGTACCAACAGGGATTTTGCCATTAGTCATTGGAGTTGTGTTGAATTTTCCAGCTTTATCGTTTCTTGGTGTGTTATTAACGGCGGGTTGTATAGGAGACTTAGTCTTATATCAAAAATTATTAAAATTCCCGAATGATGCGATGGTTATTGATCACCCAAGTAAACCGCAGTTTACGGTGTATGAATGAAGAGAGGACATATCTTATGAATATGTCCTCTTTTTATATATGAGATAGTACCTCTATCAAATCCTCAACCACATGAGGATACTCAAAATCTCTCCAAAGATTACCGCCGATCTAACAAAGTTCCATCTAAATTAAATAGTGCAGCACGAATCATACTTTCTCTCCCTTCTATAAATAAAAACCCTTCCTAGAAATAAGTATCGCATATTTTTAAGAAAATGCTTATGATATCTTTGTAGAATAGAATGGCGGAGGTTGTTATGGGGAAGCGGTATGGAAAGTTAGTATGTTTTATTATGGCGATTAGTTTTATAGCGGGATGCAGTAAAGAGGTAGAAGTCGCCGAAAGGAAAGACGTATGTGAAACAGAAGAAGAATGTACGAGAATTGGGGATAAGATGATTCAAAAGGTACATAAAAAGATGAAAAGTCTGTCTCAGCTTGAGGAACCAGAGGGAAATGTAGAAGGATCAGAAGAAAGCACTGAAGGGAATTCTGCAAATGTAGACAATATAGAGGAAGCTGAAAAAAAGAAAAATGATGAGGAAAACTATTTCTTTTTAGCGTCCTATTATATTAATGATGAAGATATTATAGATCCTTATTTTGAAAAACTAGATAAGAAGCGTTTAAATAAAGTGTTCGCTGATGATCAAGAAGCAAAGAAAGAAATCATTAAGCAGCATGAGGATATAGATTATCACAAAACCTTATGGGACATTTATCGTACGTTAATGCCATCTAAGTACCGACAGAATATAACAGAGTTTGATATTGTGACAGATGGATATGATGGAATTGTTGCCCATGTGACTCCTAATATGGATAATCCAAAAGATTGGGTGTTAAGTTTAGATACGCTTGATTCAAGTGTGAATATAGATGAAGTGATAAAGACGTTAATTCATGAGACGGCTCACGTATTGACGCTTAGTGATAAACAAATTCCAGTCGATAAAAAGTATTTACAGGCATTTGAAGAGGAGAAAGATATTTCATCTTATCAAAGTAAATGTAAAACCCTTTTCTTACAAGAAGGGTGCGCGAAGGCAGATTCATATATTAATCAATTTTATGATTCTTTCTGGAAACCAATTGAGCAGGAATGGAAAGAAAAACAAATTGAAACAAATGAAGATGCACAAATACAATTTTTTGAAGAGAAGCACGATCAATTTGTTTCTGAGTACGGAACAACGAATGTAGCAGAAGATATTGCAGATACATTTACAGCATTCATTTTACAAGATTCAAAGAAAGTGAAAGAAGGAACAGAACTGAAGTATAAAAAAATTGCTTTCTTCTATCAATTTCCTGAGCTTGTAAAAATGAGAGCAGAAGTATTATCTGGATTATATGAGATTTCAAAGAAAGTAAAAGAATAGTAAGTTGAAAAAGAAGCTGACCCCTGGCATGCTGTTTGGAGTCAGCTTTTTTTTCGTTTTCCTATCATTAGTTTCTCAAATCCTTCCACAAATACATACATAAGAGTGGCAAGGACACATGTCAGTAGCACACTCAGCAGTACGAGTGTAAAGTTAAAGACTTGAAATCCGTAGCTAATTAAATAACCAAGCCCTTGTTTAGAGACGAGGAGTTCTCCGAAAATAACTCCAACCCAGGATAATCCAACGTTTACCTTTAGTGTTGAAATAATTGCTGGGAAGGAAGATGGTAAAATAACTTGCCTATAGCACTGCCATTTATTTGCACCAAACGTATCCATTACTTTTAAATAGTTAGAATCAACTTCTTGAAAGGCACTGTAAATAACGAGAATGGTAATGATAATGGAGATAATTACACCCATTGCGATAGAAGATGAAATGTTTGGACCAAAAATAACGATAATAATTGGGCCGAGTGCTACTTTTGGCATGGCATTTAGGACAACAAGGTATGGGTCTAATACGCGAGCTAAGAGAGGTACCCACCAAAGAATGGTTGCGATGATTGTTCCAAGGACTGTGCCGAGGATAAAGCCGCCCCCTGTTTCAAGCAGTGTCGTCCAGATGTGAATCCAAAGAGATCCGTCTCCCCATTTACTTAGAAACAATCCCCAAATGCTAGAAGGAGAGCTAAAGAGTAAAGGATCAATCCATTCTTGCTTACTAGAGATTTCCCATAATGCAAAGAAGAGAATAAGAAGCAGCAATTGTAAGAGCCGAGCAATCCATGTGCGCTGTCGTTCTTTTTTTCGAAACTGTGCGTGTAATTGTTTTATATTATCCAAGGCGTTCCAGCTCCTTCCATATGTCTTGAAAAAGGGCTGGAAAGTCAGGATGATGCCGTGCTGCTAATGGAGATAAGGAGCGAATACTTTCTGGGACGATAAAAGTCTTCGCAATTTTTCCAGGGTTAGCTTGAAGCAAGTAAATCCGATCACTCATCGCAATGGCCTCTTCCATATCATGTGTAACGAGTAGCGATGTTTTCTTATACGTTTGTAATAATGAGAAGACGAGCTCTTCTAATTTTAATTTCGTTTGATAATCAAGTGCTGAAAATGGTTCATCCAGCAAAAGGATTTTCGGATTTGTTGCGAGTGTTCGAACGAGTGCAGCGCGCTGGCGCATACCACCAGAGAGTTCACGTGGGGATTGTTTTTCCACCCCTTGTAAACCAACTTGTTTTAAAAGCTGTAATGTATATTCTTTCGTTTCTTCTCTGTACATTTTTGTAATGTGCAGTCCCAGCATGATATTTTCTTCAATTGTTTTCCAAGGAAACAAGTAATCTTGCTGGAGCATATACCCCATGGAAGAAGTCGATTTTTTCACTGGCTCATCTTCTAAAAAGACGATGCCTTCAATTGGTTTTAACAGTCCTGCGATAATAGAAAGAAGCGTTGTTTTTCCGCAGCCACTTGGGCCAAGAAAGGAAACAAATTCTCCTTCTTCTACGTGTAAGTTCATATCCTTTAAAACGAGCCGAGCATCGTCCTTTGCAAAAAAGCAGTGGGAAACGTTACGTATTTGTAAGAAACTCATCGTATTCGCCTCTATTTCTTGATAACGCTTTCAGCGATTTTTGTATTGACGAGTGCATCGTGTGGAACTTCTTTTTGTAATTCTCCAGCTTCTTTCATAATTGTTTGCAATTGTTTCCATTCTTCCTCATCTAATAGTGGATTTGTTGCATAAGAATGCTGTTTTTTGTAGCGATCAATTACTTTTACCGTAATATCTTTTGAAGTGTCTTTAAAAAGCGGGGTAACAGCGTCGGCAATTTCTTCTGGGCTATGTGTATCGACCCATTGTTGTGATTTATATAAGGCACGTGTAAATTTTTCAGCCGCAGCTTTATCTTTCTTCAAAAAGCTTTCTTTTGCCATAAATGTTGTGTAAGGAACAGTTCCTGATTGCATCCCAAAAGAAGCAACGATATAACCTTTTCCTTCTTTTTCAAAGATGCTCGCTGTTGGTTCAAAGAGCTGAACAAACTCTCCTGTGCCGGATGCAAAGGCATTGGCAATATTCGCAAACTCGATGTTTTGAATTAAATTTGTATCCTTATGAGGATCAATTCCATTTTTCTTCAAAACGTATTCTCCAACCATTTGCGGCATACCGCCTTTACGCTGACCAAGGAAAGTAACGCCTTTGACATCGTTCCAATTAAAAGAGTCTAATTTTTTACGTGAAACTAAAAAGGTACCATCTGTTTGTGTAAGCTGTGCAAAATTAATAACCGGATCTTTTGCTCCTTGCTGGTGAACATAAATGGATGTTTCAGAACCGACGAGTGCAATATCAATTCCGCCAGATAACAGTGCAGTCATCGTTTTATCGCCACCAGCTGTTGTTTGTAAGTCAATGTCTAGACCTTCATCTTTAAAAAATCCTTTCTCAATCCCAACATATAACGGTGCGTAAAAGAGGGAATGTGTTACTTCACCAATGTGAATTTTTTGTGTTTGCTGCTTTGTGTTCTCCTTTTTACTACAAGCGACAAACGTAAAAACAGTAAGTACAAGTATACAGAAAACAGCTATGAATTTTTTCAATACAAGACACCTCCTAGAAATCAATCTACTGACATAATATGTAGGTAAGTGCCTAGATGTGAGTGGACATAGAAGGAATTTTTTGGATCATAAAGAAGTACAAATATAAGGGGTGATAAAAATGAAGTATGAATATGATGACATGCATTTACATCTCGATTATTTCGGAGATGAGTACGATGTGGAATCGATTGCGTATAAAAGAAAACAAGAAGATGTATGGGATGTCTTTTTCAACTTTGCTTTTTATGGGATTACGCCAACTGGGGTGCAGGAAAATGAATGGATGGATGACTATTCCGGGTATCGTGTTTTTTCTGTACATGCTAATGATTTAAGCTGGGAATTTGGCAGTGCTAAGTTTGAAGAATGGCTTTTGAAGCACCGTATATTAGAAAAGACAATGCAGAAATAGGGAGGCGTTTCGTGGGCGATTTTCTGATTTTGTTACTTATATTTGTAATAGGCTGTATGATATTACAGTCCCTTTCTTACCGCTTCGCAAAGAAGAATATCCATAAATATAAGGAAATGAAACTTATGCATATTTGGTTAGATATGCATATAAAGAAAGGCCCTAAATTAGATTTTGGTGATTATACATTCATCGTGATTGTATGCATCATATGGAAAATTTGGCTTCTTCCTCTCATTCAATAGTGGATAGCAGTAAAAAAGTTTAAGTTATCCAAACTACTTTTAACTAGTTACTATATACATCAATTAAAAAAACGATATAAAACCCCCTTTTTAGGTGGGAGAGAACATCTGGCCATCAGGGCCTTTTTCTACCACATGCGAAGTAAAAACAGAAAGAGCAAACGAGTGTATGTAGGTTACCTTTTATTCTGCATAGCAGGGATTTAGGTGTCGAAAAATTAAAATGGATTTATATAGTATGAAACATCCTATCATTTTTCCCCTTCATTGAAGAATTACAGGATGCACTAGAGTTCATGGCTTATATTTTCCCCTCAATTTATAATATGGACCTGTTAACACAGTCTTTAAATGGTATCTTTAGCGGTGAAAATATGAAAGCGAGCTTAGAGCACTCTCGTAAAAATAGATTTTCTACAACTACAGTTAAGTCTAATAAGGAAATACATCCTTTGGAACAATGAAAAGGATGTATTCCCTTATTGAAGTTTGTCTCATTTTCCTCATGCTATGCATAGCATGGGGAAAATGAGACTGAACATAATATATTCTATTACATATAAAAAATGAAATTATCGTAAAAAGAGGTTGTCCGGAAATGGACAACCTCTTTTGAATTCATATATTACGCGCGGTTTGTTCCTAAAAATGGAAGCTTTGTTGTAACATAAACTAATCCGTATGCAAGAATTAAGCACATAAGAGGATTAATGAAGAATCCGTAGCGGTTAATCGCTAGGAATAAATTTGAGAATATGATGTAGATAACACAACTAGCTACTAACATCATTACGCGCTTATGTTTAAATGAGTTCAGCATGAAGCAGAAACTACTTAAGAATGTACCGATAATAAAGACTCTATGACAAAGCTGCATAAAGTTATGAATGCGGTATTGATCTACAGCAGGAGCCGTTTTGAATAACTCGATTGTTTTCCCGAGAGTAAACCAAGAGAACCAATACGTGAAATCTGTCTTAAATCCATTTTTGATTAATTCTTTCGCATACGCACCTTTATCTGTAAATCCATTTGCTTTCATTTGGTTTACTACGTTTTCGTAACCAATTTTGTTAAATGGATCTGCGCCGGCAATTAATGGGTCAGCACCTTGTGTTGAGAACAAAATAAATTGATGGAGTGCTAAATAGTTACGAACGACCCATGCACCAATGATAAAGAATGGCCCAATAAACCATAACAGGCCGATTTTAATAGAGTCCTTGAATCCATATGTAAACAAGACAACAAGAACAGGAATCAGCAGCATCGGAGCCGGATTTGGACGGAACATGAGTAAAATAGATACAACAACTCCGAACCATATATGGAATTTCACTTTATTGTACTTCCACGCAAGAACAAATACATACACACTTAAGCACAAGAGGAACATCGAAGGAACTTCTGTTAATAATGTACGGAAGTATGTATAGTTACTTGGATAAATAGCGTATAAAATACTTGCAACAATTCCATAAATATTCTTTTCAAATAACTCTTTTCCGATTAAAAATACTAATAGTACTGTACCGAGATTGAGCAACATGTTAATGATAGTTGCTACGTAGTAGTAAGGAATATGTGTTACGTCAGAAATGATCATTGCGCCAGCTAATAATAGCGGTTGACCAGGTGTTATGTATGCATTTTTCCCAGGTACTTCACTAGGCTCTAAATATACATAACCAAATACACCATGTTTTAATAACTGTTCAGCTGTTAACGAATAGTTAAATGCATCGTTCGCGCCATATGTTACTTTTACTAGCTCTCCATCTAATCCTGGTTGTTTTACTAAACAAAAAACGTGCAGGAGAAAAGAAAGCGCCAAAATTACATATACCGCTTTAGGCAAACTTTTAAACTTGGCTAACAAAAATAAGCATCTCCTTTGTTCATTACTTTTGTATTTATTTCGTGATAAAGTCCTAACATCATTAAGCCTATCCAAAACATAATTGCATTATATCATAAAGTGAAACTTCCATCAGCGAGGTTTTACAGTAATGCCCTGTGAAACAAATTTCAACCATATTTTAAGGAATACTTAAGAAGCCATATGTATAATAGAGGCGCGTATGGAGACGAAATGGTAAGTCCTATCTATTTCTCAAACCTTGTGTTTGATTATGCGGGATTAAATAAATCACCGTTTTATCAATTCTTATCGAAGTTACATCAAGAAATCCCAGTACTCAGAGATGAACTAAAGATAAATCAAGATGGAAAAGTAATAAAAAATTTAAGCGACAAGCAAAAAGCAAAAAGAAATGTTGAGTCAATATAAACTACTTCAATATGATTTATTGGTAGGAAAGCAATATAGTAAAGAGATGTTATTCTGGCAGAATATTGTGTATATAAAAAGAACTTGTAGATAGGCTACAAGTTCTTTTTTCAGTATATTCATAACGGGGTATAACTAGACAAGCTGGATCAATCAGGGAGTATTACTTGTAAATTTAGTATAAACCAAATTGTAACCGTTTTATCAATCTATTTGTGAGAATTATGTGAATTTTGGAATGGTCAATCTTTTTTATAATTACAGATGATTTTGTATTCGGGATAAAATAGAGTAGTGATTCGGCAAAATTCGACAATTAGATATCTATATATCTGTTATCCTAGGTAAGTTCGTTATGTTTAACAGCTATATAGGGAGGATTTTACATGTCAAAAAAGCTATTTTTACTTTTGCTGAGCAGCTTATGTGCAGTGAGTTTAACAGCATGCAAAGGTGCGGATAATCAAGCAAAAGCAACAGAGAAGACAGAACAAAAAGAAGATGTTAAAAAAGCAGAAGAAGTTAAGCAGGCAGAAAAAGCAAAACAAGAGGAAGAAGCAAAGAAAGCAGAAGAATTAAAGAAACAACAAGAGAGCAGTACATATGAGGAAATTCCTGTAGAAGAGCGTGAGAACTATACGCCAAATGCGACTGAAAATAAAGTACAGAACGCTGCATTAGTTAATGATGCGAGTACACAAGTTGCAGATGAGAAGCGTAAAATGAATCAAAATCGTGTTGTAAATGCAACTGTTGTGAAAAATATAGATGGCGACACATTAAAGGTGAAATTAGAAAACGGTAAAGAAGAAACAGTACGTTTTCTTCTTGTTGATACACCTGAAACAAAACATCCCCGTTTAGGTGTACAACCATTTGGGCCTGAAGCAAGCGCATTTACAAAAAAATATGCAAGTGTAGGCAAGCAAATTCAGCTTGAATTAGATGTAAGTGAGCGTGAAAAGTACGGTCGTTTATTAGCGTATGTATGGGTAGATGGGCAAATGTTAAATCGTATGCTAATTGATCAAGGATTGGCTCGTGTTGCATATGTATATGCACCAAATACGAAGTATATAGATTATTTAAGAGAAGCACAGAAAAAAGCACAAGCTGCTAAAAAAGGAATTTGGAGCGTTGAAAATTACGCAACTGATAGTGGCTTTGACAAAAGCAAGGCACCAAAGCCAGCTGAGAAAAAGCAGGAAGCTGTAGCCACTGCGCCGAAGCAAGAACAGCAACAACCGGTGCAACCGAAACCAGAACAAAAGCAGGAACAAAAACAACCTGTACAGCAACAACCTAATGAAAACTTACCACAAGAAAGCGGTCAATTCAAAAGTTGTAAAGAAGCAAAAGCTGCTGGGTTTTCAAACATTCCAAAGGGACATCCGGCATATTCTGCTAAGTTAGATCGTGATGGAGATGGGATTGCTTGTGATAAATAAAATAAAAAGAATTTGCTGAGGAGGCAAATTCTTTTTATTTTATAATGAAATTGGATAAATGAAGTTAACTTTTCCTTATTATTCGATATTTTTGTGGTAAAACGTTGTAAGCGTTTATTATAATAATGAAAGTTAGTAGCAAGATTATGAAAAGTATATGGCTTTTGAGGAAGTGCTAAAGTGAAAGAAAACTTTATCCTGTTTCAAGAAGAAAAGAAAAATGCCCATCTCTTTTTGTGGGTGTTTAATATTGTGTGGATTTCATATGAAATTGTGTATTCAATCATACTAAAAGATTCTGGTGCGTTTGTAAGGCTATACGTTCTTATTCCAAAGTTTGTGTACGGAGTAGGATTAATAGGATTTAGTGTGTATTTAATGAAAAAACAGAAGGCGGATCGCATTAAGCATGTCTATTTGATAGCGTATATGTGTGCGGAAAGTTTTAATTTATACTGGTATGCGATGCATAACAAAGTAGCATTTGATGATGGAAATGTACTGGAATTTGTTTTCATTTTCTTTGTATCAATTTTTATGAGTAAACGATATTTCCTATGGTTATCTTCAATTATTATGGGAAAGTATATCATGTTATTTGTTGTTTTAGGAGACAAGCAAGCATTTATGTCATTAATCATGTATAGTCTTTTATTATTTGTATCATATCTTCTATTAAACCGATTTTCACAGTATCTTTCTACTATAAATGATGTAATGACAGCGACGAGGGAGTCTGAAAAATCGATGGTGATTGGAAAGATGGCGGCATCTGTTGGACATGAGATTCGAAACCCTCTTTCATCATTAAAAGGATTTACGCAATTGCAGAAAGAAAAACATGCAGATGATAAAACCTACGAATATATGATTGATGAAATTGAGCATATAAATAATATGGTAAGTAAACTCATGGCGATTGCTTCTTGTAAGCACTCTATTTATAGTAGTCAATTTATAGGAGAAGTTGTATCGAGTGTAATGAAAGAAATGGAGCAAGACATAAAAAGAAAACAGCTACAGCTCATTTATGATACTGAATCTGATCAAATAAAAATAGAGTGTGATAATCGAAAGTTAAAAGAAGGATTTTTATATGTACTAAAAAATGCGATTGAATCAATGGAACATGGTGGAACGCTTTGGGTACAGATAAAAGAGCAAGATGAAGACTATGTAATAGTAAGTATTATTGATAGTGGATGTGGAATACAGGAAGAGAATTTAAGTCGTATAACAGAGGCTTTCTATACGACGAAGAAAGATGGGATTGGTTTAGGACTTACTGTAGCTCGTAAGCTTATTGAAGAACATCAAGGGAAAATCCACATTACAAGTGAAAGAAATGTAGGAACAAAAGTCGACATTATTTTACCTAAAGAGCAGAATGGGGAGTAATATGGCTTTTGGAAATAAAGGGGTTTGCTACATGAGCAGTATTTATACATTAACAAAGGAAGAAGTTCGAACGTTAAACCTTTTTTTAAGTTTATTTTTTGTGGCTTGTTTCGTATACGATATTGCATGTTATTATGTTATGCCTAAGTTAGAAGGAGCAAGTGGTATTCCTATTCTAGAGAGGGGCTTAGGAGTATGGTCGTATATTTGTATGATGATATTAGTATTTGTAAGCATATACGTGATGAAACGAAAGAATCCGTATACTGTGAAATACATTATTTTCATAGGATATAGCATATTAGATTTCATTCATAATTTTATACTTTACTATGAAACAGGTTTAGAGTTTGATGGAGGAAATATAGTCGAGGGCTTTTTCTTTCTTTTTGCACCGATTTTTGTGAATAAGCGTTATTTTTGGTTTGTGGCGGGAGGAACGATTCTTAAGTATGTTTTAATGGGAATCGTTGTGAAGTCGTTGATTGTTCTTATTCCTATCATTCTTTGTAGTTTGTTTTCAATTATAAGTTGGATTATTTTATTGAGATTTCAATCGTATATTCGAACAATCGAAATGATGCATCAAGAATGGAAGCAGAAAGAAAAGGTGGCTATAGTTGGAAGGATGGCAACAGTTATTGGAGATAAAATACGTAAACCTCTAATAGTCTTAAGGAAACTTGTCCAAAATCAGCAAGAAAAATATCCAGAGGATGAGAATAAAGTATATAGTGAGATTATGATGAAAGAAATTGAAAGAATTGATATTATCGCAAATGATTTAATGATACTCGGAAATTCAAGGGAAAAAGAACATCAGAATCATGATATAAGAGATATTATTTCATATGTACAAGTCGTAATTGGTGAATTTGCTAAGCAAAGTGGTGTTAACGTATATGCGGATTATGATGAGAATATCCCGCTTATTAAATGTGATGAAAAACGATTAAAACAAGTATTTGTAAATCTAATAAAAAATGCAATTGAAGCTATGCCATCAGGAGGAACAATTACCATTCAAGTAACTTTTCAAGATGTAATGATCATTCGTATTACAGATGAAGGATGCGGCATACAAAAAGATAAGATTCCAAAGCTTAGTGAAGCCTTTTATACAACGAAAGAAGATGGAACTGGCTTAGGATTAATGGTTACATACAAGATTATTGAAGAACATCAAGGTACAATACAATTTAAGAGTGAAGTTGGGGTTGGAACTACGGTTGAGATTGTGTTACCGATTAGAAGGTAGATAAATACAAGTTGAAAAACCGACATAAAAAACCCCTTTCTTTTTAGGGGGGACGAGAGCATCTGGCCATGCATAGAAGCGGTCAGTGCCTTTTCCTGCCACATGTAAGGGTGAAAACAAAGGGGAAAAGTGAGCGCAACGCAGATCATATTTTATTTTGCATAGCAGCAACTGATATGTTGAAAAATTAAATTTTCACAGAAAAAAACAACTTGCATAAGAACAAGTTGTTTTTCTCTAGGCTTTTTTCCATAGGGTACAACAAAGAAAGAGCGGAGAACACGCAAAATGTCAATCAAGTGGAATAGGGTGAATCTTTAAGAAAATTAAAGATTCAGAAAATTCTCAATCGCTAAAGGGTATTTTTTTGTTACTCTTTCTTTGTAATTATGAGTTTAACATTAAAAATAAAATAAAACAACAAAAAAAAACAAATTTTCTATAAATTCGACATTTTTTTTATTGCTGTAATTCCACTTATTAGAATTCCATGTATCTATATAAATTCATTTTAATTTTTCGACATCTAAATCCTTGCTATGCAGAATAAAAAGTAACCTACACTCGTTTGCTCGTTCTGTTTTTACTTCGCATGGGGCAGAAAAAGGAACTGATCGTTTCTATGCATGGCCAGATGCTCTCTCTCACCTGAAAAGAAGGGTTTTATATCGTTTTTTTAATTGATGTATATATAGAAGGTTCTTATTCACACAATCAATGTTATGAATATATGAATGAAAAGGCAGTCCCTCGTAAGGAATCCGCCTTTTTCTCATTCTATTACTTATACATCCCATTATAATTTTACACTTTCTTTTCCCTTTTCAGCATAACTCATATCACCAACAGATTCGACTTTATATTGTCCATTCTTATAGAGAATTTTAGTTACACTTGCATTTTCCAATCCCAATTTTATTTTACTACTATCAAGTATTTCTACTAATACAGTGATCGTAAGTCCATGAGATACAATTAAAACGTTACCCCCTCCATTTTTGGCAGCCGCTTCACTAATTGTATCAATCTCTTTTTTTATACGGGCTGAAAGAGTTTTCCAATCTTCAGCCTGTTTCGTATGGTCTGTCGCTGCAATGAAGTTAACAATTTCTTCAATAGATAACTTCATTAGTTCATCTGCTGATTTAATACCAGCAGATGAACTAATAGCTTTCCACATGTTTTCAACCTTATCGCCTTCAAAAAAACCAAAATTCAATTCACGTAAGTCTTTCCTTTGTTCAAGTTTTAAATTTGATTGTCCACTATATTGTAATACCAAGTTAGCAGTTTCAATTGCGCGACCACTATCGCTACTATAAGCATCAACAAAATGAATATCTTTTAATCCATTCCCTAAACCTTTAGCAACTTCAACACCTGTTTCTACTAATGGAGAATCTGCCCACCCTTGCACACGATTACTAGCATTTAACATTGTTTTACCGTGTCTAGTAATATATAACGTAACGATATTATCTTTGTTGTTATCTGATGTATGAATACTTTCTTCTGGTTTTTTCATTAAGCTCTCTCCCTTTATATATATATATCCATTTTGATTTTCCAACATATAAGTCACGGCTATGAAGAACAAAGGGTGATCTACACTCGTTTTCTCTCTTTGTTTTTACTTGGCATGGGGCAGGAAAAGGAACTGACCGCTTCTATGCATGGCCGGATTCTCCCTCCCACCTAAAAAGAAAGGTTTTATGTCGATTTTTCAATTTGTACTTATATAGAATAAGCTATCTGTTTTAATTAAAATCTATATAGCTCTCTTCGTATATATTCAATGAAGTTATTATTACATGTTGTGTAGTATCGTTCTTTAAATATGATTATTTTAATTAAAGAATGAATAAAAGTAAATAAGTTGTCATGAAATATCAAAAAAGAGTCTAAATTAACACATTTTTTATAAAAACCTAGCAGAAAGAATTGACTTTGATTTAAATTAGATTTATATTATTATCATTATTTATATAGAATTATTATAAAAAAAGAATGGATAAAATTAAACAGTTTGTCGTAAAATGTCGAAAAAACTCTAGATTAACGTATTTTTCATAAAAACCCAGCAGGAAGAATTGACTTTGAATTATGTTTATACGAGTATTATTCGAGGGTGTTATGTACTATTTTTCCGCTAGTTTATTACAATAATCAATGAAAAATGTACAGGGAAGAAATTCAGTAAAACCTTTGGAAAATATACTTTAATGGATAGTGAAAAAAATGTCGAAAAAAGTAATAAAAAAGCTTGATTTTTCCATTTAAGGTGGTAATATTATGAATAATTCTAATTGAATTATATATTCATAAAACGAAAACTTTTAAAAGTATTCTGAAGTTAATGCGGTACTTATAATAGCTGTTTTAATCGAATGAAATTATATTGCACTACACTACGTTATGCTATCCTTTAAAATAAAATATATTAATTATTAAAATCCATTTAAAAGTAAGTGTAGGATTATTTCCTCAATAACTATTCTATATCTAATGAAATAATTTAAAATTTGTAAATCAAGATTCATATAAAGATGTTACTTAATTATATAGTGAAAGATTGAGCAAATGGATTTTGTTCTCTGGAAAATACAGAAAAATCAGAAATTGCATAATTACTTCTTTCCTATAATGAAAAAGATTAGAGAAGAGAATCACATAAGGGATTAAATATTGCAAGGATTCTTTTGAGAGGGGGTGATAAAGACTGATCGGTAGAAGAAAAGGAGTATTTAAGTTGCATATCTTAATAATTTAGTTTAACTAAATATAATCTATAGGAGGATGCCATGAATATACATTCAAAAAGAGTATTTTCGATTTTTTCAATTATAATAATTTTTATGTTTACGATAGGCCAGAGTTTGCTGCCTATAATAGCAAATGCACAAGAATTAAATACAACAGGATTTGTGGATAGTTTTACAATTGAGAAAACAAAACTACAATACGGAGAGCAGACTAAAATAAATGTAAATTTTAGTGATAAATCCGGAAATAAAATGAAGGCCGGAGACACACTAACATTAACGTTACCTCCGGAATTAGTAGGATTTAGTGGAACGATTCCATTAAAAAATGACGAAGGGACTGATTTTGGTACTTGTCAAATCACGACAACCAATGTCGTATGTACATTTACTGACGTGGTTGAGAAACTTCAAAATATTAGAGGACATTTTAATTTTACAGTTTCAGGAATGAATGTACCGACGGGAGAAACAAGAACAATCGAAACAAATCTAGGTACAAGTTTAGAAAAGCAAGCGGTAACGATTAGCGGCCCAACTGGTAGTACAGAACCTACATTGTTTTTCTACAAATCAGGCGATATTCAGCCAAGCAACACCGATGAAGTACGTTGGTTCTTGGCTATAAATAATAAAAAACAGCAGTTAAATACTGATATTGTTTTGTCTGATAACATACAGTCGGGGCAAACACTTAATAAGAATAGTTTTTATATAGCAATTCATAATGGGACTACGTCTTTAAATTTAACACTTCAACAATTTCAAGATCAAGGCTATGGAACGATTACTTTTACTGGTGATAATTCATTTGATGTCTTGATTTATAAGGATAAAGCAAGCGGTAATTCTTTTACGGTTGGCTATACAACTGCTATAACTGCAAGCGGAAAGACTCAAGAATCTTTTTTTAATAATTATAAGATTAATTACCAAATTGTTAATGAAGCCCTAGTATCAGATGAAAATAGTACATGGGTTAAGAATATAAGCATGGGTGGCGGTGCGCAAGGTGATTTACCGCCTAAAGGAACGTTAAGAATTGTTAAGCACATTGAAGGAAATCCAGAAAAATTCATCCCAAATGTTACGTTTAAGTTGTATAAGGAATCGGGTGAGCAAATCGGAGATACATATACAACAGGTGCACAAGGTATTACTGAAATTCCTAATTTAGATCCAGGAAACTACTATGTGCAAGAGATTCAAGCGCCAGACTATGTGGATTTTGACCCTCAAACAAAAATAAGCTTTACAGTTGATGCAAATGCTCAAAAGGGTGTAAAGCTGATGATTCCAAATAAGGTGAAAACCACATCCGTTTCAGGTACAAAAACATGGAATGATAACAATACACCAGATCGTCCAAGCACGATCCAAGTAGATTTGTTACGAAATGGAAATGTAATCCAAACACAAGACGTAACAGCGGCAAATAATTGGAACTATACGTTTGCAAATATACCTGCATATGATAATGACGGTAACGCGTATACGTATACAGTAAAAGAGCATCCAGTAGCAGGATACAAATCAGAAGTAACTGGCTACAACATTACGAATACAAAAGATGCAAAAATGATATCCGTTTTAGGAACAAAAACATGGAAAGACGACAATGCGACAGATCGTCCGACGATGATTAAAGTAGACTTACTACAAAACGGTAACATCATCCAGACGAAAGACGTAACAGCAGCAAACGGTTGGAAATATACATTTGCAGATTTAGCCCAATATGATACAAGTGGTGCTGCCTATACGTATACAGTGAAAGAACAACCGGTAACAGGATACCAATCCGAAGTAAACGGTTATGACATTACAAATACAAAAGTAGGAAAGACAACAGTAGAAGGAACAAAAACGTGGAAAGACGACAATGCGACAGATCGTCCAAGCACAATTAAAGTAGACTTACTACAAAATGGTCAAGTGATCAATACACAAGAAGTAACAGAAGCAAACGGTTGGAAATATACATTTACAGACTTAGCCCAATATGATGCGAATGGTGTTGCCTATACGTATGAAGTAAAAGAACAGCCAGTAGCAGGATACCAATCCGAAGTAAACGGTTATGACATTACGAATACAAAAGTAGGAAAAACAACAGTAGAAGGAACAAAGACGTGGAAAGACGACAATGCGACAGATCGTCCAAGCACAATCAAAGTAGACTTACTACAAAATGGTCAAGTTATTAATACACAAGAAGTAACAGCGACAAAAGGCTGGAAATATACATTTGCAGACTTAGCCCAATATGATGCGAATGGTGTTGCCTACAAGTATGAAGTAAAAGAACAGCCAGTAGCGGGATACCAATCTGACGTAAAAGGTTATGACATTACAAATACAAAAGTAGGAAAGACAACAGTAGAAGGAACAAAAATGTGGAAAGACGACAATGCGACAGATCGTCCGAAAACAATCAAAGTAGACTTATTACAAAATGGTCAAGTGATTACGACACAAGAAGTAACAGCGGAAAAAGGCTGGAAATATGAATTCAAAGACTTAGCTGCGTACGATGCAGATGGAAAAGCGTACAAGTATGAAGTGAAAGAACAACCGGTAGCGGGATATCAATCCAGCGTAAGCGGTTATGACATTACAAACACAAAAGTAGCGAAATTAACAGTAGAAGGAACGAAGACGTGGAAAGACGGAAATGCGACAGACCGTCCGGCGATGATCAAAGTAGACTTACTCCAAAACGGAAACGTGATCAAAACACAAGACGTACTAGCAGCAATGGGTTGGAAATATATATTCACAGATTTAGAAGCATATGATGCGAACGGAGTAGCCTATCAGTATGAAGTGAAAGAACATCCGATAGCAGGATATCAATCCAGCGTAAACGGTTATGACATCACAAATACAAAAGTAGGCGAGACGAGAGTAGAAGGAACAAAAACATGGAATGATAACAATGCGACAAATCGTCCAAGTTCGATTAAAGTGGACTTACTCCAAAACGGTAAAGTAGTAGACACAAAAGAAGTAACAGAGGCAACAAAGTGGAAGTACGCATTTGAAAATCTACAAGCATACGATGCGAATGGAGTAGCCTATCAGTATGAAGTGAAAGAACAACCAGTAGCGGGATACCAATCTGATGTACATGGTTATGACATCACGAATACAAAAGTAGGAAAGACAACAGTAGAAGGAACAAAAACGTGGAAAGACGATAATGCGACAGATCGTCCGAGCACAATTAAAGTAGACTTACTACAAAATGGTCAAGTTATCAACACACAAGACGTAACAGCAACAAATGGTTGGAAATATGAATTCAAAGATTTAGCGGCATATGATGCGAATGGCGCTAACTACAAGTATGAAGTGAAAGAACAACCAGTAGCGGGCTATAAATCCGAAGTAACAGGTTATGATATCACGAATACAAAAATCAAGGACGGAACAGTTGTAGATCCAAAACCGGATCCAAAGCCAGATCCAAATCCAAAACCGGATCCAAAACCAGATCCAAAACCAGATCCAAAGCCAGATCCGAAACCGGATCCAAAACCAGATCCAAAACCGGATTCAAACACAAATACAAATACAAATACAAATACAAATACAAAACCAGATACAAACACAGAGATAAACAAAGAATCAAACACAAGTACAAACACAGAGATAAACAAAGAATCAAACACAAGTACAAACACAGAGATAAACAAGGAATCAAACACAAGTACAAACACAGAGATAAACAAGGAATCAAACACAAGTACAAACACAGAGATAAACAAGGAATCAAACACAAGTACAAACACAGAGATAAATAAAGAATCGAACACAAATACAAATAACGATTCAAAAGTTCCACCGACTAAAGGAAGCGATAAGAAGACAGCATTACTTCCTAAAACAGGAGGAACACCAACGGGATTTATTTCAATGTCTGTAGGTATGTTGTTGTTAGTCTTTGGGGTAATCTTATTCCGTCGTCAACGAGGTTAATAAAAAAATAAATCATTCATGGTACTACGATACTAGTATTATAGTCATTAAGTAAAAAAACATGCCAGGTGCTGACAAGCGCTTGGCATGTTTTTATTACATATGGAATACAAGTTTTTGTGATGCAGCATAAAATACGACCTGCACCCGCATTCTCCCTTTGTTTTCATCCTAGCAGGCGACAGAAAAAGACCATGACCGCTTCATGCATGGCAAATGCTAAAAAGAAAGGGATTTTTAGGTCAGCTTTTTAACTTGTATTTATATAGATATGAAGAAGGCAGTTTTGTATTCGTTGCAAAAGATATTGTAGGATGAAGAAGAAGGAGTTTGGGGCTCTTTAGAAGGTTGTCGGTTTGTATTAGGGATTCCACGAGATTTTCTTATATGTCAGAAGTGCAAAAAATTGAAATCTATATAGATCTCTCTCTCCTTGTAAATATATTCAATGAAGTTGTTATTACATGTTATGTAGTATGGTTATTTAAACATAATTATTATAATTAAAGAATAAGTGAAAGTAAATAAGTTGTCAAAAAATGTCGAAAAAGATTATAAATTAACGCATTTTTTATAAAAATAAAGCAGAAAGAATTGACTTTGAATTGCATTTATATTAGTATCATTATCTAGATAGAATAATTCTAATTAGAGAATGAATAAAAATGAATTATTTGTCATAAAATGTCAAAAAAAGTAAAAAAAGCTTGCTTTTTTTATTCAAGGTGATAATATTATGAATGCTTCAAATTGAATTATATATTCCTAAAATGAAAAATTTTAAAAGTTTTCTAAAGTTAATGCGGCATTTATAATAATTGTTTTAACCGCATCATGCTACATACTCCTCTTACTTAATAGTTAAAACCCTATTACCTTTAAAGCATATACATTTTTAGTAAAATAGAGTGAAATTATATTGCACTACACTATATTGCGTTATGATATCCTTTAAAATTTAATATAATAATTACTAGATTTTATTTAAAAGTAAATGTGGTGTTATTTTCGAAAAACTATCCTATACCTAATGAAAAAATTAAAGATTTGTAAATCAAGATTCATATAAAGATTTTACTTAATTATCTAGTAATAGATTGAGAAGATGAATTTTTGGGTTTTGAGAATACAGAAAAATCAGAAATTCAATAATTGTTTCTTTCCTATAATGAAAAATTGACTGTATATGATTGGGGAAGAGGATTATATAAATGATTAAATGTTGCAAGGATTCTTTTGAGAGAGGTGATAAAGACTGAGTGATTGAAGAAAAGGAGTATTCAAATTAAGTTAAATATTTTAATGATACAGTTTAACTAAATATAATCTACAGGAGGGTGCCATGAATATACACTCAAAAAGAGTATTTTCGATTTTTTCAATTATAATGATTTTTATGTTTACTATAGGCCAGAGTTTGCTGCCTATAATAGCAAAAGCACAAGAATTAAATACAAGTAGATTTGTTGATAGTTTCACGTTCGACAAAACGGTTCTAGATTATGGGGAACGATCGGGAATAAGAGTTGATTTTAGTGATAAATCTGGAAATCAAATGAAGGCTGGAGACACACTAACATTAACGTTACCTGCAGAGTTAGCGGGATATGGTAGAACGATTGACTTAAAGAACGATGCAGGTGTTAGTTTTGGTACTTGCCAAGTAACGACAACTAATGTTGTATGTACATTTAATGATACAGTTGAGAAACTTCAAAATATTAGAGGCTATTTGTATTTTGAATTTAAAGCAACTAATAATGTAGGAACGAATCAAATGATAACAGTTGATACAAATCTAGGTACAGATTTAGAGAAACAAACGGTAACAATTAAAGGTCCAACTGGGGGAACGGGTACAACAACATTTACCTACAAAACAGGGCAAATTTACCCAGATAGTCCAAATGAAATTAAGTGGCAGCTGAATGTAAACACGACTGGTACGAAAGAGTTAAGTTCTGATGTTATTTTGACTGATACTTTACGATCGGGTCAAACACTTAAGCAGGAAGGCTTTACTATAATTGTTGGAAGTGAGAGTTTAACACCACAACAATTTATGGATAAAGGCTATGGAACGATTGCGTTTAACGGTAACTCTTTCGATATTAGAGGCTATAAGGATTATGTAAGTAAGAAGTATTTCGGTATGCATTATAGCTCGGTTATAACTGAAAGTGGAATGAACGAAGAATATTTGTATAATGATTATACAATTAGTTACCAAATTTTAAATGAGCCGCCGGTAACCGTTTCAAAGAATGCAATGGCTAAAAATATAAACGCGGGTGGCGGTGCACAAGGTGATTTACCACCTAAAGGAACGTTAAGAATTGTTAAGCACATTGAAGGAAACCCAGAAAAATTCATCCCAAATGTTACGTTTAAGTTGTATAAGGAATCGGGTGAGCAAATCGGAGATACATATACAACAGGTGCACAAGGTATTACTGAAATTTCTAATCTAGATTCAGGAAATTACTATGTGCAAGAGATTAAAGCTCCAGATTATGTGGATTTTGATCCTCAAACAAAAATAAACTTTACAGTTGATGCAAATGCTGAAAAAGGTGTAAAGCTTAAGATTCCGAATAAGGTGAAAACGACATCTGTTTCAGGCACAAAAACATGGAATGATAACAATGCGACAGATCATCCAAGCACAATCAAGGTAGACTTACTGCAAAATGGCAACGTAATCCAAACGCAAGATGTAACAGCAGCAAATGGTTGGAACTATACGTTTGCAAATGTACCTGCGTATGATAATGACGGTAATGCCTATACGTATACAGTAAAAGAACAACCAGTAGATGGGTATAAATCCGAAGTAACTGGTTATAACATTACGAATACAAGAAAAGTAACAGTAGAAGGAACAAAAACGTGGAAAGACGACAATGCGACAGATCGTCCAAAAACGATTCAAGTAGACTTACTACAAAATGGTCAAAAGATTGACACGAAAGAAGTAACAGCGGCAGATGGCTGGAAATATGAATTCAAAGACTTAGCGGCATATGATGCGAATGGAAAAGCGTATAAGTATGAGGTGAAAGAACAACCAGTAGCAGGATATCAATCCGAAGTAACAGGTTATGACATTACGAATACAAAAGTAGGAAAGACAACAGTAGAAGGAACAAAGACATGGAAAGACGACAATGCGATAGATCGTCCGAAAACGATTCAAGTAGACTTACTACAAAATGGTCAAAAGATTGACACGAAAGAAGTAACAGAAGCAAACAATTGGAAATATACATTTGCAGATTTATCACAATATGATGCGAATGGAGTAGCCTATAGATATGAAGTGAAAGAACAACCAGTAGCAGGATATCAATCCGAAGTAACAGGTTATGACATCACGAATACAAAAGTAGGAAAAGTAACAGTAGAAGGAACAAAGACGTGGAAAGGCGACAATGCGACAAATCGTCCGAAAACGATTCAAGTAGATTTACTACAAAATGGTCAAAAGATTGACACGAAAGAAGTAACAGAGGCAAGTGGTTGGAAATATGCATTTGCAGATTTAGCGGCATACGATGCGAATGGAGTAGCTTACACGTATACAGTGAAAGAACAACCAGTAGCGGGATATCAATCCGAAGTAACAGGTTATGATATCACGAATACAAAAATCAAGGATGGAACAGTTGTAGATCCAGGTAAAGATCCAAACAAGGATCCGAACAAAGATTCAAATAAAGAACCAAATAAAGATCCAAACAAGGATCCGAACAAAGATTCAAATAAAGAACCAAATAAAGATCCAAACAAGGATCCGAACAAAGATTCAAATAAAGAACCAAATAAAGATCCAAACAAGGATCCGAACAAAGATCCGAACAAAGATCCAAACAAAGAACCGAACAAAGATCCAAACAAGGATCCGAACAAAGATCCAAACAAAGAACCGAACAAAGATCCAAACAAAGATTCAAACAAAGATTCAAACAAAGATTCAAACACGAATCCAAACAAAGATCCAAACAAAGAACCGAACAAAGATTCAAACACGAATCCAAACAAAGATCCGAACAAAGATTCAAACAAAGATCCGAACAAAGATTCAAACACGAATCCAAACAAAGATCCAAACAAAGAACCGAACAAAGATTCAAACACGAATCCAAACAAAGATCTAAACAAAGATCTAAACAAAGATCCGAACAAAGATTCAAACAAAGAATCAAATAAAGATCCAAATACAAACAAAATTACAATCAAAGAATCAAGCACAAATACACATACAAACATAGATGTAAACAAGGATTCAAATACACATACAAACACAGATGTAAACAAGGATTCAAACACACATACAAACACACATACAAACACAAGTGCAAATAACGATTCAAAAGTTCCACCTACTAAAGAAAATGATAAAACGACAGCGTTACTTCCTAAAACAGGGGGAACACCAACGGAAGTTATTTCGATACTTGTAGGTATGTTGTTGTTAGTCTGTGGAGTATTCTTATTTGGCCGTCAACGAGGTCAATAAAAAAACATGCCAAATGCTGAAAAGCACTTGGCATGTTTTTTATTATATATCGAATACAAGTCTTGATGGTGAAGTATACTTGAATAAAATTTTATGTTTTCAAAAGGGAATGTCGGACTTTCTTTTGTAATTGCACTCTATATAGATCCCTAGTAAATATATATTCCATGAAGTTGATAGTACATGTTGTGTAATATGTTTCCTTACGTATCATCATTTTAATCTAATAATTAATGGAAGTACATAGAATGTCGTGAAATGTCGAAAAAACTTTTGGATTAATACATTTTTTATAAAAACAAAGCAGAAAGAATTGACTTTGAATTGGCTTTATATTAACATCATCAAGTGTGTTATTTCCATTCTTTATTGTCTATTATAGTAATCGATGAAGAATGTAAAGGGAAGAAATTCAGTGAAATTAAAAATATCCTCTAATGTATAGTAATTATTTTGTCGAGAAAATAATGAAATTCTTGGTTTTTTATTCGAGGTGATAATATTATAAATATCTTAAATTGAAATCTATATTCAGAAAATGGGAATTTATAATATTGTTCTGAAGTTAATGCGACACTACTAATAATTGTTTTTATCGAGTCACGATATATACTCCTCTTGCTTAATAGTGAAAATTCTACAATATTGCCTTTAAAGCATATGCATTTTTGTAAAATAGAATCAAATTATATTCTACCACGCTACGTTATACTATTCTTTAAAGTAATATATAATAATTATTAAATACCGTTTAAAAGTGAAGACGGTGTTATTTCCCAAATTACTATTCTATATTTAATGAAAAAATTTAAAATTTGTAAATCAAGGTTCATATAAAGATTTTACTTAATTATTCTAATAGATTTGTTAGGTTAAGCAAGTGAAATATGTTTTTAAAATACAGAAAATTACAAATATAGGAATAACTTCGCTCCAATAATGAAAAATGAGCTGTATATTATTTGAGAAGAAGATTACATAAATAGTTCAATACCACAATAGTTCTTTTGAGAGAGGTGATACAGACTTACGTGAAGCCTTATGGATTGGTTGAAGAAAAGGAATATTCAAATTGAGTTAAATATCGCGATAATGCGATATGACTATAAATATAACCTACAGGAGGATGCTATGAATATACATTCAAAAAAAGTATTTTCGATTTTTTCAATTATAATGATTTTAATGTTTACTATAGGCCAGAGTTTAATGCCTATAATAGCGAATGCACAAGAGTTAAGTACAACAGGATTTGTGGATAGTTTTACGATTGATAAAACGAAACTAAAATACGGAGAACAGGCTAAAATAAATGTAACTTTTAGTGATAAATCTGGAAATAAGATGAAGTCTGGAGACACACTAACGTTAACACTGCCTCCGGAATTAACAGGATTTAATGGGACGATTCCATTAAATGATGAGCAAGGTAATAATTTTGGTACTTGTAAAGTAAGTACAGGTAATGTGATATGCACATTTAATGATATGGTTGAGAAACTTCACAATATTAGAGGGCATTTTAATTTTACAGTTCAAGCTAGTAATGTAGGAACGGATCAAACGAAAGATGTTGCAACAAATTTAGGGACAACTTTAGATAAGCAAACTGTAACGATTGCTGGTCCAACCAGTGGTGGTGGTACAGGCTCTAAACCGTTTTTCTATAAAACTGGTGATATTCAACCAAACAACACTAATGAAGTGCGTTGGTTCTTGAATATAAACTTAAACAAAGAATATTTAAATAGAGATATTGTTGTGTCTGATAGTTTACAGGAAGGTCAAACACTTAATAAAGATAGTTTTCGGATAACAGTTAATGACAGAGAAACTTTAACTATTAAACAATTTGAAGAGCAACGTTATGGATATGTTCAGTTTAATGACGACGGTCATTCATTTAAAGTCGTGATTAACTGGTCTATGGGAAGTGCTAGATCTTTTACTGTTTCTTATACGAGTACTATAACGGAAAGCGGAAAGAGCCAAGAATCTTTTAATAATGATTATAAGATCGATTATCAAATTCTATACAAACAACCGGTTTCTGAGTCGGGTAGTGCCAAAGTCAACAATATAACATCTGACGGTGGTGCTCAAGGTGATTTACCTCCTAAAGGAACGTTAAGAATTGTTAAGCATCTTGAAGGTGATGAAGAAAAAGTAATATCGAATGTCTCGTTTAAGCTGTATAAAGAGTCAGGTGAACAAGTTGGAGATGTATATGTAACGGATGAAAAAGGGATAATTGAAATTCCTAATTTACAACCAGGTAAATACTATGTGCAAGAAGTTTCAGCTCCAGACTATATTGATTTCGATCCTCAGACAAAAGTAAGTTTTGAAGTGAAATCAAATACTGTAAACGGAGTTAAATTACCGATTTCGAATAAAGTGAAATCTACATCCATTACAGGAACAAAAACATGGAAAGGTGATAATGCGACAGATCGTCCGAAAACAATCAAAGTAGACTTATTACAAAATGATCAGGTCATCAATACACAAGAAGTAAGTGAAGCAAGCGGTTGGAAATATGAATTCAAAGATTTAGCTGCGTATGATGCAAACGGCAAAGCATATAAGTATGAAGTAAAAGAACAACCAGTAGATGGATATAAATCAGAAGTAAATGGTTATGACATTATAAATACAAAAGTGGTCCAAACAACAAAAGTAGAAGGAACAAAAACGTGGAAAGACGATAATGCGACAGATCGTCCGAAAACGATTAAAGTAGACTTACTACAAAATGGTCAGGTCATCAATACACAAGAAGTAAGTGAAGCAAGCGGTTGGAAATATGAATTCAAAGATTTAGCTGCGTACGATGCAAACGGCAAAGCGTACAAGTATGAAGTAGAAGAACAACCGGTAGCAGGATACAAATCGGAAGTAAATGGCTATGACATCACGAATACAAAGGTTGGTCAAACGAAAGTAGAAGGAACAAAGACGTGGAAAGACGACAATGCGACAGATCGTCCAAGCACAATTCAAGTAGACTTACTGCAAAATGGTCAAGTGATTACGACACAAGAAGTAACAGCGGAAAAAGGCTGGAAATATGAATTCAAAGACTTAGCTGCGTATGATGCAGACGGCAAAGCATATAAGTATGAAGTAAAAGAACAACCGGTAGCAGGATATAAATCAGAAGTAAATGGCTACAACATTACAAACACAAAAATAGCGGAATTAACAGTAGAAGGAACGAAGACGTGGAAAGACGGAAATGCAACAGACCGTCCGGCAATGATCAAAGTAGACTTACTACAAAACGGAAATGTGATCAAAACACAAGACGTACTAGCAGTAATGGGTTGGAAATATATATTCGCGGATTTAGAAGTATATGATGCGAATGGAGTAGCGTACAAGTATGAAGTGAAAGAACAACTAGTAGCGGGATACCAATCCAGCGTAAGTGGTTATGACATCACAAATACAAAAGTAGGCGAAATGAAAGTAGAAGGAACAAAGACTTGGAACGATAACAATGCAACAAATCGCCCAGGCTCGATTCAAGTAGATTTACTACAAAACGGTAAAGTAGTAGACACAAAAGAAGTAACAGAGGCAACAAATTGGAAGTACACATTTGAAAATCTACAAGCATACGATGCGAATGGAATAGCTTACACGTATACAGTGAAAGAACAACCAGTAGCTGGATATCAATCTGAAGTCAAAGGTTATGACATCACAAATACAAAAGTAGGCGAAACGAAAGTAGAAGGAACAAAAGCATGGAAAGACGACAATGCGACAGATCGTCCGAGCACAATTAAAGTAGACTTACTACAAAATGGTCAGGTCATCAACACACAAGAAGTAAGTGAAGCAAGCGGTTGGAAATATGAATTCAAAGATTTAGCAGCATACGATGCAGATGGCACTGCTTACAAGTATGAAGTAAAGGAACAACCAGTAGATGGTTACAAAACAGAAGTACACGGTTATGACATTACAAACACAAAAGTAGGTCAAACAAAAGTAGAAGGAACAAAGACGTGGAAAGACGACAATGCGACAGATCGTCCGAAAACAATCAAAGTAGACTTACTACAAAATGGTCAAGTGATTACAACGCAAGAAGTAACAGCGGAAAAAGGCTGGAAATATGAATTCAAAGACTTAGCTGCGTACGATGCAAACGGCAAAGCATATAAGTATGAAGTAAAAGAACAGCCAGTAGATGGATATAAATCAGAAGTAAAAGGCTATGACATTACGAATACAAAAATTAAGGACGAAACAGTTGTAGATCCAGGCAAAGATCCAAATAAGGATCCAAACGAAGATCCAAACAAAGATCCAAACAAAGATCCAAACAAGGATCCAAACAAAGATCCGAACAAAGATCCAAACAAAGATCCGAACAAAGATCCAAACAAAGATCCAAATAAGAATCCAAACACAGGTACAGAAACAGGTACAACTACAAATACCGGTACAGAAACGGGAACAGGTACAGAAACAGGTACAACTACAAATACCGGTACAGAAACGGGAACAGGTAC